>CAYYMM010000045.1:16643-32354 GCA_964472395.1 uncultured bacterium | reverse complement strand
CCGCTGATCTGAGGAAACGGGGGTTTGCTGCGGGGATTGGCGCGCCGGCCCTCCAACGCATTGATCAACGCGGTTTCCTCTCCGCAGATGTATCTCCCGGCACTGGAATGCACATGCAGATCGATCGAGACATCCGTTCCGAGGATCTTTTCGCCGAGCAATCCCGCTTTTCGAGCTTCCACGATGGCCTCGTGGAGAAAACTCGCGGCGTCGTGGTAATCGTATCGGATGAAGATGTATCCGGTCTGAGCTTCGATCGCGAATGCCGCGAGGATCATGCCCTCGATGAGCTGATGCGGACTGTGCTCCATCAGGAACCGATCCTTGATGGCTCCCGGTTCGAGTTCATCCGCGTTGGCGATCAGGTATTTCGGCCGGTTCGCGCCAGGCCCCATCGGCACGAAGCTCCATTTCAAGCCCGTCGGGAATCCCGCTCCACCGCGGCCTCTGAGTCCCGATGCCTTGACGATCTGCTGCACATCCTGAGGCGTTTTCGAATGGACGGCGCTTTCTACCGCCCGATATCCGCCGACAGCACGATACTCGTCCAGCGTCAAAGGCTTCCCGTCGGGTCTGAAGTGCTGCGTCAGCGGCCGTTCCATGCGGTTCATGTCTCCTCCCGCAATCGATCGATGACCCGATCGAGCGTCTCGATGGTGACGTTTTTATGCAAGTCGCGATCCACCATCATGACCGGTGCGAACTGGCAGACGCCCAGACACGGCACGGGGATCATCGTGAACCGGCCGTCCGCGGTGGTCTGTCCGGGACGGATTCCGAGCCGATCGAGGAGGTGTTGACGCAGCGCCACTCCATCGAGTGCGTCGCAGGTCACACTGTCACACATCATGATCACATGACGACCGACCGGTTTTCTGAAAATCATATTGAAGAAGGTCGCGACGCCTTCGAGTTCTGCGGTGGTCATACCGAGCAGGTCGGCGACATCCCCGAGTGCTTCGTCGCTGACCCAACCGCGGTGCGCCTGCACGATCTTGAGCGCATCGATGCTGAGCGCTTTCCTGTCCGGATAATGCGGAAATTCCGACTCTATTTCCCTTCGTTCGTGCTCCGTCAGCATGTGAACTCCAGTCTCGTCATGCGTTCCCCTCCCATGAATCTACCGGTCGATATCCGCCAGCACGAAGTCGATGCTCCCGAGATACGCCAGCAGATCCGCCACGAGCATTCCTTTCGCGACACCGGGCGCCATCTGGATATGCGCGAAGGACGGGGTCCGGATCCGCGTCCGATACGACATGGCCGCGCCGTCGCTGATGACATAGTATCCCGTGTTTCCCTTGGTCGCCTCGACACCCGCAAACGATTCCCCCGCAGGCATGACCGGCCCCCAGGCGACTCCGACGAAATGGTGGATCAAGGTCTCGATGTCATGCATCGTGCGGTCCTTGCGCGGCGGCATGGCGAGCGGGTGATCCGCCTTGTAATCGCCCGCGGGCATATTTTTCAGACACTGTTCGATGATCCGCAGGCTCTGCCGCATTTCCTCGATCCGCACCACCGCCCGGTCGAAACAGTCGCCCTTTTCCGCGGTCGGAACATCGAATTCAAACGACTCATAGCCTGAATACGGCCGCTTTTTCCGAAAATCCCACTCCAGCCCGCACGCGCGCAGTCCCGGCCCCGTCACGCCCCATTCGATGGCCTCGGCGAGCGAATAGGCGCCGACACCCTTTGTCCGTGCGGTGAAGATCCGGTTCCGCATGACGGCTTTGTCATAATCCTTCAGTTGCGCCGGCAGATACTCGATGAAATCCTTAACGAGCGCTTCCCAGCCTTTGGGCAGATCGTGCGCAACCCCGCCGATCCGGAACCACATCGGATGCATCCGGCCTCCGCAGATTGCCTCGACGATCCGAAACGCGCGTTCACGGTCTGTAAACATATAGAACACCGGCGACATGAAGCCGATGTCCTGAACGAACGTGCCGTACCAGACGAGATGACTGATGATGCGGAACAGTTCGCACATCATGACGCGGATCATCTGAGCGCGTTCCGGCACGCGGATTCCCGCCAGTTTTTCCACCGCGAGCAGATACGGCAGGTTATTCATCACTCCGCCGAGATAATCGATGCGATCGGTGTAGGGAATGAAACTGTGCCACGTCTGACGCTCAGCCATTTTCTCGGCGCCCCGATGATGATAGCCGATGTCCGCGATCGATTCCGAGATCACCTCACCATCGAGTTTCAGGATAAAGCGAAGCAATCCATGCGTTCCGGGATGCTGCGGACCTAAATTCAGATAAATGTATTCGTTTTCTTCGGACTCCGGCGCCCAGCCCCATTGCTCGGGCCGCAGTTTGAGGAGATCCTGCTGGAGATCGACGATGGCGTTGTCATGGGTATAGGGGGGCAATTCCGTGGCGCGGGCCGGGTGCGTTTTGCGCAACGGATGTCCGGGCCAGTTCTGCGGCATGAGAAGCCGGCGGAGGTTCGGATGGTCGTTGAACCGGATCCCGAACATGTCGAAAGCCTCGCATTCATACCAGGCCGCGGCCGGAAAAATGCGGATGATCGAGTCGATTGCGGGGGAATCGGTCGGCAGAGCCACTTTGATCCGCAGGTCGACATTCCGGTCGAGTGACAGGAGATGATAGACGACCGTGAGCGCGGAATCGGGCTGGCCGTCGCGGTGCTGTCGCGTGCTTTCGTCGATTGCGGTCAGATCGTAGAGCATCGGGAACGGTTGCGGGATATCGTATTTCAGGAACCGGACGACCCGGCGGATCTGGGCCGGATCGACCCAGAGCGTCTCGATGCCGTCGGCTGTCGGTTGCGTTGTGACAGGGCCGAATCGGTCGGCAAGTAACTCGCGGATCATCACACTTCCTCCGGTGGGCGCAGCCGGAGTGTCTTCATCCGGTCGCTCGTTTTCTGGTCTCGCATGCAGGGCACGGGCCGGGTCTGGACGCCTTGCGGGCCAACGACCCAGCTCAGCGGACGGCGCTGGCCGGCGGCTTTGGACTGGAGCAGTGTCAGGGCTTCGAGGAACGATTCTGGGCGAGGCGGGCAGCCGGGGATGTAGACATCGACGGGAAGAAACGTATCGACGCCCTGGACGACGCTGTAGATATCGTACATGCCGCCTGAATTGGCGCATGCGCCCATCGAAATGACCCACCGCGGCTCCATCATCTGCTCATACAGACGCTGCACGACAGGCGCCATCTTGAGAAAAACGGTTCCGGCGACGATCATCAGGTCGGCTTCGCGAGGCGTTCCGCGGATGACTTCGGAGCCGAACCGTGCGACATCGAAGCGGCTCGTGAGCGACGTGGCCATCTCGACGAAGCAGCACGACAGTCCGAATGCGAACGGCCAGATCGAGTTCTTCTGACCCCAGGCGACGAAATCCTGGACTGTCCCGAGCACCACGCTCTGGCGCGCGGCCTCCTCAACGGACTGGACAGGGTTGACCGAACCGGGTTGTGTGAGCATTTCGGGATCCTTTCGAGGCGTCACGATGCGTCCCGCGGGGGAAGCAGGGAGTCTCTGGGCCGAGGCACGGGGCCCCAATCCAGGGCGCGTTGCCGCCACAGATACAGCAGAGCGACCAGCAGCAGGCCGATGAAGACGGACACGGAGATATACCCCTGCCAGCCCAGATCGCGCGCGGACACAGCCCAGGCGTAGATGAAGACGGCTTCGAGATCGAAAACGACGAAGAACATGGCGATCAGATAGTAATGGACGGACAGATGCACGCGCGGGGTGCCGGTGCCGACGATGCCGGATTCATAGGGTTCACCCGTGGCGTGTTCGCGGTGTCGTTGTCCGAGAAAAAACGGGATGACGATCATGCCGCCCGCGACCGCGAGGGCGAAAACAAAATACAGAAGGAGGGGCCAGAGTGCGGTGTTCACGAAGGAGGTCTCCTAAGGGTTGCCCGAAGTTCGTGAGCCGTTCGCTCCGAACTGACCTATTCTACGGTCGGATCCCGGTCAAGTCAACGGCGTGAAAGGGTGTGAAATACGAGATAAACTAAGCTGAAAACGGATCGTAATAGGATTTTGGGAGGAGTTGGTATGGCATCAGTGAGACCGGATTCGTATTGCGGAATCTTTTGCGGAGCCTGTGAGATCGTTCATGCGCAAACCGAAGAGGACAAGAAGCGGGTGATCGGGATGTTTCAGAGCGAACTGCCGGGTTGGGAAGCGACGCCCGAACAGATGCGGTGTGACGGATGCAAATCGGATGCGCCTTTCGTGAACTGCCGGGGCTGCAGAATCAAGGATTGCGTGAAGGAAAAAGGGGTCGATTCCTGTTCTGAGTGTGACGAGCTCCCCTGCTCGATTCATGAGCAGTATGCGCGTGCGAGCCAGACGTTTCGGATTCTGAGACATTTGCGGTTCAACATCCGGAATCTGCGCGATATTCGTGCGATGGGGTTGGAGAACTGGGTTGAGGATCAGAAGGCGAAGTGGCGGTGTTCCCAATGTGGCGAACCATTTTCATGGTATGCCGAAAAATGCCGGAACTGCGGTGCGACAGTCGATGTCTGGGGCCCCTGAATCAATCCACCGATTACACAGATTTACGCCGATTGATGTCCCGACAGACCTCGGCACTCAGTCACTGAATTTTGTGCATGGATGGATCAAGGACAAATCGTCTTTGCTGAAGGCTTCTATTACCGAAATTGATAAGCAATGCACGTCTGAGACCCGATGCTTTGAGGTAGTTGATAACCTGCGATTCTTCGAGTCCGGATAACTGTGATAACGCTTTGATTTCAACGATGATAGACTCATAGCAGACGAAATCTGCTCTGAAGTTAGTTCTGAGTGATTTCCCTCGGTACAAGACGGGAAGTAACTTCTGCCGATAATAGGGAATCCCGGTCGATTGAAATTCAAGTTCCAGAGCCTCCTGATAGACGGCTTCGAGAAAACCACAACCGAGTTCATTGTGAACGGTCATTGCTGCACCGATAATCGCGTAGGTTTCCAGGTCTTTATCGTCGATCTCTGCTGTCTTTCGAATCTGATTCAGTTCTTGTCGCATGGGACTTCCTTTCTTTTCTTCTCAGGAGGAGCGTTTAATTTTTGTTTATTTTATCAAGCGGTGTTGCTCCACACAACAGCAGCAACCGGGAGTGTTTTTAGCGTGGGATTTTTTAACCACCGATTACACAGATTTGCGCCGATTTCTTTTTTTCTTCAGGTTGAAAAATGATGGTGTGCCATCAAGCAGCAGGGGGGGAGGGGGGTTGAATCACTGGAATCGGCCTAATCGGTGGATGTTTGCGGGGGCGGACGGGATTTTTATCCACCGATTACACAGATTTACGCCGATTGCTTTTTTCTCTTCAGGTTGAAAAATGATGGTGTGCCATCAAGCAGCAGGGGGGGGAGGGGGGTTGAATCACTGGAATCGGCGTAATCGGTGGATGTTTGAGGGGGCGGACGGGATTTTTTATCCACCGATTACACAGATTTGCGCCGATTTCTTTTTTTTCTTCAGGTTGTAAAAAGATAGTGTACCATCAAGCAGTGGTGGGGTGATTGGGTTGAATCACTGGAATCGGCGTAATCGGTGGATGTTTGCGGGGGCGGACGGGATTTTTATCCACCGATTACACAGATTTACGCCGATTGCTTTTTTCTCTTCAGGTTGAAAAATGATGGTGTGCCATCAAGCAGCAGGGGGGGGAGGGGGGTTGAATCACTGGAATCGGCGTAATCGGTGGATGTTTGAGGGGGCGGACGGGATTTTTTATCCACCGATTACACAGATTTGCGCCGATTTCTTTTTTTTCTTCAGGTTGTAAAAAGATAGTGTACCATCAAGCAGTGGTGGGGTGATTGGGTTGAATCACTGGAATCGGCGTAATCGGTGGATGAATGGGCGGTTGATTGGGATTATGGAGTGTCAGCTTTAATGTCAGTACCCGGAAGGGTGTCACCTCAAGTCGCACCCCGCCGTTTTCCCACTCGAGCGGGGCATCTTCCTCCTCCGGAAGGTTGCATCGCACAACGGACCGGACAGACAACATACTGCTCACCCGCAAATGATCCTTGCGTGGCTGTTGGAGCACGCATTTTGATGAATCCATCGGGAATCGACCTTGAGTCGCACGGGTGAGGTGATCAGCGGCGCAATCGAGTTGGGGATGTTGCGTATGATGTGGTGAACAGGTATCTTTATGTAATTGGAGCATTACGGGGATGGAGTGAAGCCGGTCGTGCATGTTTGACTCGTGCAGTGAACTGAATGACTGAAACCTGACATGCGATAAAGAGAAAACGATGACAAGCCCGAACGATACACTGAAAATAACAAACATTCGTATATTTGATTCCTACAACGGTGCATTTTCATCCATGAAAAATCTGACGATTCGCGAGGGAGTCATCGCGGGTATCGACGAAGCCGGAGCGGGAACCTTGGAAACCGAGCCGTTCCTTGACTGCCAGGGTGGATACGCTGTGCCCGGGTTATGGGAATGTCACGGCCACCTCATGGAATTGGGCGCGGTGAGTCCCGAAGTTCGAAGCATGATACTCACCAATCAGAATTTGCCTTCCGACTCCGACTGGGATCATCATGTTCAGGATCAACTCACCGCTTTTCTGAAAAGAGGTGTCACACATATCAGGGATGTCGGAGGTCCGCTGGATAGTTTGGAAACACTCGTCCAATCGATGCGCAATGGGCAATACACCGGACCGAACATCCGATATGCCGGCCCGATGCTTGAAAAACCGCCCCTGCATTGGGCGTCCAAGAACAGACGGTATCCGGGATTTACTGTCCCGATTGAGACCAGGCAGGATGTAGATACGATGCTCGATTCCTTGGCATGCCATGGCGCGAGTCTCGTTAAAACATTCAACAAATTTGACCAGGACATGTTGGCCTATCTATTGGAGCGGGCAGTCGAACATCACCTGCCGGTGACCCTTGATCCCGGCTGCGCTCTATACCATTGGATACCAATGGAGTATGCCATTGAGCTAGGTATTCAATGCTTTGAACATGCCCAGGCTGCTTTACCGTCCGTCCTGAAAACGGAGTGGCGATCCGAGATCGAGCCCTATCGGTTTTCACCGCCAGAGAGCGAAGAGAACCGGGCATTATTCAGGAAGATCATGACACACTCCGATGACGTGATCGATCGGGAACGTTTGCGGGATCTCTGTCAGTTGATGGTCGACCGCGATGTCTGCATCTGCCCGACGCTGTTCACGCTTCAACCCATGAGGACCAGATTCACAGACGCGCCTTTGAATGCGGGTGAAGAATTGCGGCGCAAGATAAACGAGACATTCTGTGATCTCATGCACACCATCATCGACGCAATGGCATCCGCCGGAGTCAGAATTCTGGTCGGTCATGACAGCAGTTTTGCCAGAGGCGTTGCTCTCGAAATGGGATTTCTCAGTGAATGGGGCGTCAAACCTGCCGAGATCATAAAAGGGGCTACCCTCTACCCCGCACAATGGATCGGTGCGGATGACCTTTACGGAACGATCGAGGTGAATAAAATTGCGGATCTTGTGATTTTAGATGAAAACCCTCTGGATAACATTGCAAACATTGAGACTGTACGAGCCGTGTATCATCAGGGCAAGTGGATAGACTGAATTCAGACAGACGCAACAGAACGATTTTGAGGTTCTTACTCGAGTTTCGCACCTGAAAAATATCTCTGAAACTTAGCGTCTCTCCTGATTAAGACCGCGATATGAATTGTGAAGATGAATCATCACTCGCAATGCTGGCCATCCATCGATTCCTGGACATCCCTGTTCAGAACCCCGCGAATGAAGTCATGCTTGGACTCGGTGTACACCTCCCGATCTTCAGGGAACGTTTCGCTGAGTCTTTGTTTCAGATCGGCATATCGTTTCCGAACATCAGGGTCTCGCCGCAGAGCATCTCGGAATCTGAGATAATTGTTCCACTGAGGGTCGCTCAGGGTCACGACATGAAGATGGATCGTTCGGACATCCGGTTCAGACTCGCGGATGAGGAGATGTCCGCCTGTATCACTTTGGTCCCCACGGTAAATGTAACCCATCAGCGTCAACTTCTGCAGTACGAGAGGAATGGTATCCTGAACGACCACGGCAATCGCCAGATCGAGAATGGGCTTGGCCGGTAAAAGGGGGACAGCCGTGCTGCCGACATGCTGCACATCGACAATGAGATCGCCGCAATCCTGTCTGATTTGCCTGCACGCTTCCGCTCCCAAAGCAATCCATCCGGGATGATGCGGGACGACTCTCACTGTATTGCGTTTCAGTCCAATCATTGCGGTTTCGTGGCTTCCTCCAAGGTCTTTGCTCTCTTGTTTCATATCATACCATGTGATTACGGCATCGCAATCGAGATCCAGGACAATGACGAGATCAGAGGGGTCTCGTTTCTCGATACCCAGCTCATTATCTTGTTCTTCAGAGGGTGACAAACTGCCTCCATAATGGTGTAGATCCCGTGCAATATGAAACTCGGTAATAATCTCAGGATCAGAAAAATCATAGATCGGAGCTGATTTCTCTTGCTTCGCACCATTGCGCTCAGAAACCGCACGTGACTCTATCATTCGACAAAGGACCGTAGTCCGGTGAATTCGTCATGAAACAAGATCAAAGGCAACAAGGTAGCCGTGAAACAACGCTCGGATCGAACAGACTCATCGAATCGGTTCAAGGTTTTCTCCTTTCGTCTCACAGAACTTTGCGCATGATACTTCATCAGTGTTTCGCTGAAAAGATAGTATCTCGATCTCTTCGATCTGTTTCTCAATTACTGATCTTTCTCTCAAGCATGAATCCATTCTTACTATTTTATCTGACAAAGCGTTCTATTACGTCGAGAACCCTTAACAGGAGCACGAATTTCACCCTCATCACCATCCTTTTATTCGGAGGTAGAAAAATGAATCGGCGTAATCGGTGGATGTTTGAGGGTGCGGACGGGATTTTTATCCGCCGATTACACAGATTTACGCCGATTGCTTTTTTTTTCTTCAGGTTGAAAGAAGATGGTGTGCCATCAAGCAGTAGGGGGGGAGGGGGGTTGAATCACTGGAATCGGCGTAATCGGTGGATGAATGGGCGGTTGATTGGGATTCTGGAGTGTCAGCTTTAATGTCAGTATCCGGAAGGGTGTCACCTCAAGTTGCACCCCGCCGTTTTCCCACTCGAGCGGGGCATCTTCCTCCTCCAGAAGGTTGCATCGCACAACGGACCGGACGGGCAACATACTGCTCACCCGCACACAACCTCGACTCCCGTGCGCTTCATACAGACGCAGAATGAGCGCATCGGAATCTTCCGCCTTTTTCACCGTATCGATGATCACGGACGACGAACTGAGGCTGAAATACGAGCGTTCGATGGGAGAGGCTCCGGTGCCGCAAAGCAACAGGGGTTGGTTGAATCGGCTGGCTTCCCCGATCACATCGGCCTGCTGAAATGACCCGGAATGAGGCAACAAGGCATACCGGAACTCGTGCTCGCCCCGATCCGCAGCCGGGTCCGGATGGGTAGGGGACCGGAGCAGCGAGAGTCTCAGGATGTTGCCATGAGAGGCATGTCCGTATTTACAATCGTTCAGGAGCGCTACCCCATAATCCGGCTCGGCCAGATCAGCCCAGCGGTGCGCACACACCTCGAAGCGCGCGAGATCCCAACTGGTGTTGAAGTGCGTCGGACGCTCCAGATGCCCGAACTGGATCTCGTATGTGGCATTCTGCGCCCGAATGTTGAGGGGGAATTCCACCTTCAGAAAAGTATGATCTTCATGCCAGTTCACGGCGGTGGCGAAATCCAGACGAGGAGAAATAGCAGTGAGCGACACGGTCTGCGTGAGCGTGCTGACAGACGAAAGCCGATATTCGAACTCAATCGACACGCGAAGCGGCCCGGTTTCCGTCATGCGTGCCGCGAACGCCTCCGGTGACGCCAATCGTTTTTCCAGGTGAAACACATCGACATCCCACGCATCCCAGGCGAGCGGGTCGTCTGCAAACAGCACGAACCGGTTGGCGGTCTCGCCCGTCGCGATGCACTCCCGCCCGACACGCTTGTCAAAGAGACTGACCAGTCCACCCGTCCGGTCGAACACGGCGCAGATGAATTCGTTTTCGAGTGTCAGTTGATCCCCGGTATCCGTCACGAATGCTGTTACATGGCTACCGTTATCGGGGATTATGATTCGATAACCAAAGGGAGGCGCTTTGACGATCGCCAGATTCCGCCCATCGGCCGCAATCTGCGCGGTTCGAGCCATGAAAGGCAACTCCACGATTTCTTCGCGTGGAATTCCGAGGGTATTGACGATGCAAATGGCCGGTCCATCCTCGGAAGACTCCCCGACAAGCGATCTCACCCCGGCACTCCGCAGGGCCTCACCGCATCGCTCGATTTCGAGGTATTCACGGGTGGTTTGCTCATATACAGCGCCGATCGATGAACCGGGAATGATGTCGTGAAACTGGTTCGTCAGCATATGCTGCCACATCCATTCCAGTTCGTTCGCAGGATAGGCCGTATCACCGAGAACATGTGTCAGCGCGGACAGGAATTCGACATCATGGAGCAGGCCTTCACAGCGACGATTGAATCGTTTGTTCCAAGCATGGGTCGTGTAGGTGCCGCGATGGAGTTCAAAGTAAAGTTCACCGACCCATACCGTCGGATCCCGGATATCGGCAGCGCACCGTGCGAAGAATTCCCGGGGCGAGCGAATCCGGACTCGCGGCAGCCCGTCCACATCCTCCATACGCCTCAGTTGTTCCAGCATTCCCGGTGTCGGTCCACCTCCGCCATCACCGTATCCGAACAATAAACAACTCTCGTTGGCCCGCTCGTGGTCCTTGAAGTTGTTCACGTTGTAAAGCAATTCCTGTACCGATGCGGTCGAGGTGTACGTATCGGCGGGCGGGAAATGCGTCAGGACACGGCTGCCGTCAATCCCCTCCCAGAGAAACGTATGGCTGGCGGGTTTGTTGAACTGGTTCCACGAGAGTTTCTGCGTGAGAAAATAGTCGATCCCCGAAAGTTGCATGATCTGCGGCAGCGCGCCGGAGTAACCAAACACATCCGGATTCCAGAACTCGCGGCAGGTCATCCCGAATTCCCGGCGGAAGAAGCGCTGGCCGAAAAGAAACTGCCTCACGAGCGATTCACCGGAGGGAAGATTGCAGTCCGGCTCGACCCATGTCCCACCGACCGGAACGAATTGTCCCACCGCTGCTTTTTCGCGGATTCGATCGAACAGCGCAGGCGAGCATTCCTTCACCCATGCGAGTTGCTGGGCTTGCGAGCATGCGAAAATGAACTCGGGATACTCATCCATCTGACGCACCGCCGATGCGAGCGAACGGATGCATTTGCGTTTCGTTTCGGCGATCGGCCAGAGCCAGGCGGTGTCGATATGGGCGTGTCCCACCGCTGAGATATTGTGTTGACCATCGCCGTTACGGGCGGCCAGAAAGCGGGAGGCAATCGCGCGAGCCTCGGACCAGGTCGAGCGATCCTCCGGACGGATTGTGTTGATCATGGCATTGGCTGCAAAGAGCGCCTGACCGCCACGCGGCGTCGTGCCTGGGAGGTGTTGGGCCATATCCGAGATGATTTTGAAATCCCAGAACAGCTCCCAGGCATCGCGGTCGAAGAGTGCCAGTTCCGCCTGGCGCAGAAACCCGATCCGCTTGTTGGAGACAGCCTCGCGGGCGGCGGACCCGCTGACACCGAACAGTTCGTTGCAGGCAACCTCGACGTACCATTCCGCGTGTTCGCCGCCCTCCGCGTGTGGGGTGATGCAGAAATCCTTCCTGAGGGCATCTTCGCCCATAAGACTGAAGGAACCGCTGAGACCCTGCAGGGGAGTGCCGGCCATCCAGATACAGGCTTCCGAGCATGAATCCCACAGGAAATGGACTTCGCGGCCATGCCAGTCTGCGGGGATCATCGCCGAAACGCGGACCCAGTGTGTCGACCAGGGGGGACCGAATTGCTCACCCGGAGCAAGAGGGAAATAGGTACCGCGGAGGGCGTCAACGAACGGAATGCGGTCCGGAGCGTGAAAGACAGACAGGGCTACCGGCGCGCGGAGGGGGTAGAGCAGTGCGGAGAGTTTCGGGATGAACAGTTGAATGCGCCGACGAGTAATGGCGATGTGTTTTTGCATGGATAGCCTCCGGGGGGGTTCAGAATACCGCAGAACGTCCAGTCTCGGATTGTAGATTCAGCCACGAAGAAAATTCAAGGAGGTGGCATCAATCGCGCACAGATCCGTCGGTGGTTTTGCCGTTGCCTTCGGTGATATACAGAGTGATTGCCGGCAAAGCGCGCAGAAACTGATCCTTGGCCTTGCGATAACCTTTCAGGTTTACGCAGAATCAACAGGACTCAACCGACATACCCGATCGCTGCGCGGTACACATCCAGTTTCTCGTGACTGAATCCCATATGGGGTTCTTTCGATACCGATACCGATTCCGACCCCGATGTTTTTAGGTACAGGGGGGGATTCTCTTTATCTGATCGGTATTCGTTCCATTTCCTAATCCGATATCTTCTGACCCGTCGAATACGAAAACTCATCCTGCGCCATGCTGTAGCCAAATTCGACCGAATCGATCTCACCGATCAGTTGCTGCGCAACCGGATCCAGCATTCCTCCATAGAAGTAAAGACCATGGACTTCCTCATCTTCACCCCCCGGCCAGACAAGCTCAGGAATAACCGCGATGGATGTAACACCCGGCGGGACACTCATCGGAACGAAATCAATGCTCATGTTATCAGGAGGTGCATAGCAGGTCCAATCGTCCCAGAAAAAGAATGCGCCAAAGACATCCAGAATGAAATATACGTCAGCTTGAAGGGTCTGATCCTGAGAGTTGTGGAGGAATCCATTTACATAAAAAGGCTGACCGGACTCTATAAATTCAGGCATCTGTATTTCAACCCCAAGAAGACTTGTTTTTGAATCTCCTTGTAAAATCATGCCGACATCTCCGGCTGAAAGGAGGTTATCGGGACTTGTACCGGTTACGTTCAGACTGGGGGCGGCGGAAGGAAGATCGATCTTCCTCCAGATCTGACCGTCCCAGTAACTGAGAACTGAACCAGCGAAACAAAAAACCTGATCTTCAAAACCGATAGCCACGTCCATGATTTGAGGCAGGTATGGGACGGGCTGTTGAGTCCAGTTCGTACCATCCCAATGATTCAGACAGCGATCTTCAGCGATGGTAATATCGTTCGGGCTGGTTCCCCAGATACCGTGAAAGTGTGTTCCTTGGTGCACCAGCAGCAACTCAAAATCCCCGTTATTCCAATGCGACAAGGTGGCATAGTAAATAGGTTTTGAACCTCCTTGATACACGTTATTCAAACTGTATAATCCCGTGCTTGAGTTGCCCCAGAGTCGGCAAAACCCCGATGATGTAACATCGAAGTGCTGCCAGTTCGAACCATCCCATCGATAGAGATTATTTCCATTCACACAATAGACTTCCGAAGAACTAAAGCCCCAGATATCACTGAAAATGTCACTCTCCCCCGACGCAATATCCGGTGTTCGATCGGACCATGACTGACCATCCCAATGCAAAATCAGTTCTCCGTTACCGCTGGGGAACAAGGTGATCCAGATATCGCTCGAATCAGAAGCCCAGATTCCGGTGATGACGTTTTCCACCGGCACCTCGAACTTGCTCCATTCAACGCCGTTCCATCGCGCCATCGCACCATTATGACCGATTGCAAACGCTACGTTCTCGGAAACTGCAAATATCTCCGATATGGGGTTGTAATCCATTGCGGATCGTGTCAAGGCGGTCCATTGATCACCCTCATACCTGAAAATTCCTCCGCCTTCCCCCACTCCAATCCAACCACCATCTGAGGTTGATTGCCCATTCCAGATGATACATGGTGTTGATTTCCCGGAAGAGCTCCACTCCATACCATTCCAATGCAGCACATTTCCCAACCAGCATACTGCGTCGATATCGTTTGCACTTCGACCTGAAAGCCCGCGAACATTCCTATCCGGAATATCAATCAGACTCCATTGCACCCCATCAAAGTGGAGCAAATTGAACCCGTGTCCTCCGACATAGACATCCTCAGGGCCTGAAGCCCAGATAGTAGCCGGGGATACATCTCTCGGAACCGGATTGTTCGTCCATCCAATTCCGTCATACTTCACAACAGATAACCCCCCCGCTGCATATATTTCTGTTGCAGATCGTCCCCAGATCGCTGAAAGGTTCTCGGACGTGACCATCGCCTGCTGATTCCAGGATGTACCGTCGTAATGGAGTATCGTGCCCTGGTCACCCACCGCATACACACTTTCAGCCGTTGCGCCCCATACACCGTTCAGATCTTGTTCCGTTCCCGAGATCATTGTGCTCCAGGCACATCCATCAAAACGAAGTATCGTTCCGCCTTCTCCGACCGCGATGACATTGTCCGGTGAGGAACCCCATAGATCCCGGATCATGCCTGTCGACTCGGTCCAGCAGGTATAATCTGCATGATCAAATCGAACGATTGTTCCGTTTGCTCCTACCGCAAAAAATACATCGGATGAATCAACCCAGACACCGAACAATGCGTTTCCCTGAGGAATCGGATCAGACCAGGTCCAGGTACTGGAAACAGGTGAAACCTGAAGAAAGATAACAAAAACACCGGCAATGATGATGCTTCGCATGTTTTCCTCCTTTTTTTTCATGCTACTCTGAAAGCCATCTTTGTCAAGAAGTATGAACCCGTGACTCTTCGATCGCAGCGGGATTACTGGTGGTGTCATTCGAAAAACGAATCCTTTGCTTGCTCTAATCCCGCAGAGGCGAGTGTATCAATGCTGTCGCATGGCAGTTTTCCTACTTGCGGACAGAGCCAAATACAAACAGGAGCACGAATTTCACGCTCATCGCCATCCTATATGATGGAGGTGGACAAATGAATCTGCGAAATCGGTGTAATCGGTGGATAGAGCGCAATCTGCGTAATCTGGTGCTACTCACCATATCCTGCATGATCCTCTGCGGACCCGCCCTGGCCTGGTCGGAAATCCCGCTTCAATTGCCCGAAAACCCATCTCAGATTCTCGATTTCATGATTCCCGAAACAGGACCATTCGCCGGATACCCCCTGCTTTTGTGCAGAATAGATGACTTCACAAACCTGTACTGGATTTCGGACCCGGTCGATCCCGAGACGATTGGCAGTTTTCTCATCAGTTACTCTGGAAACGAGATGTATCATCGATTGACACTCGATCCGGCCGGCAACCCGATCCTCATCGAGATGAGTTGGGGGCGCTGCAGTTTCATCAAACATGAATCCGGATGCTGGCATCCCCGGCGATCCATCCCGATCTCCGGCTCCCAGGCATGTGTCGGATGGCCTTCACACGATGCACTGCAAATCGATTATATGATGGACCGAGACCTGTATCGGGCAGCCGTGGACGTGAATTCCTGGAATACCGACATACTGAGAATCGAAGACGGGTATTCCTTCTCAAACTCAAACCCTCCTATCTGGTCTTACACCGAGGAAATGGTGCTCTCCCCCGCTTCGCTGAACCTCTATCTGAAATCATACTCACGGGAGGATTATCAGGCCCATTTCGGCACCTGGTGGAGCGACATTCGAGAGGTGTCGCTGATTCCCGAGTCCCATTATGAGACGAGTGGAAACTCAGGCA
>CAYYMM010000045.1:0-16543 GCA_964472395.1 uncultured bacterium | reverse complement strand
CCGCCGACATGCACCCCGGGTCCGGAAACCGCGCTGCTCGAAATCCATCTCTCCCACCGTCTGTTTCACCCGAAAGACGATTTCCGATGCGCACTCTGTATCCGGAATCCGAGCAGCCAGGCATTGAATGGGATGCCTGTCTTCGTGCTGCTCGACGTCGGAGGTATCTTGTATTTTGGTCCCGGATTCGGAACGACACCGGACAATTACCTCGGCGTCATTCCGTCAATCCCCCCCGATAACAGTATCTATCGGATCATCGATCGATTCAAATGGCCGACGGGTGCCGGCGAGATGACCGGCGTGCGCTTGATCGCCGCCATGACGGATCCGGATGTCACTGAAATCGTCTCGAATGTCGATATCGTTGAATTCGGCTGGACTTCGAGCTACTGATCGAAGTGATTGTATTGCGTCGACGGCATAGCATTATGCAAACGCAGTCGGGCATGATCTGAGAATCGCATCCGGGCTTTCTTTCGCTGCCGAACATGCTAAAATCCGATGACAAGCACGAATTCCGCGCTCATCACCACCCTTTTATTCGGAGGTGGACAAATGAATCTGCGAAATCGGTGTAATCGGTGGACTGAGCGAAATCGGCGTAATCGGTGGATAGAGCGCAATCTGCGTAATCTGGTGCTACTAACCTCATCCTGCCTGATCCTCTGCGGACCCGTCTCGGCCTGGTCGGAAATCCCGCTTCAATTGCCCGAAAACCCATCTCAGATTCTCGATTTCATGATTCCCGAAACAGGACCATTCGCCGGATACCCTCTTCTATTGTGCAAAATCGGTTTCCTCACGAACCTGTACTGGCTTTCGGACCCGGTCAATCCTCAGATGATCGGCAGTTTTGTCAACCATTACTATTGGATCGACTGGCTGTATCACCATTTGACAACCGATTCGGACGGCAACCCGATCATTATCGAGATGAGTTGGGGACGCTGCAGCGTCATCCGATATGAGTCCGGATGCTGGCATCCGAGATGTTCCATCCCGATTTCCGGTTCTGAATTCTGTATCGGATGGGTATCAGCCCAGGAACTCCAGATCGATTATCGGATGGGATACGATCTGTATCGGGCAATCGTGAATATAAACACCTGGAGTACCGATTCGTCGATGATCGCTGATGGACATTATGTATCAGGCAGTAACCCTCCTTTCTGGTATGCGACTGAAAAACTGACGTTTTATCCGGCGGCAATTTCCCTCTATCTGATCGCCAAATTCAGGACGGATTATCAGGCCCATTTCGGCACCTGGTGGAGCGACACGCGAGAGGTGTCGCTGATTCCCGAGTCCCATTATGAGACGAGTGGAAACTCAGGCAACATCGGACCAGGGACACTGGTGGCCGACTGGCTTTCCGACGACAACTGGGTTGCGATGTTTCAATTCGGCGACGACCCGTACAAACTCAAAAATGCTCGTTCCGACATCGTCGCACTGGAAGCGGTCACTGCCGCCGCGGTGGATGCGGCATCGAACGATGTGCAGTACGCCGCCTGGGCGGATACCGGAGGAACTCTGTATCTGATGACCTCCGACACGACCGGCTGGCTCCCGCCCGAGCCGATCTTCACAGCATCCCCGGATTCCATGGCCCTGACGGTTTCCAGCACCAACAAGTGGATTCTCTTTCATGACGATCCGGCCTGGCGGCTCATCACCGACAATCCTCCACCGGCCACTCCCACCCCCAATCCCGACCCGCCGCCGACATGCACCCCGGGTCCGGAAACCGCGCTGCTCGAAATCCATCTCTCCCGCCGTCTGTTTCACCCGACGGACGATTTCCGATGCGAACTCTGGATCCGGAATCCGGATGCGCAGGACCTGATCGCGATGCCGGTCTTCGTGCTGCTGGAAGTCGGAGACACGCTGTTTTTCGGTCCCGGATTCGGAACGACTCCGGACGATTACCGGAGCGCGATTCCGTTAATTCCTCCGGACCTCAGTATCCACTGGATCATCAATACCTTTACATGGCCGGAGGGGGCCGGCGACATGACCGGCGTGCGCCTGATCTCCGCAATGACGGATCCGGATGTCACTGAAATCGTTTCGAATGTCGATATCGTCGAATTCGGTTGGACGTCGAGTGATGCGAGCGCATCACGGTGATCCAGCCTGTGCCCCCATCGGCAGCGACTCGGTCCGCCCGGCTCCCGAAATCACTCGAAACGCGTTGTCCTTGATTTCCAGACACGCCGGAACCCCCTCATACGCCCGCGACAATCCCACATCGATCATCACGATCGCTCCCCCGCACCTCGCCTGAATCCCGTCTTTCGACACGGTATGCCCCACGACGACATGCCGGACGCCATAGCGCTCCAGGATCGGCCGGATCAACGCACAGACCTCGGGTTCGTTCTCACTTGCATATCCCCGATACCACAACGGCCCGTCGGGATTGCGACAGAACTCCGCCTTGTCCGCTACACTCGCCTGCAACTCCTCCCGCACCGTCCGATTGATCGTTTCGATCGAATGGGTCGCATACTCCGGACTGATCCCTCCGTGAAGGAACAGAACATCGTTGATCCGGATGACGCAGGAATGCGACAGAATCCATGCGCCGTATGTCCCGGAGGGGCTCATCGCTTTCACAAAGGCCTCTTTCCCTCCGTGCGAGGCAATCTCACCGTCATGCACATACCGCAGATCCCCCAGCATGTTCATCGCCTCGTGATTGCCGATCAGCGCATGCACGCCACCCCCTGCCTGCGCCGCTTCCTTCTCGATCCGCATGAGGAGATCCATGGCTTTCTTCGAGTCCGGCCAGCGATCCAGAACATCTCCGGTCTGCACGAGATGCGCAGACGCGCCGATCCAGTGTTGCGCCGAATCGATCAGACCGGCGTCTCTGAGCAATTGCGCGAAGCGATCGAAATCGCCATGCACGTCCCCGACCGCGATGATCCGTTTGACACCGTCGAACTGGGCAACCGGTTCTGCAGCGACGCACGCGCAGACGATCGTCAGAATGACAGCGGCCAATCGTGCCATGTCTCGAGCGAAATGCCGGTTCATGCGATGTCGTCTCCCCTGACCAGTCAGTGATGAATCGAAGGAATGCCAGCCGTCTCACAGTATGGATGATGAGGGGTCCCAGCGCAAGATATGCAGCCGGAAGGACGGACGTGCGGGGTGGACACGAGAGGGCGGACGGGATAGACTCCGTGCCGATGACGGATTCCATCTTTTCACACAAGAAATTCTGGGCGGCCAAGCTGACGTCCGCTCCGGAACTGCCCATGTCGCGCGAAGCCATGGATGCGCTGGGCTGGGACCAGTGCGACATCGTTCTGGTCACGGGCGACGCCTATGTCGATCATCCCAGTTTCGGCGCTGCCCTGATCGGTCGCCTGCTCGAAGCTCAAGGCTTCCGCGTCGGCATCATCGCCCAACCCGACTGGCGCTCCACGGCCGACTTCACACGCCTCGGCGCTCCGGCGCTCTTCTTCGGTGTGACGAGCGGCAACATGGATTCCATGGTCAACCACTACACAGCCGACCGGAAACCCCGATCGGATGACGCCTACTCGCCCGGCAATCAGGCCCGCTGCCGCCCCGATCGCGCCCTCATCCCGTATGTCCAGCGTTGCCGGGAAGCCTTCCGCGGTGTTCCGGTCATTATCGGAGGCATCGAAGCCAGCCTCCGGCGACTGGCTCATTACGATTACTGGTCGAACTCGATCCGCCGATCCGTGCTCGTCGATTCCAAAGCCGATCTGCTGGTTTACGGGAACGGCGAACGCCCCATCGTCGAGATCGCCCATCGCCTGGCCGGTCGAGAACCCCTCGACAAAGTGTCCGATGTGCGCGGCACGGCGGTCATGCGTTCCGTTCAGCCGGATACGGATGCGGTGCGGATCCCGTCCTTCGAAGAGGTCCAGCGGGACTCGTGCCGGTTTCTCGAATCGATGCGCGTGATCTACCGCGAATCGAATCCGCATAACGCCCGACCGATCGTTCAGCAGCACGGCGATCGGGAGGTTGCCGTCAATCCGCCGGCCTTCCCGCTCGCAACGAACGATTTCGACCGTCTGTACGAACTGCCCTTCACGCGCCGGCCGCATTCCGTCTATACCGGCGAACGCATCCCCGCCTACGAGATGATCCGGCACAGTGTCACGGTGGTGAGGGGTTGCTTCGGCGGCTGCTCGTTCTGCTCGATCACCCTGCACGAAGGACGCATCATTCAGAGTCGATCCGAGCGATCGATCGTGAAGGAAATCGAGACGATCCGGGACCGCGCCGAGGCTTTCACCGGGATGATCTCGGATATCGGCGGGCCGACGGCGAACACGTACGGGATGAACTGCGGCAAACCGGCGCTTCAGACGCGATGCCGGAGACTCTCGTGTCTGTATCCGCGGATCTGCAGGCATCTGCGAACGGACCACACCCCGCTCCTGCGCATGCTGACTGCGGTACGGAAAATCGAGGGTATCCGGAAAGCACTGGTCTCGTCGGGTATCCGCCACGATCTCGCGTTGAAATCCCGCGACTACATCCGCACGCTCGCCGCGCACCACGTCGGCGGCCATCTGAAACTCGCGCCGGAACATACCGATCCCATGGTGCTCCAGCTCATGATGAAGCCGTCGATACGGGATTTCGAGGCTTTTTCGGAGCTGTTCCGGAAGTATTCCGCCGAGGCGGGGCACGAGCAGTACATCGTGCCTTATTTCATCGCCGGACATCCGGGCAGCACAACCCGGTCGATGCTGGACCTGGCGCTCTGGCTCAAGAAAAACAAGTTCCGACCTCAGCAGGTCCAGACCTTCATCCCCCTCCCGATGACGCTCGCCGGTGCCATGCATCACGCCGGCCGTCACCCCCTCATCCTGAACCGTCCGGGCGCGTCCTGGCTGAGGGGAACCATCCATATCCCGCGAAGCTCCGGCGAACGGGCGATCCAGAAGGCGCTGCTGCGGTATCATGCGCCGGAATCGCACGATCGGATCCGGGAAGCGCTCCGGGAACTCGACCGGATGGATCTGTGCGGGCGAGGTCCGCGGTGCCTTGTCCCCAATCCCGCCGATCCGTCGCGCCGCATTCCGAGGAGGAAGACGTGAAGCATATTCCAATCGGTTCGCGATGCCATCTGTTCGCCTTCGATACGCTCGGCCCCATGATCACCCACGTCACCGTCATCGACTCACCCCGGACGCTTTTCGTGATCGACACGTTTCTCGGCCCGGATTCGATGAAAGACGTGATGGACGCCCTGGGTCAGCCGGCCCGGGACAAGCCCGCGATCGTCATCAATACCCACTTCCACTGGGACCATATCTGGGGCAACTGTTTCTTTCCCGACGCGCGGATCATCGCCCACTCGACCTGCCGCACGCTGATCCGCGACCACTCCGAATCGGAACTCGTCCGATTCGCACGTTTCGCCGCCGGTCCGGTGCGTATCGTCCTGCCCAATCTCACCTTCGACACCCGACTCGAATTCCCGGATGAGGGGATCGAACTCCTCCACACACCGGGGCACAGCGAGGATTCGATTTCGATCGTCGACCATGAGGATCGTGTCGTGATCGCCGGCGACAACATCGAAGCACCGATCCCGTATCTGAGCGATCCGGACATCCGGCGATTCGCGGAAACACTGAACGGTTACCGCGCCTTCGCAGGTTACAGGTTCATCGCGGGTCATGCGGACGATTCCGATGGTACGCTGCTGACCGCGAACATCGAGTATCTCGACGCGCTGCTCGCCGGCAAAGCCGATCGCTTCGATCGAGACCCGTTTCGGGCGATTCACCGCGCCAATCTGGCGGTTCTGGAAGGACGTGTTCCGGATGAACCGGTGTGAGCGGATGCTCGCATTCGAACGGATCCCGGCCCCGCACTTCGTTTCGACCCGCATGGGAGGAGTCAGCGGCGGGGTGAACAGGAGTCTGAACCTGAGCGACCGGACGGGGGATCGGCCCGGCAATGTTCGGGAGAACCGGCGAAGAGTCTCGATCGACGCGGGAATCGATCCGGAGACGTGGACGCTGGGCGAGCAGATCCATGGGGTGTCTGTCGCGATCGTTACGGCCGGACACCGCGGCGCGGGCCATATCGCCGACGTCCCTCCGATCCCCTCCGTCGATGCGCTCGTGACGGAGGAACCCGGAATCTGCCTCTGCGTGCTCGTCGCGGACTGCATCCCTGTTCTGCTCTGCGATCGCTCGCTGCGCGCCGTGGCGGCGATTCATGCCGGGCGGAAAGGGATCGAACGGAACATCATTCGGGAGACCATCGAGGTCCTTCGAGGAAATTTCGGCATCGCTCCGGAAGAACTGCAGGTCGGAGTGGGTCCGTCGATCGGCGCATGCTGTTATCCGGTCGACCGGGACGTCGCCGAAGCATTTGCGCGGAGTTCACGCTGGCCGGAGGGCGTCGTCATCGAGCCATCCGCCGGTGAAGGATGGAAACCCCGCCTGAATCTGCGAAGCGCGGCTCAGGCGCTGCTGATAGAGGCCGGGGTTCCGGGGGATTCGATCGAGCACATCGATGTGTGTACGGCCTGCCATCGCAACCGGTTTTTCTCGCATCGCGGCGATTCCGGACACACAGGGCGTTTCGGTGCCGGCATCGTCCTTCCCTGATCACCGCATTTGAAACCGTCCTGTTCTTCGGTTACACTGATAGGGAAGAGCAACCCTGAATCACGCAGTGCCTATTCGGCCATGGAATGACGGAACAACAGGATCGGATCCCATGAATCAACACTCCGCAAAACTCATACGGAGCATCTTCGCAGCGGCTCCGATCGGTATTGGCCTGACCGTCCATCGGGTCATTCTCAACGCCAACGACTATCTCCTGAAAATGCTCGGGTACTCCCATTCGGAACTGATCGGCCAGAACGCCCGGATGTTGTATCCGGATCAGGCCGAATTCGACCGGGTTGGTGAGGTGAAATACAGGCAGATCAACCAGAAGGGCATTGGTGTTGTCGAGACGGTTTGGAAGCGGAAAGACGGACGGACGGTCAATATCATCCTGTCGAGTGCACCGCTCGATCCGAACGATCTGTCGAAAGGAATCACGTTCACCGCCCAGGACATCACGGATCGCAAGCAGACCGAACTGGAGCTGCTCGAACGCGAAGCCCAGATCCGAGCCTTCATCGAGACGGCCGAGGACATGGTCTATTTTCGCGATTCGGACAATCGCGTTTCGATGCTGAATCCGGCTTGTCTGAAGATGACGGGGTACGGTGTCGAGGAGTTCGATGCGGATCCGGGGCTCTGGAACGCCCTCGTCCATCCGGACGATTTGACCGATATGGATTCGATTCAGATCGCCGGCACCGCAGGTGCTTCTTTCGAGACGAATTACAGGCTCCGTTCGAAATCGGGCGAGTGGCGGTGGATCCACTCCCGGATGTCGGTCGCGAAGGATATGGCGGGGAACGAGATCGGGTTGAATTGTATCGATCGGGATATTTCCGATCGGAAGCTGTATGAGGAGCAGATTCTGTTTCGGGCGGAGCAACTCAGGCGTCATCATGCCTCGCTCCTGTCGCTTGCCAAATGCTCCTATGACGACTTCGTCACGGCGCTGTCATCCATCCTCAGAGCGTGTGCAACAACCATCGGTGTCGCTCGTGTCAGTTACTGGCGCTATGCCCCGGATCGAACGCGGATCACGAGCGAGTCTTTGTATATCCTTGCCCGGGATGCGTATGAATCCGGTACGGAGCTGCGTGCATGTGACTTTCCGGCTTACTTCCGCGCAATCGAACTCGAGAGGGTCATCGCCGCACATGACACGGCATCAGACCCTCGCACCGCCGATTTCCTGGGATCCTACTGCGCGCCATTGGGAATCACCTCCATGCTCGATGTGCCTGTCTACAAACAGGGCCGCATCGCCGGCATACTGTGTCTGGAGCATATCGGTCCGCCCAGGATCTGGACGCCCGAGGAACAGGATTTTGCTTCTTCGATCTCCGATATCATCAGCGTGAATCTCGAAACAATGGATCGCCGGAATGCCGAGCGATCGTTCATCGAGAGTGAAAAGCGGTCGCGTCTGTTTCTGAATTCGACGCCCGACTTCGTGTTTCTGAAGGATTCCTCGTTCCGGTATATTTTCATCAACGACGCGCTTCGGAAGTTTTTCAATCGACCGGACGATGAAATTCTGAATCGCACGGATCGCGACCTTCAGCCGTCATTCATCGCCGAATCGTGCCTCGAGACCGACCTCCGGGCGCTCGATTCGGAAACCGTGGTGATTTCCGAAGAGCTGCATGAGGAACGGTCATTCGAATCGATCAAGTTTGGGATCGATCTGGAGGATGGCACGAAGGGCATCGGCGGATACATCCGGGACATCACGGATCGGAAGCGCATCGAAAACGAGCGCAAGCGGCTGGAAACGCAGATGCAGCACACGCAGAAACTCGAGAGTCTCGGTGTGCTGGCCGGAGGTATCGCGCACGACTTCAACAACCTCCTGCTCACCATTCTCGGCAACGCCGATCTCGCGCTGTGCGACATCTCTCCAACCCATTCCGCGCGGACCTCGATCGAGGGCATTATCCGGGGCGCGCAACGGGCGGCCGAGTTATGCCGACAGATGCTCGCATACTCGGGCAAAGGCCGATTCGTCGTTCAATCGCTCAATCTCAATGATGTTGTTCTGGAGATGACGCATCTGATCGAGGCATCGATATCGAAGAAGGCCCGGATTTACTTCAATCTGTCCGGTACGATTCCGGCGATCGAAGCGGATGCGACGCAGATGCGGCAGGTGATCATGAATCTGATCACGAATGCATCGGAAGCACTCGAGGACCGGCCGGGCACCATTCATATCACGACCGGCCTCATGCACTGCGATATGGCGTATCTGCAGGAAACATATCTGAAACAGGAACTGCCCGAATCCGATTATGTGTTCATCGAGGTTTCGGACACGGGCGTCGGCATGGATCCGGTGATGGTCGACCGCATTTTTGAACCGTTTTTCTCGACGAAATTCACCGGCCGCGGATTGGGACTCGCCGCCGTGCTCGGGATCGTCAGGGGCCATTCCGGGGCGATCAAGGTGTACAGTGAACCGGGTCGAGGCACCTGCATCAAGATTCTGTTCCCGGTTTCGGCATACGACGCGAAGGCGGTTCCAACCCAATCTCTGACCGATTCCGATGAGCCGACGCGGTTTTCCGGAACGATTCTGCTGACGGACGACGACCCCGCCATTCTGTCCGTGGCGCGGCGCATGCTGGATAAACTCGGTTTCTCAGTTCTCACGGCGCACGACGGCATCGAAGCACTGGATCGTTTCGAACGCTATCAGAACGTGATCGACTGCGTGATTCTCGATCTGACCATGCCGAATCTCGACGGCATCGAAACCTTCCGGAAGATGAAACAGATCAAACCGGGCATCCGGATCGTGATGTCGAGCGGGTATAACGAGCAGGAAGTCACGCAACGATTTACCGGTCGCGGGCTGGCCGGATTCATCCAGAAACCGTATCGATTCGACGAACTTCATGCAGTGCTCAAATCCGTGTTCTCGGATTCCTCACGCTAGTCTTGCCATTTTTCGTTACGACTTGTAGAATTCTTCTCAACATGTGAAGAGCGTTCGTCACGATTCCTGATCGTGCTGATTTCCTCATGGATTGGTATTCAATCCGTATGAAAGGAGTGATCCATGCGAGTACGGCTGTTGATGTGCATGCTCCTGGCTGCGGTGATCGGTGGAATCGGGGTTCCCGGTGCTGTTTCGGCGGAGTGGGGCTTTGGCGGGAATGTCGGCCTGGCGGGCTGGTTCGCGCAGTGGGACCACGAACTCACGGACTTCGACGCAAGCTCCGCGGGACTTTACGGACCGTCGTTGTTCGTCCGTACGGGTCCGATCGGCCTGGGTTTTCAGTACTATACCGGCTCGTTCGATGTCCGCTTTGCCTCCGATGACCGTAAGTATCGGACCGATCGTACCGATATCGACGTGATCCTGAGCTGGCGGTTCCTGTCGATGTTTCACGTTTCGGGGTTATACAAACGGATCGATTTCGACTGGCATCAGGCGTTTCACGTCGAGACATCGATCGAGGGATTCGGCATCGGCGGCGGTGTCAGCCGGATGGTGGTGGATGACCGGCTGCTGCTGTACGGGTATGCGTTTTACATGCCGGTTCTGGATTACGACCAGTCGATTTCGTCCTCCGGATCGATCTCATCGGATGCCCACGGCTACTGGGTCGAAGGTGGCGCAGGCTGGTACTTCCCTGCGGTTCATCTGATTCTGAAAGGAGGCTATCGCATTCAGCGGATCACGGTGGACGGGTCGGCCAACGACTGGGCTGAGACGACGCAGGGACCGCGCATCGAGTGCTCCTATTTATTCTGATCCGCCCGGCGTGATTCCTCGAATGCACCCGCGTCTTCCCATTCCGCGATCGCAGCGTCGAGTTTATCCCGGATTGTGCGTTCCTGACGAGCCAGGTCGTCGAGTGCCTGCCAGTTCGTCGCGAGCGCGGGCTGTTTCATCTCGGCATGAATCTCACGCAACTCGATCTCGAAGCGCGTAATGTCTTTCTCGATCACCCGGATCGATCGCACGCTCTTTCGGCGCCGCGACAGATCGCTCCGCGCTACCGGAGCGGAAGTCGGAATCTCCGGGGTAGCTTCCTGGATTTTCTCCATGTCCTTCCATCGGCGGTAATCCGAGTAATTCCCGATAAAATCCGTGATGGTGTGGTCTTCGAGCGCCCAGATCCGGGCGGCGACGCGATCGAGCAGATAGCGGTCGTGCGTCACCATCAGCACGGTGCCGGGATACTCCAGCAGGGCTTCTTCGAGCGAATCCCGGGCGGCGACGTCGAGATGGTTCGTGGGCTCGTCCAGCAGGAGCAGATTGGCGTTGAACAGCATGAGTTTGGCCAGGGCCAGCCGGGCACGCTCGCCGCCGCTGAGCTGCGATACCAACTTGAATACGTCCTCGCCGGAGAACAGAAAGCGCCCGAGATGGCTGCGGACATCGAGCTGCGTCGCCTGGGGAATCAATTGCCAGATTTCCTCGATAACCGGTTTGGCCGGATCGAGATCTCTGAGGTGCTGATCGAAGTAGGCCGGCTTGATCCGATACCCCAGGGCGACGACGCCGCCGTTCGGTTCGAGTTCGCCCGCGATGATCTTGAGAAACGATGATTTTCCGGACCCGTTCTCGCCGATCATCCCCACGATTTCACCCCGGTGGAGTCGAAGGTCGACGTGTGCGAACAAGACACGGGAGTCAAAAGACAGACTCAGATCCCGCGCTTCGATCGCGATGCGGCCGCCGCCATGATCGGTATCCAGATGAAATCGCATGCTGCGGCCCTGCCCGGTCGGCGCTTCGATCCGTTCCATCCGATCGAGCGCTTTCTGGGTGCTTTGCGCCTGCTTCGTCTTCTGTCCGGCCATGTTCCTCCGGACGAAATCCTCCATTTTTTCGATCTTCGCCTGCTGCAGCTTGAACAGTTTCTGCTGATGCTCGCGGCGTTCCGCTTTCTGTTCGATATATGCGCTGAAGTTCCCGGTATACAGAGTCAGTCGGCGATGTTCGAGTTCGAGAATATCCGTGGCGATGCGATCCAGAAAATATCGATCGTGCGAGATGAAGACGATCCCGCCTGAGAAGCCCTTGAGATACTTTTCGAGCCATTCGGTGGCGCGGATATCGAGATGATTGGTTGGCTCGTCCAGCAGAAGCAGGTTCGGTGCTTCGAGCAGCAGTCTGGCCAGCATGATCCGGGACTGCTCGCCTCCCGAGAACGACGTGATGGGACGGTCCTGGACCGCGTCGGAGAACCCGAGTCCATTCAGGATTTCATGAATTCTCGCCCGATAGGTATACCCGCCGGACCGCTGGAAATGATCCGCCAACGCATCATACTGCTGGAACACCTCCAGATCGTCCGTTTCCTCGAAACGCTTCTCGAACCCCCTCAACCGGCTTTCCATCTCGATCAGCTCGGTGAACGGACGCTCGATCTCATTTCGTACCGTTGTCCCCTCGGCCCAGACGGGGGTCTGCTCGAGAAACCCGATTCGGAGTCCTTTGGCGTAATGAATCTCACCGGAATCCGCAATGCGCTCTCCCGCAATCAGCCGGAACAGAGTCGTTTTGCCGATGCCGTTCGCACCGATCAGACCGGTACGGCACCCGTCCTTGAACTGGTGGGACGCGCTTTCGATAATCGTTCGGCCCGGAAAGCTGAACGTGATGTTGGACAGTTGCGCAAGAATCAAATCGACCTCCGTTAGAAAAAACTCCACTCTCTATATAGCAAACCCGGTGTCGCATGAAAAAAGAAAGTGCGCGGCCGCGCGATTTTAAAAGAAAAGGTGACCGATCAGCGAGATCCCCATGCCGAGCAGAAACATGCCGGTGAGGAGTTCCAGCTCGCGCCGCCAGACCCGGGCAAGTCTCGCGGCACCGGTTCCCAGGAACAGCAGGGCCGGCAGCGTTCCGATCCCGAATGCGAGCATCATGAGGGGTGCCGCGGTCAGACTCGGGGAGGCTATGACGCGCGAAAAGGCCGCGAACGACAGTCCGCACGGCAACAGGCCCGTGCATGCGCCGATCCCGACCATCGTCAGCATCCTGCCCTGCCTCATCGAACGGATCAACCGCTGAAAACCATGACTTTGCAGGAAATCCGACTCATTCATCCAGGCGGGTTCGCGGATCACCCCGAGTTTCGCCAGGCCGAACCAGAGCAGAAACAGAGCAGCCACCGTCGAAAACGCCGACTGTGTCCACCCGAGCCAGTGCGTATCATGCGGACGCACATGACTGACTCCCCGGTTGAACGCGCCAATCGCCGTGCCGACCAGCATGTATGTTCCGATCCTTCCCGCATGATAGGCGAGATGCATCCATACACCTCCGAATCGAGCGGGGAATGCCAGGATCAGCGGTCCGCACATGCCGATGCAATGCGCCGAGCCCAGGATGCCGAGAACGACCATTGACAGGATCGAGCAGTCTGTCATGAACACGTCTCCTGTGATAACTGATCAAAATTCGGAACGGAGCACCCAAACGCGGGTTGATTTGCAGTCATGGCAATGGAACTCCTCTGCTTCATATCACACGCGTGATCCTCTCTGCCTGCTTTCGTAGTTTAGCAAAACATGACTTCACAGGCCAACTGGATCGATCGAGAGGTTTTTTTTAAGATGTACCTCTTCATGGGAGGCAGTTCCTGGCAAATACGGGAAAAGCATTCGGGCAAGAAGCTGTTTCATGAAAACCGCTCGATTTTAGATATGAATTTCAGGTCAGTATGGGTATGTTTCCGGTATCCGGGTAGTCTTCGCCCCGCGCGCTTCTCCGGGTGTCTTTCATTTTCCCGGCAGGCCGATGTCCGATGAGGCGTGACCACACATTCCATTTCCTGCAACCACGGCCGTTATCCATGTTCCCGGAACCGGTAGTTTGTGGCTAAATCTCGTGGCGGTGCCTTATCCACCTCGTTCTTCACTCCTTGACGGACATCTCATATGGCACTCCAACATGCCCGTCGCCGCATGAGTCGAGGATTGAATGGGATGGTGGACCGCGCTATAGTTTCGTCATGAACGACACGCAACATCCATCTAATCCTGGAAAGGGAAGCGCATGATCCGCCGAGTCCACGTGCGAAATGTCTGGTCGACCCTTCTGTTGGCTGCCATCCTGTGCAATCTCGATGCGCTGGCGCAGACACCGGAAAACACTCCCGTCCTCTGCCGCATCGACATGGCTGGATCGGAACGCTGCCCGGTCTGCGCCATGATTCCCGCTCAGCATGCGGACACGGCAGCTTCGATCGAAACCGACCAGGGTCACATCCACTTTTTTTGTGGGAACGGGTGCATGATCCGCGCCTGGCTCGAGAGCGAAAAGTATCTCGGAACAACGCGCACGGAAATCCGGAAGATCTGCGTTCGGAATTACTTCACCGGCGAGGCGATCGATGGGGGAACCGCTTACTTTGCGGGGGGATCCGATGTTATCGGCCCGATGGGACCCGCATTCGTCGCATTCCCGACGGAAGCAGACCGGGAGGTGTTCGAGCGCCGTCATCCCGCACGATTCCGATTCCGTCTGGATGAGATGACCGTCGAGCGCTGGCGGTCGATGACCACGCGGCCAGCTCCGGCCGGGAAGGAATGATCGGCAAGGATCATGCCGTTGTCTCCGCTATGCAACTGGGCACTCCGCGCCATCGCAAAACGCCTCACGGAACACCTCATCCTGCTGGCGTGCCTGGTCCTGACCATTTCCTGGCCGGCGATCGATCTGAATCAATTGGACCATCTGAGAACGCTCATCGAACACTGGATCGCTCAATCACCTTCCATCGTGCTTGTATTGGATGCACCCGCGAAAAAAAACGCCGCTCCCGTATCGGATTTCGAGGCGACTCCGGGTGTGCGAGATGCCGTTCCGATCCCTTCGCCGGACGGGGTCAACGAGCAGGCCTACGCCATCGATGTGCCCCAACGCCATGAGATTGAGGCGATTGCGGACGAATTCCGGCAGAAATACGGCGACGGGATCCGGGTTGAGACGAAGGACGGCGCGAGGCAACGCCTGATCGCGATCTTCCGGGCAGCCGACCGGAGCGAGTGGGTGAAGTGGACACCGGTCCTGCTGGCGATCCTGCTCCTGACTCTGGCCTCCGGAACACTCGGGTCACGCGACCGTCACACTTACGGATTACTGCGCTGCCTCGGATGGAAGGCCTCCGATGTACTGAAGCTGACCGTTTTGCGCTGGGGCATCGTGTTCTCCTGTGCATGCCTGATTGCGTTCGCCATGATCGGTCTGATCCAGCCCGACGCGATCCCGGACGGTCTTCTGATTGCCTTCGTCGCGGGTCTGCTCCACCTCATGGCAACTCTGATTCCTGTTCTGCATGACGTTCGACGCGATCCGGGCGCTCCTCAACCGGGAGGCGGGGCGTGACGGAACGGCTGGCGGCACAGGAGGTCTGTTTCGAGCGTGAAGCGGCCGGGCGGGCATGCTTCAGGCTCGACAGGATCGACGGTACGTTCATCCGCCCGGGAATCTCGCTCGTGACAGGCGAATCCGGGTCGGGCAAGACGACGTTTCTGTATCTGGTCAGCGGAATGCTGCGACCGGATTCGGGGGACATTCTGCTGGACGGACAATCGATTGTAAGGGGTGATCCGGCGTACCGCGAGCACTGGCGGAGCGGATTGGGCTTCGTCTTTCAAACGCCGCGATTCCTTACGGATTATACCGTTCTGGAGAACACGATGGTACCGGCAGTTCCAGGAAGAATGCGCATGAAGGAAATCTATCGGGCTGCCGGAGTTGCACTCGAACGGGTCGGCGTGGTGCACCTGGCGAATGCCCCGATCGAGACCCTTTCAGGCGGTGAGCTTCAACTCGTCGCACTGGCGCGGGCGATCGCCGGAAATCCCCGATGGCTGGTGGCGGATGAACCGACCGCGCATCAGGATCGCCGGGGTGTGGATATTGTCGCCGAAACGCTCGAATCACTGGCGGCGGATGGTTGCGGCGTCATCGTCTCTTCCCACGACGACCGACTGGTGTCGCGCCTGCATCCAATTGGGGGCTTCGAGATGCAGGGTGGCAGATTGATCCGCCAGGCATGATTTCAATTATACCGGATCTGATTCTGATCGCCGATGTCTGCTCGGGAATCTTGCTCGCAAATGCCCTCCGGACCGCAATTGCAATCGACCTTCACTGGAATCCCGATTGTTCGACCCGCAGACAACTCACGCTCGAAAAGGATGCGGAGTGGCTGACACCCGTGACATGCGTGGTGGAAGTGATCTATGGCCTTTCGACGATGCTGTGGATCGTGTCGATCGCGATGCTCTTTCCGCGGGATGTGCCCGGAGCCATGTGTGGAACGGGTGTGATGCAGGCGATGACGCCGTATGGAGGAATCGCATTGATGTGCCGGCTGGGAACGGTCGTGCTGCTGTACGCCTGGCATGCTGTGGACAGGATCCGTCGGGAGCATCTCGGACTAATAGGCATCCGGGAATCCGTCCGGGTGATTCCGGTCATCGTTCCGATTGCTGTTCTCGGCGCATATTATGCCTTCCGGGCTTCGCGGTTGCTGATCGATCCCGATGCCGTATCCTGCTGCGCGGTGCTGATCGACGAACAAACCGGGGGCTTATCCGGCTGGATCGCGTCCGCCATGACCTTCCCGGCAGTTGTCCCCATTATGTTATTTCTCACGGGATTAGCGCTGGCCGGAATGGCATGGATCGTGATCCTGCGCGGATCCGTCGTTCGGTGCGGGTGGCGATGGATGCTCGCGATCGGGGGAATTGCCTGGAGTCTGTATGCCGGGCGTTGGGCAGTCGGGAGAATCATGCCGTATTGTTTCGGAGTTCTGCACCACGATTGTGTCTGGTGTCTGTTCCTGCCTGTTCATCATGCACCGGGATTCGCATTCCTGCTGCTGCTGCTTGCGTCGATCGCGGAATTGACGGTGATTCTGATGATTTCGGGACTGTTCGGG
>CAYYMM010000044.1:0-32497 GCA_964472395.1 uncultured bacterium | reverse complement strand
TATCGAGATGATCAACCTCGAAGTGCGGAATCCGAACCTGGATGGCCTGAAGATTCGCGATATCCCCTTGCAGGACCATTCGGGGATCGTCATCTCGAGAGTGATGCATGGAGATACGGTCTGCCTGGCTCAGCCTGACGTCACGGTACATCTCGGAGACGTTCTTCTTGCAGTCGGCCCCATCGAGGAACTCGATCGTCTCCGCATCGTCGTGGGGCGTGAGAGTGAAGTGAATCTGATCGATATCAAGAGCGACATTGCATGGAACTGGATCATCGTCACGAAAAAAGGCGCAATCGGCAAGAGCGTGCATGAACTCAGGCTTCGCGAACGGGAGGGGGTCACGGTCACACGGATTGCGCGAGCGGACATCGAGTTGCCGGTGAGCGCTGATGTGCGCCTCCAATTCGGCGATCGTCTTTCGGTCGTCGGTCCTGCCGAAAATCTCGAAAAAGCAGCCGAAAAGCTGGGTAACTCACCCAGAGAACTCAACCATCCCATGCTCGTGCCTCTGTTCATCGGCATCGTCCTGGGAGTGCTGGTCGGCAGTTATCCGATCAGCTTGCCCGGCCTTCCCGTCCCGGTCAAACTCGGTATCGCCGGCGGCCCTCTACTGGTTGCCATCATCCTCAGCAGGATCGGAAAAATCGGACCACTGGTCTGGTATATGCCGATCAGCGCCAACATCACACTGCGCGAAATCGGGATCTCACTGTTCCTGGCCTGCGTAGGGCTCCGCGCCGGTGATCGCTTCGTGGAAACGCTGATCCAAGGTGATGGACTCAGATGGATCAGTCTCGCGGCATTGATCACAATCATTCCGCCTCTGATCGTTGGAATCTGGGCACGCCTCGTCATGAAAATGAACTTCATGCCCCTTTCCGGAATGCTGGCCGGAAGCATGACCGATCCGCCAGTTCTCGCATACCTCACCACCGCAGCGGATTCCGAAGCGCCTTCGATCGCGTATGCAACGGTCTACCCGCTCACCATGTTTCTGAGAGTTCTCGCGGCGCAGTTGCTCGTCATGTACCTTCACTGATTCATCTGGTATTGAAATTGCAGCTCAACCTGCGGATCGACCGTGGTGACGGACCGATCGCACCAGAATCGAAAGGGGAGAAGGAGTTATCAGGTATGACAAGTCGCAGGTGTTTCAATTTGGTATATGTCGCGCTCGCTGTATGCATCGTGTTGATTCAGAATGAGGCGATTCGGGCGGCCGATATCACGGGAACGGTATATGATTATTACGGGACCACACCGGTCGGCGGAGTGGCGGTGCAGTGCCTGGATTATTATGGGAACGATTTGACGGTCTACGAGTCCCTGACCGGTCCGCTGGGGCGATACACCGTTTCAGTGCCGGCCGGCGTCTACATTGCCTCGGTCAATCCCAACGGAGGGCAGTCGCACTATCTCCCGCAGTACCACCTCGGCGTCAATTCTCCATATTATACCGATACCCTCGCGGTGACGGATGACGCGCCATTAAGCGGAATCGACTTCTATCTTCTGACTGGATACGTTGTCACAGGCAGCTTGAAAAACGGATCCAATCAACCCGTGGGAGGTTCGCTCTATGCATTCGACAATACGACGGGCTATTATTTCTGGGGATTGACCGGGTATCAGACGGAGGCAACAGGAGAAGGCTCGTTCGCGCTGAATCTGCCGCAGGGGGTCTTCACACTGATCGCCTATCCTGATTCCGGAGCTGCGCATGTCGAGGTCCTGACGATTCATGTCAACGATTCCATCGAGGGTCTGAATCTGGTTCTGCCGGCCTCGGCTTCCATCTCAGGCACTGTCACGACTCAGGCATCCCAGCCTGTTTCATCGATCCGCGTCGATGCGATCGATTCGCTGACCGGGTATTCGAGCGGTTCTGCGACAACGGACGCATCAGGTGCATACACCATCGGCGGACTTCCCGCTGGACGATCGTATCGTATCCTGGCCCGCAGTCTCTTCCACCCCGAATACTTGTTCTGGACGTCGCCCGGCACGTTCCATCCATCCGCCACAAACCCCTCCCAGGCGACTCTGGTCACAACCGTCGGCGGAGGAACGACCGGCATCGATATCATCATGCCGGATGGCTTCGGCGTGATTCGCGGAAAAGTCAAGGACACGAGCGGAGCATTTGTATCGGGCGCGTACGTATATGATTTCATGCTTTCCGATGCGCTCAATCCCTTCGTTCCGATCAGTCAGCGTGCGACCTATACGAATGATGCCGGTGAGTACGAGTTGACCGGGATCGGACCGGGACGCGTCGGTATTGCGGTAACCGCGACCGGTTATGTGCCTCAGATTTATAACGGAATGAACCGAACAACGACTCTCGCGCTCGCAACACCTCTCGAGATCGGATCCGGTGAGACTCTCTCGGATGTCAACCTGCTTCTCACCCCCGTATCCGACCTCGGTGCGGCCCCGACCATCACGTCGATCTCACCTCATCTGATCCTTCAGGGAGATACGCGTCAGGTGACGATCAAAGGGACAAACTTCGATGCAGGTGCGACAATCGACTTGATCGATGATTATTATGTGAACCGAACGGGAACACTACCGGTCCTGACGAATGCGGTCATTTCGCCCGATACCGCGCTCGTGACGCTGTCGACCTCATCCGGTACGTCACTCGGTCCGCTCTACATCGCAGTCACGAATCCGGATGGTCAATATATCTCGGCAGGGATCCATGTCATCATTCCGGAGTCTCACCCCGAGATTTCCGTTCTGGGTGCTCCGACCACGTTTTCATCTGCATCAACGCTGAGTGTCGGCTGGAATATGAACAATCTCACTCGCACCTCACATCCGGTCGATGTCTATCTCGGGCTCCTGCTGCCGACCTCCGATGCCATATTCCACGATGGTACAACGTTTACACTGGATCTGCGCAAGATGCGCTCGAACCAGATACTCGAACCGGGTTTGTTTATGGTTCAGGATCTGCTGGCCGAGATTCCTCTGGGAGGTGCGGCGATACCCTCCGGGGACTACCTGTGGTTCGCGGCCCTTGCATCACCGGACACCTATGACTTTCTGGATATCTCCCTGATGACGATCCGGGCTCAGTGAGGAGATTCGATCCGATCAGATGTCGACCGGGGGGTGGCAACTCCTGTTGCCCGAGCCAACCCGTCTCGGGCAATTGCAGATCCAGGATCTCGATCCAGTGCTGAATTGAAGTCCCGTATCGCGTCTTCGATCCGGTTCAGAGCGAGAGATGCTTCTGCCCGGACGATGTAGCTCCCTGCGGAAGATGCATCCCATCGAATCGAACGTGAAGCATGTCGGATGGCATCCTCGTGTCGTCCCTCCGACAGAGCGCATAAAGCCAACCCGTACTGTGCTTCTGCATCGGCTGTTCGCATGGTCGATGCCCGTGTGAAATGCGAGATTGCATCTGCTTTCCTGTCTGCGGCGAAAGCCGCCCATCCGGCCAGTCGTTCCTGATCCGCGGACAGTCGCTGGAGTTTCTCGCACGAGATCATGGTTTCATAAGCGCGGATCGGATCTCCGAGTCGATACCAGCATCGCGCCATTCCTTCGAAGGCGTCAGCGTATTGGGCTTTATGCAATCCTTTGAGAATCGAAACGGATTGAAACAAGGCGAGCGCAGATTCGGTCCTGGATAGATGGTACTGACTCCATCCTAACATGAGTCTCGAGTCTGCGCGTGATGGGTTCCTATCGACGCTTTGCTGGAATTCCAGACAGGCGTTCAGATACTTCTGTTGTTCAAACGCCTGCAAGCCAAGCCGATTGTGATGATTTGCCGACATCCCCGCACAACCGGACAGCAGAAGACTGCTTGCGATCCAGACCCCCGCATGAAACCATCTATTCATAATGTCACCGTGACTCCCACCTCCGCCAGTGTAACGGTCCGTCCGCTGAGATACGGCGCTGAAGCTTCATCTGTTACCGGTCCCGGAGCGAAGGAATCGCGTGAATCCGCATAATACTGCCCTGTAACCGCAAGCCCATAGAATAACCAAATCTCGATGCGATCGAACAACGTGTACTGTATCTCGAAATCGAACTCGTCGCCGAGATCCTTCGATGGCTGGACCCAACGTCCATCCTGATACATCCAGGGACACTGATCCGCACGAACATGCCAGTATCTCATCGTGATGGCCCAATCCGGCAACGGAAACAGCCGACTCTCCAATCGCGACATTTCCAGATTCTCAATGCTATATGCATCGCGTTGATAACCCGGTCGAGGCAAGCCGAAAAACGCTGTATATGTGCCACCGGTGAAGACGAGCGGCAGATCGTGTCTGATATAATGCGAATCGTACAGGCCCAGATCGGTTGGTGGATAGTCGACGTATCCTTCAAAATCCGAAGGTGGCCGTTCATTCACCAGGTCCTGCTTGTCAAAAGGATCCCCGCTTGAGTTCATGTACCCGGCGTAGAGTTCAACCATCCCATAGCGAACTCGAACTCCTGCATCAAAGCACGTTCCAGTGTATGCTCGATCAGCACGCTCACCCGTTTCGGATATGGCCCGTCCGAAGTTTTCCGAGTAGCCTCCTGTGAGAGTTGTGAAGGGGATCTCTGCGGTGATGCGAAGGGAGGCTGTTCCGAGATCATCCCTGGCGATCGATCCCCATGTGTCCCGAAGGGCATTCCAGCGGTGATCCGGTGGTGTGCGATCCCGCAGAAATCCCACTGATAGCGAGACATCGAACGATCGAAGAAAGGAACGAGGACCTAAGAACCGATCTGAAAACTGGATGAAGCCGTGCAAGAAGTGGGCTTCAATTCCATCGGGGGGGGCGGTTAACTCGGCAGCCGGGTGCAGAATTCCCCCCCTCGTGCCGACGTCACTGTAGTGCAGTCCCACGCGGAATCTGCCGAAAACCCCTCTCATATTGATACCCGGATTGGCGTACTTGTCATCCGAACCGTGACGGATGATGCCGGATTCCATCATGATATGCTTTTGAGGAGATTGAAAACGAATCGACGCGCTATCAACGTAGGGTCGCAGATCGCTGGTCGATACGGATTTATATCGACCGAACAGCGTGTTACGGCTGTCTCCGATCAGCAGACCGTACCGTGAGGGACCCTCGACAGCCAAGATCGTATCAGCCGACAGGAGATCCCGGTACTGCCAGTGGACACCGGCATCCGCTCGGAACAGGAAGCCTGAATCGGTCTGGAGAATCTCGTGCTGTAAGGGCTCGTTCATCAGTGAGTAACCGACCGTCGTGATCGACCCTGTCACGTCAAATTCAGCGGATGCAAACCGGGTGAGAAACAGCATGAAGACTCCGAACGATCGGAAAGTCATATCTGAAGATAATCCCGGAACTCGTCAATCCGCGTCAAAATCTCGCTGAAAGTGCCGGCTGCCTTGCCTCGGATCAGCACGTCCGCGTGCTGGTCGTAGACTGTCGACGTGAGATTGACGATCATCAGCTTGGCGCCGTTTTCTCGTGCTTTCCAAGGAAGCAGTGCGGCGGGTTGGACCAGTAGTGAAGTACCCACGATCATGAAGAGATCACACTTCATGGTCATTTCAAATGCCCGCACCGAAGACTCCCGGGTCATCGGCTGGCCGAAAGCGATCGAATCCGGCTTGAGCAAACCCTGGCATTGCAGGCAATACGGTACCTTCACACCGTTGATGATCCAATGGTACACCTCGTCCCGGGAGTATTTCGCACCGCACTTCAAACAGCTCACAAATAACTCGTTGCCATGAATCTCGATGATCTTTTCAGCAGAAACACCGGCCTTGTGATGCAGGCGATCTACGTTCTGCGTGATGATGCCGGTCAACTTGCCCATTTTTTCAAATTCATTCATCGCCAGATGTGCCATATTCGGCCGGGCCTGTTTGATCACCATGAAGAAATCCTGGCTCATCTCCCAATACTTGCGGCGGCTTTCCTCCGAAACGGCAAACTTTTCATAGCGAAAATGCGAGGTATCATACTGTTTCCAGTGTACCTCATGGGTGCGAAAATCGGGGATGCCGCTTTCGGTTGAAACCCCGGCGCCAGTGAATACAACGATCGATTTACTCTTGAGAATCAGATCCACTGCGGTATCGATGCGGCGTTTCATGTTTCCTTCCCAGTTCCGGTCGCTCATTCGTGGACTGACGATCTGCCAGTAACGTTCGGCCAGATCCAGTTCGCGCTTCCAGCGAGCGGAATACTCCGGAGAGGATACATAAATCAATGGAACTGGCACAAGATCAGGAAACAGTTTCTGAAAGTGTTTCAAACGCGTCAGAATCAGAAAACTGAATGTCGTTAAAAAAAAGGGGACCGTCAGTTCGGGAAGCCCGAGTGAGTCGAAGATCGGGATAAGCCCGATCCAGATTAAGATCCCGGTGAGGATTGCGAGATAGCTCAGAATTCGCGATGCAAGTGATGGCACGAGAAAAAAACCATCGAGCGCAATGGCGATCGGTGTAGTGGTCATAATGTAAAGACTGGACCACCAGGCGGATGATTGCCCTCCGAGCGTGAAGGCTGCGGCGAGCCCGATGGCGAGCCCCCGAAGGGCGGATTTGAGCGATGATGGAGAATGAGATGCCACTCCCGCCATCATGAATGCGACACCCAGAATCATGTTCAGATCGAAATGTCGCAGGACATCGAGATGCCGGATTCCATTTGAGAGGTAATCGCCCGAAAACCACATGCCGAATCCTGGTGGATGGATGATGGTCGGCGGAAAGGCGATGTAAAGGTGTTTCAGGAGCAGGATTGCTGGATAGGTCACGATTAGCGAGGCACTGCTCAACGGAGGCAGGTTCATCCGACTCATGCATAAGACACGATTCAGTAGAATCAAAACGGGAATTGTCAGAGAAGCCGCGATCAGCATCATACCGAAAGAGACCCATGAAAAGGGAGTCAGATAGACCCAGTACATCCCGACTAACGCGCCGTTGAAGCCAAAAAATCCGACCTTCAGATACGAGCGATCCCGGTGGAGCAGATTTGCCGTCGCGAGCGCGGCCGTACATCCAGCCAGACACATCCATCCGAGATAAGGCGAGAAGATGAAGAAGCTGATAGCCAGAAGAATTCCGCTCACCGGGTTTGTTACGAAAAAAGCTGCCCCGATTGAGCGGAACAGTGTGTCGAGATGATCCAGAACGATGTGACGCGTCAAGTCAAATCGCCAGTTTGCTGTATGCATGATCGATTCCGTCCCGGCTGTCAATCCGGTCGGTGATTGTTTTTCACAAGGAACGATCCACGCGATTCAGCGGAAATGAGGTGCTTCGGCAGCCGCTCAGGGATCCGGACATAGTTCCAGTCTTCCTTCTCACGGACACAATGCACCTGTCCGTCTGCTATCAGCACATAATTCGGCCTCATGTAGATGAACTGCATGGATTGAGAAAAATTATAAGCGCCGGTGCATTTGACCAGGATGCGATCGTTTCGCTTCAGAGTCGGCAGACGAACATCTGTACACAGAACGTCGATGTTCATGCACAATCCCCCCAGCACATTGATCGTTTCTACCCCTGAGGGCCCTTCCTTCAAGGCAATCATCTCGTGCTTGTACCAATAGGCTGTCGGAAGGATATGCACCCCAGCATCCACGATGATGGCCCGCGTGCCGTCTGGCAGATGCTTGGAGCTGACCACTTTGGTGATCATCGAGACCCCCTCGTCCACAATTGAACGTCCGGGCTCAATGAACAGTTTCGGACGTAATTTGAGTCGCGAGAGGTTCTTGACGAGGGGAAGGCAGACCGCTTCGGCGTATTGCTCGAACGTCGGACACGTCGCTTCGCCGCGCAGGAATTGCGCATGCAGGGTATTGGGAGAGGCATATCCGCCTCCGAGATCAAGGTACTGCAAGGTAAAACTCCCCTCGCTTTCCATCGCGAGGGCCAGTTGCAAGACTTTATTGACGGCCGTAGTGTAGATTTCCGGTTCCAGAATGTAAGTTCCCGCATGAAGATGCAGACCGACAACTCTCAGCAAACCATCTTTTTCCGCTGTCAGTATTGCTTCCCGAGCCTGGCCATCCTCGAAACTGAACCCGAATTTACTCCAGGGAGGAAAATTCAATTGCGTGTTGACGCGGATGCCGATATCGAGACGACGCCCGAGCGTTCGAGCCACATGCTTCATCTGCTCCAGTTCTTCGAAACTGTCCGCGTGAACATGCGCTCCATCTCCGAATGCCCGGATCAGCTCCTCATCCGTCTTCATCGGCCCGTTGAAAATGATATCGGAACCGGGAACCCCAAGATCTCGGGCTATGGAATACTCGAAACCCGAAACCACTTCCGCAAAAGCGCCCTCCGAGCGGAAAATCGAGCAGATTGCCGAGAGATAATTGGTTTTGTAACTCCAAGAAAGTTGAACATTGTCGTAGATGCGGAAGAACGCGTGATGCATTTTGCGGAAGCGATCCCTCAAGGTTGCTTCACTGATGATGAAAACCGGAGTCCCGTATTGGTCTGCGATACGATTCAACGAGACCCCATCGATCATTTCGTCGGCATGACCTGATCTTGTTTGGAGCGCTTCCGAACTCCAGGCCTTGACGGGAACGAGTTTGAATTCCGGCGCTTCATACGATGCGCGCTTTTTATTCGGTGTCATTTATCTACCTCCGGGAGTGATCCGTTTCAACCAGGTTTCGCTTGAAATGGGAACATCGAATGAATTGAACACGATCATTCTGCCGCGCGGACCGGGTGGATTGCGTGAGGTTGCGCTCCGCCCCGTCATCGTTGAGATCAACTGCTCGACAAGATTGACCCCATAGGATGCCGGCAGAGCGCACCAGCAGGGGAGAAGAAACCGGATGGTGTCAAACTCATATGACCTGCTTGCGTCACTGCGTGTGAAACTGATCGTGACTGGGCCCCTGCAGTTCAAAACTGCGGCGATTTCGTTCGCTCGCTTCTCGAGTTCTTCATCATCGACATCCATAAACATCCATGCCGGCTGGCAGGGATCGTTCGACAACTCACGCACCAGGGTCCATTCAATTGGCATTCCATCCGAATTCATGATGCACGATGCCTGAAACGCGGATTCCTCCCGGATCGATCGTGCCAGCATCGGCTTGCCCGATGTCCTGTGACTTCGCTCCAGATATACTTGCAATGCGGATTTATCTGCACACAGTTTACATTCGGTCCGATCGAGCGAGGTCAGCTTGACCGGATAGTCAAGTTTTTCGAGCTGTGTTTCATCGGGTGTCTCGGATTCAATACAATGCCAGGTCGTATGAGCCCCCGGCACGATATCGAGCAGGTCGGATCCGCCTTGCAGGAAGGGATGCATTTGCGCGATCGAAACGCCGATTCCAGCGATCCCGTTTTTCTGCAGATCAACGCGAGCGGTGCAGAGTTCTTCAAGATCGCTGTTGCGGGCAGGAATAACGAGCTTCAGTCCGTCATAACGGGTAGCGCTATCGATGAATCGCCTGATCCGGTCGTCACCTGGACCCTCTATAACCATGATGTCATCAAATGCGTCTACCATTGCGACCGCACTCTGACGCACGTCATCGGCAACTCCGATGATCCGGATCGAGGCATCATCGATCCATCGGATCGACTCCAAAATTCCGTCGATCGGTGTCAGGTTTCCGAGTGGATCCAGCCCCATCAGAAACACGTTCAATGTTTTTGTTTTCATCGGTTTGGTCTTTCCATTGTCGGGCTCAAGATATGCGCCTCGGGTGTTTGGTCGTGCTTGAATCGATATCCTGAAATTCCGGAGACGGTTTTCGCCAGCCGCCCCGATTGATGAGATCCCACATGACTCTGGGATCGACGATCCGTCCGATGCGATTGCGAAAAAACAGGTGTCCTCCCGCGAGAGGTTCGATTGGTTGCGGATCGGAATCTCCCAAGGCGGATCGCAGCGCAAGTGCAGGTAGATTGCATCCGGCTTCAGAGGTCAGATAAATCCAGGCGGGAAAACGGGCATTGATCTCGAGAAGGTGATACTGTCCGGTTGCCGTCTCACGCATCAGTTCGAGTTCACATGGACCGATCCATTTCAACTTTCTCAGAATTTCTCCTGCAAGCCTTCCGAGTTCAGCGTCCTGCACTACAATAGCTGCACTCGCTTTCCCTCTGTCCGAAATAGCAAATTTCCGAATCGGCACATGCCCGATTATCTCGTGATTACGGCCCGCGACCGCGGCGATATCAAACTCCTCACCGACGATCTTTTCCTGCAACAAAACGGGGAAGCCCCATTCCTTCAGTATCTGAAGATAGTACGTTTTGATCTCCGATGCCTTCTCGACCACATGCGCATCTGCGAATGGTCCTTTGATGACGAGCGGGTAGCGGATGGAGATAGGGCTGTCAAGTTGTTCGATCTGGGTGATCGTGACGGTCTTGGGGGTTCGGATTCCGAGAGAGCGGCAGGTGTCGTGAAGAATATCCTTATTCCGGAGTTTCACGGATCGTTCCGATGGCAAGAAGGTGCGGATGCCGTTTTCGGAAAAAGCTGATGCGAGTCTCGAGTAGATGGCGATTTCGGTGTCCAATGCCGGAATCAGCACATCGATCGGATCTTCTGAGTGAATTTCGAGTATTCTGTGGAGGAGTTTCGATTCGGAATCGTATGTCGGTGGTGAGAGATAGACTGCATCGAAGAGATCATCGCGATAGATACCGGTGCAGAATAGGCCGTAGGTTAGAGCGATGATGCGGCCGGAGAAGGAGGGATCCGCTCTGAGACTCCGTGCGATGGCGAGCCCCGGATACGGGTTCTCTCGAGAATCCACTCCGGTGATGGCAACCGTCGGTCGACTCACTGGATGATCCCCCGGTCCCGCAAGCACTCCATGAACGTCTCAAAATCATTCTCGGCCTGCTCCGGCGCAACCTGGTACTCCTTGCACAGTTCAGCGACGATTTTCGATGGACTCTCTCCATTCCGGATCGATTTGAAAACCAGAACGCCGGTTGCGTTGAGCCGGTACAGGTCGCCGGTGCGCCGATCGATGAAAAAACCGCGGTCATGATCGCAATAGAATGCCACATGTTCCAGCATGATGGATCTCCTGTAGTTCTATTTGTTCAGTTGTGCGATGCCTTCGAGAGCTTTCTCGTGGCCGGCCGAAATTTGAAGCGCTTTTTCAAAGAAACTCCGAGCTTCGTCCCTTTCTCCGATCTCCGCCCGGCACCACCCGTACCCGGCCAAAGCATCGGCATCCGAGGGGTTGATCGCCAGACTGCGATCAAACGCCTCACGCGCTTCGGACAGTTTCTTCTGCTCAAGCAAAATCCACCCTTTCAATGCATGCACATCAGATGTGTCTGCGTTGACTTTGATCGCCTGGCCAATGCTGACTTCCGCTTCTTTGAATGACCGGAGAGCATATTCAGCCCGAGCCTTTCCTAGATAGGCGTAGTAGTTGCCCGGGGATAAGTCGAGGACACGGTTGAATGATGCAACTGCCTCTTTGGGGCGGGATAATGCGAGTCTGGAGTGACCGATACCACTGAAGACCTGCCACCGATCCTTCTCGTCCAGGTTGTTCAGCCCCGTCGCAGCGATGGCTTCGAATTTTGCGAGAGCGGTTGCGGCATCACCTGAATAATATGAAGTCCAGGCGGCATTAAAATCTGAGTACCTGAACTTCTTCAATTCGTTGATTCCCGAGATTGCCACCGGGTAGTAGGGGTTCAACTCCAAAGCCTTCCTCAGTAACTTCTCGGCTTCCGCATACTGCTCTTTTTTGAGCTGACACCAGCCCATGCCCGTGTAAAGATCCGTCCAGTCAGGGTTCGCACGGAGTTCCTCCTCGAAAAGAGTCTGAGCCCGAGCCAGTTCGCCGATGTAGTAGTAACTCCATGCGAGCATGCTCCCAGCGTTGGTCCTGACCGTGTAACTCGTTCCATCGGACGCGATACCGGTTTCAAGGACCGGAGGTAACCCGGATGCTGGCGAACGAATCTCCTTGAGTATCCGGATCACATCGGAGTATTTGCCCTGTTTGAATAAACTGAAAGCCAATCCCCGTTTCAGATCGATCTCGTCGGGAACACGCGTCAGTCCGTCCGAGAACATCTTTGCAGCGGAGATGTAATCTCCTGCGAGGTAGTGGCTCCACCCGAGATCACTGAATAGTGTCCACCAGGATTTCTCACGTTCGATCAGTTCGAGCAGCGCATAGTTACCCGGGTGGTAGGGTGAGAGTTGAATGGCTGTCTTGAAATGGATCAGTGCGTCGGCCGGTTGGTTCATTTTGTAATAGGTCCAGGACTTTCCATATTCGGCATCGGCCAGCAGTGTGTTGCGGTCGAGGGATTTTTGAAACTCCAGCAGCGCTTGTTTGAAATCACCCTTCGAATAGTAGTTCCATCCGATCATCGACTGGACATCGGCCCATTCGGGTTGCAGGGCGAGAGCTGAGCGAAGTGTCTTCAGACTCTCATCGTATTGCTTGAGCTGATACTGCGCAAACCCGAGACCTTTAAGGGCGAAAGCATTGTCCTTGTAAATCCCTAATATGGTCTCGAATTGTTTACAAGCAGCGGAATAATTCTGAAGGTAATACTGTGACCAGCCGATTCCGCTGTGAACCTGCCAGAGATCGTCGGCAGGGAGTCTTCCTGAGGTGTCCTCAAGAATCGATATGAATACGGCCAACGCGTTGGAGTAATCCTTCGAATAGAAGAGCTGCCAGGCATTGTTGAAAACCAGATAGCGCCACTTTTTCACCTCATCCATCCCGTTACGCGCACCGGATGATTGCGGATCGATTTCCAATGCCCGTGAGAATTCCTTTTCGGCCTGATCATATCGCCCCAGCCAATAATAACACCATCCCAGGCCTTCCCGGGAAGCGGTGTCTTCCGATCCTGATGCCATGATCCGCTCAAATTGCGCCGCCGCCAAGGCATATTCCTGCCTCTTGAAATGGTCCCAGGCCTTCTCGGCTCCGGCATTCAGCGAGCGGAAATCAGCGAGTATCGAGAGTGAGAGAAACACCAGCTTCGCGAGATTCCGTTTCATATCATCCAGCCATCTCCTGAGAAAAAAACGATGTCCAATTTCATCGATCATACTTGTGAGCACCTGTCTGAATTCCTGTCTCGTTGCAACCCTTCGAAGCTTTTCGCAACGGAACTGAATCCTGCAATGCAAATCTCATACCCGGATGGAAACTCACTTCAGGTCCACCGTACATCAGCGTGTGGTCACTGGATTCAAGTCTGGCAATTCTGAAAATCGACTGGTAATGTATCCGCTGCAGCTCTTTTATTCTTCCAGAAAGGAGATCGATATGTCGAAACTCATCAACCAGGTCAACAAGGATTTCGAGAAGATCCTGAGTGCGCATCCGAATCCCTACAGTGTCTACAGCCAGCTTTCCGCAGGGATGTCCGCCAAGGGATGCACCTTCGGAAGTGGTCCGATGCCTTTGTATGTCAAGCCCTATTTCATTGACGGCAAGCGGATGCCTGAAATTCGCTGGACCACAGAAGTACTCATGCGCATCATGAACAAAATCGCGGAACTCTATTACAAAAATCCTGCCACAAAACCCCTGTTCTATCTGTCACCAGAAGAAACCGAACTCGCAGATATACCGGTTGGTTTTCACAGCCGCGTTCAAATTACACGGAACGATGCGTTCATGACGGACAAAAGCCTGAAATACATCGAATTCAATGCAGACAGCCCGGGTGGTCCGATGTATTCCGATGTCCAGGGTGATCTGATTCAGCAATCCGAAGTGTTCGTTAAGCTGTGCAAGAAGTACATGATCGGCCGCGATCTCATCATGTGGCAGATTCTGAGGATGCTGATCACGTGCTATAAAGAATGGGGCGGCAGGAAGGAGTTTCCCAATATCTGTATTAGCGCAGGTCCGGGAGGTGGAACAACTCCCGAGTTTCACGCGATTATCTCCTGGTTGAAAACGATCGGATTCAATGCCGAGTTTTGCGGAACAACAGAATGGACCTATGAAAACGGTAAACTCACGACTCCCAACGGACTTCAGCCGGATGTGATCTATCGCCGGGGCTGGATTGGTGATTGGATTCAGCATATGGATGGAATCAGACCGGTCATTCGAGCGCTGCGTGACCGAAAAGTGTGTATGGTCAATCCTCTGTCATCTACTCTTGCCGCAAATAAATCCATTTTCGCAGTTCTCCAGATGCCCGAGATGCAGAAGTTGTTCACCGCTGAAGAGCGCAAAGTCATTCGGGAGTATCTACCTTGGACTCGTGTCTTCGAAAAAGGAAAGACCGAATTCCATGGAAAAACGATCGATCTCGTTGAGACGGTTGCCCGCAACAAGGATCAGTTCGTGTTGAAACCGATTGACCAGTACGGAGGAAAAGATGTCATCGTGGGTTTCGCGACAAGCGATTCGGAATGGGCGAAATGGGTAGACAGCGCATGTGCTCCGAAAGGAAAGTTTGTTGTTCAGGAAGCAGTCGAGATTCCCGAAGAAACATTACCGGTTTTCGATGGCGAACGATTGAAGTTTCAATCGAAAAAAATCAACGTCAATTTCTACTGTTACGGTGGAATCTATGCTGGAGGCGTCGTTCGTTCATCGGACAGTCCGGTCATCAATGTTCATAAAGGCGGCGGAATGACTCCGATTATGTATGTTGATGGTCGTCGCCTCTGATTCAATCATTCATTCGTAACCAAAGAAAAAGCCTTCTCGTTCAGGGAAGGCTTTTTGCTTTCGTAACTCTGATTATTTACCGCAATACTCCGGCGCAGGAGTGGGTGCTGGACCCATTGAAGGCTGAGAGTTGGAGCCGTCGAAATCCTGCGGTGGCCACATCTGCTGCGAACCACAGATGACAGGCCTGAGCGGGGCTTCTATTAGTTCCGAGTGATACCAGATACCATCAACCTTTTCCCATTCTGCCGGAACTCCAGGGCGAATGAGGAAAATTCCGAAAGTGCCGCCCCCTGTCGATTGCTCGGAAAAGTAAATCGTTGCTCGATCAGGGGCCGTAAATTCGACACGGTCGATCGAGTATGCCGAGAAGCTCTTGACAAGTTCGAGGGGATTGGCGAGGTATTGTTTCAGAGTGTTCTTCTCACGGAAAGCCGGTGTGAACAGTTCATACATCTTCTCATACCGCCCTTCGGCTCTGTAACCCATGTACTCCCGCATCCGCTCTTCCAGCTTGATCCGGTCATCAAGTTGCGTGTCTCGAGAAGTCGTAGTCTGTTTGCCGGGTACACAGGCCATGCTGCTCAGAATCACAGCCAGGATCACAATCACAAGCAGATTTGATACGTGTCTCATCAACCCGTATCCTCCTTTCAGTTGGAAGCCGACAGATTGGGATCAGCGAGCGCTGGTTCCGCCGTTTTTTCCATCACCTGATCATCAGCGGGTTTATCAAAAAGCTCAGGCGTCAATTCATAGGCTTTATGCCTTGCCGTCGCTGATTCAACGGTGTTTCCCGCTTTTTCGAGACACACTCCGATGAAATGCTGCCGCACTGATTCGTAGTACAAGAACTCCTCACCGATTGTGCCGTCTAGAGCATTCAGTGCATCGAGATTCTCATCGCAGTTTCCTCTCATCACACCCAGTACTGGACGAACGAGTGATTCCATGAAAGAGAATTTCTGTGAATCAGGTATCTTCAAGAACGCTTCGAGTTCGTTCTGGATGGTGTCAGGCGGATCAGTCCGAAAGATCATGAGTTGTATGTATTCGGCCTTGATGGTTGCAAGATGCTCAGGATAGCGTGCGATCAGAGTATCCAGTATTTTCGATGCTTCATCGTAGCGATGCTGACGGATCATGAGGCGTTCAAGCAGAAAGGATGTGTCTAGTGACGTGTCTCCCTTGGTAATCTCATCGCGCAAAAACGACTCCGCTTCGGTCAGGTCACCATTTAGGATCAGGGCGCGTCCGAGGACAAAAATAAGGATGGAATCGCGTTTTGTCTTCTTGATGCCCTCTCGAAGTTCTGCAATTGCTTCGGGATACTTGCCCTGCGCAATCAGAATCTTCCCGATGTTGTAGAAAGGCATGTGATACTCACGATGGAGCTTTTTCGCTTCGGTATACAAACTGATCGCCCGTTCCATATCGCCGGTCATCTGGTAGATACCCGCGAGATTATTGATGTAAGCAGCGTTTTTGGGTTCGAGCTGAACGAGTTCCTCCCAAAGTGCTTTGGCTTTATCGTACTGCTTGAGATTGAACGCATAAAGAATGGCCAGGGAATTCTTCAGATGGGTCGCCTTCGGGTCGATCGCAATGGCTTCGAGCAGTTTTGCTTCGACCTTGGCCACATCTCCTTGCTTGAATGCCTCGTGCATCTCTTTTTCTACCTTCTCCCGCTTGCGACGCGCGGCGCGGTCCTTGTCGAAACATGCGCTTTGCATACAGACGGCACTCAGCAGGATCATGACTGTCAGACGATTCAGGAAACAATTCATTGAAAGACCTCCGAGGTTCCTACTTGACCTTGCTGAAAATACTATATCGAAAATTCGATATCAAGAAACTTGCGGGCGAGACATCTTGATCGTGCCTCTTGACATCTTGATCCTGTCCTATTTACTATTATCATTCTTTAAGTGCCCGATACGCGTCGTGATTGGAGGCGATATGGACGAGCAAAAACTGAAACATTTCGAAGAGAGATTAATCCAGTGGAAACAGGAACTTCTGAAGGAAGCTGCGGTCAACATGGGCGAAAAGATCTCTCCGGACCGTGAACGGCAGGGCGATTTCGGCGATCTCGCGAATATCGAAACCGATCAGAACTTTTTCCTACGCATCAAGGATCGCGAACGCAAACTGATCGCCAAGATTGACAAGTGCCTGCAGCAGATCAAGGAAGGCATTTACGGGAAGTGCGAATCCTGTGGAGAGGAAATCGACTTCAAACGATTGGAAGCTCGTCCGGTTGCCAGTTTGTGCATCTCATGTAAGATCGAGCAAGAACGTCACGAACGAGAATAATCGACCGCTCACCCAAGGACGAATGTGTCCGCAATTATTGAATTAGCCGGTACAATCCTTCCCGTTCTTCTATTCATTTCCTTTGCCGTGTTTGCGCCCGGATTTCTCGTGTCCGGATGGTGGTTGCTGCTGATCATCGCTCTCATGGCTTTTTTTTCCTTCCGCCTGATTCTCGGCACTGAACGCAGCAAACAGCATTTCATCGCTCTTTTCCCCATCGCCGCTGTCACTCTCTGGCTCTTCGCATCTTCGCTCCAGATCGATCTCACCCCCATTCTCATAATCACCATCTCTGTCATGTTTTTCTGTTTTCATCTTAAACTCGCAATCATTGGCGTCATTATCCTGCTCTTGAACACCATTGTTGCAATGGTATCGACCCGAACGGATCTGTCTCTGGTGTTATGGATGCCACTCTACGGACTCGTCTGGGGAAGCATGTTCTGGCTTATGCTTCAGGAACGCGAGCGGTTCCGGACAAAAATAACCAGTATTGAGCATCGTGCTCGCGGGTTGCTCACAGGACTCGATCAGCCCGAACAGGACAGTGATGATCTTCCTGATCTCAAGCGGGATACCCAAATGGTCAAGGCGGTCGCCAGCGTGTTCCGCATAGACCGACTCGTTGAAAAAATCCTCGACCTGATCAACGAATCTCTCCATCCTTTTTCATGCTACTTCTTCTTTCTGGATCACGACGCGGGATACATGAAACTGCTGGCTTTCAAGAGTAAAAGTAAATTTTTCAATCCGGAGGCTACGTTTGAGGTCGTTGAAGAGGGATTGCTCTCGTGGGTTTTCAAAAACAAACGACCACTCTCACATGAAAAACTCCCTCGTGCGAAACAGTATCCTTCTTATTACTCGTCCCGTGAACGCATTCTGTCATGTATGATCCATCCCGTCATAACAAATGACCGCGTCGAAGGTATTCTCGGTGTGGACAGCCGCCGGAGCAACTCGTTCGGCGTGGACGAGGAACGGTCGATGCGGGTTTTTGCTGAGATCATTGCGGATATCGTGGAGGCCTTCCGTTTGTACCAACAACGGGAATCGCATGCCGTCTATATGGAGGCATTCTACAAGGCCATCAAACGACTCCTCGAAAGTAAACTGGATCTCGGAAAACGTCTCGAATTGCTGGTCGAAATCAGCCAGATGATCAAAGCGAGCGATGAGATCGCTGTTGCAGTTCTATCGGAGAACGATCGCCTGGTCGTTCGTGCCGCAGCAGGTGTCTTCTTTCAAAAATTAATCGGTGCGTCGGTTCACCCGGACTCGGTCGTCGGTAAACTGATGACAGCAGGTCAGGTCACGTCGATTCTTAGCAGTGATGCGATGTCTGTCGATAATCATGGGATTGTGTCCCCCGCAGAACCTTCACTCAAAGTCAATTCGCTCCTCATCGTCCAGCTTCCGATGGAGGAGCGCATTATCGGCGTCATGATTCTCGGGTCACACCGCAGAGACTATTTCACACACGATGACGAGTTCATCTTCGGATCCCTTGCGGCTCAGTTCGGTTTCTCGGTCGAGAACGCCTTGAATGCCGAAAAAATCGAACGTCTTGCTGTTACCGACGGATTGACTCAACTGTTCAACCATCGATATTTCCAGGATTGCATGCTTCGGGAAATCAAACGATCCAAACGGGAACCAATCACATTCAGTCTGTTGATGGTCGATATCGATCACTTTAAGAAGTTCAATGATACTTTCGGTCATCAGGCAGGCGATCAGATTCTCAAGAGCATTGCACGACTCCTCAAAGATCAGGCTCGGGAAGTCGATGTCGTTGCACGCTATGGCGGCGAGGAGTTTGCCGTCATTCTCATCGGTAGTAAACTCGACATGGCCACAAAGACCGCAGAGCGGATCCGGCGGTTATGCGAGAAACAACAATTCAAGATCGGCGAACAGCTCGTGTCGGTGACCATGAGTATCGGCGTGGCCAACTTCCCCTCACAAGCCCTCACTCCGGCGGAAATCATAGAAGCTGCGGATAAAGCCCTTTATGAAGCGAAAAGCGGGGGTCGTAACCGTGTCGTCGTCAGTCAGATTTCACTCGACTGACACCGAATCATCCCGCTCATCCGCTTTTACGTCATTCCAGATTGCGTCCAGGGATTCAAGTCCCATGGTCTTCATCGTATCTCCGCCCCCCGCACGGAGCTCCACTTCACGAAACCGCCGTGCAAACTTCAGATTGGCCTTCCTGAGGGCTTCCTCAGGCTGGACATTCAGGAAACGGGCAAGATTGACGAGAGCGAACAGGAGATCGCCCATTTCTTCTTCGATCCGCTTGGGAGACTCGGAGCCATCCACGCTTTCCCATAGCTCCCGCCACTCTTCTCGAACTTTCTCCTTCACCTGATCCGTTGTGTCCCAATCGAATCCGACCTGGGCTGCTCGCTCCTGACTCTTCTGCGCATATGTCAATTGCGGCAGCGCTGATGTCAGGCCGTCCAGGACACTTCGAGCTCCACCCTCTCTCGCCTCGTCCCTCTTGATCAACTGCCAGTTCCGCAAGACCTCCTCGGCATCGTCCACTGAAACTGTTCCAAACACATGCGGATGTCTTCGTATCAGTTTCCGAGTCAGGGTGTCGAGCACAGTAGCCATCGTGAATTCATTCGATTCTTCGGCGATCCGAGTATGAAACAGGATCTGCAACAGCACATCCCCCAGTTCGCCGGACAAACCTTCCCAGTCACCTGTCTCGATCGCACCGATTGCCTCGTAACTTTCCTCGAGAAGATACGGAACGAGCGATTCATGGGTCTGCTTTCGATCCCATGGGCACCCATTCTCATCGCGGAGGCGTTTCATGATGTCAATCAATTCCAGAAATTTCCGGGAAAGATCCGAGCTGCTCATAGATCTCCTGTGCCGGGTTGCACCGGTCTGTCAAGGGTGGTTGAGTATCCCTCGGCGGGACGGTAGAATGACGCATACGGCGTCGGTCGTATCAGTCGACTGATATCCCGAACAACGCATGGTGCGGTCCGGGAGGTGTCCCCGAATTGCGGAAGCGAGCGCAAAGCAGGGTGTCGCCGAGTATAGAATCGCCGAATGGAGGAATCAATGACCAAAGCATCAGGGATCGTGACCGTTCTCTTGATCGTATGTCTCGGCCCGATACTGGCCGGTGAATCCGGTCCCGGGCTCGGTGATCGCGCAATCGAGCGAGATACGTTTACTGGGCAACCCCTCTTTCCATTTCATTCCACTCATGTGTTGATCCGATTCAGCAACCCGGAAGCGATTGCGTCGATCGATGCGATGCTCGAGCAATTCGGTTCTCGACGAATCGATCCGGCGGAGATCCCCCGACAGACTAATTACTTCAGGATTCGTGTCCCTGAAGGAAAAACAGCCGAATTGTTCATCGCGGAGCTAAAGAACAATCCAAAAGTTCGAGACGTGCAGCTCGATTACTTCTGCAGAAAACTCGGCGAACCGAATGATCCTTATTATCGCTACCAGTGGAACTTCGATTTGCTCGATGTGCCAAAAGCCTGGGATCTGACGGCCGGTGGAAGGGATTCGATCAGTGTGGCGATCCTGGATACGGGTGTTGCCTATGAGGATTACGGCGATTTCTCCCGCGCTCCGGATCTGGCCGGAACACGATTCGTCCATCCCTACGATTTTGTGAACTCCGATACTCATGCGAACGACGACGAAGGCCATGGTACGCATGTCGCGGGCACGATCGCTCAAACCACAAACAACACTCTGGGGGTCGCCGGAATCGCCTTCGGATGTGCGATCATGCCGATCAAGATCCTGGACAATAACGGTGTTGGCAGTTCCTACTCGCTGGCTGAAGGGATCGCCTGGGCAGTGGAGAACGGTGCTTCCGTCATCAACATGAGTCTCGGATTTCCCGTCGGTGTCAACCCGGGGAGGATTGTGGAGGACGAGATCGAGAAGGCGTATCGAAGCGGCGTGATTTGTGTCGCAGCTGCAGGCAACGACGCGGATGATTACGGCTATTCGGGTGGACTCGAATACCCCGGCGCATATCCCGAATGTGTCTGTGTCGGATCGATCCGATATGATCAGAAACGAGCGTATTACTCGAATTATGGAAACGGGCTGGATTGCGTCGCTCCGGGAGGAGATGTGCGCGTGGATCAGAATCGTGATGGATATGGCGACGGAATCCTCCAACAGACCATGAGTCCCGGCAATCCAACGGCATTCGAGTACTATTTCTATCAGGGAACTTCGATGGCCACTCCACACGTCGCTGCGGCTGCAGCGCTGTTCAAGTCAAGACGCGGAGGCGGCCCTGTAGAGTTCATGGACGCGATCGCTGGGACTTCGCGAGATCTCGGTGCATCGGGACTTGACCCCGAGTTTGGATATGGATTGATCGACCTGCTGGACATCATCAAACGAGGTCAGGGATGGGGAGCGGACAGCTGATGAAAAACAAGATGAAAAGCTGCATGCGAGTACTCTGCGGGTTGATATTTCTCGCGACCGTTTCGATTCCATGCTCGGCCGCCTTTCAACTCGGTGTGCGTGGTGGATACTTTCTGGCAAACGGCTGGTCCGAGACACATGATCTGATTTACGACGCACCGGGCACGTACGCGATCGGAGCGGAATTCACATATCAGTTTTACTTTCCCCTCGATCTGACGCTTGCCGTCGATGTCCTCTCGGCAAGCGGCGAACGGGTCTGGCCGGCTGACGACGGAGGATTTGAACCAACAGGGGAATCCGTTTCATATGACATGACCCCGATCACACTGATGGCTCGGTGGCATTTTCTGCGGGAAAGCCTACTCTCACCCTATGTCGGCGTCGGAGTCGGGTATGTGCAGTTCAAGGAAACCGGTGAAGATACGATCGACGGGGTGGGATTCCTGATTCAGGCCGGGAGCGATGTCTACCTCTCGCGATACTTCCGCTTTTTCTTCGAAGCCGAATACAATTCCTATCCGGATACAATCGGAAACTTCGGAGCCAGTTATTATTATGACGAATCCGATCTGGGGGGGATTGTGGCACGTACCGGTTTTCGTGTCGTTTTCTAGCCCGAGCCTTCATCGACGAACCGGAAGGTGCCTGGCGCGTCTTGACCCGGTTGAATCGGACTGCTAAAGTCCGGCGCCTGGAGGATGGCACTTTGTCCGTTCAGATCATCGAGTTTCACTCCGAATACCCGCAACCAAGAAAAGTTGAAATGGTTAAAAATTGTCTGGTTGATGGAGGTGTGATCGCTTTTCCGACAGATTCGACCTATGGAATGGGGTGCGATATCTATAGCCGATCCGCCATCGATCGTCTCTATCAGTTACGCAATAGAAGCCAGAAAAAACCATTCACGTTCCTCTGTGCCGATCTCTCGGATCTCGCAAAATATGCCAATGTCCAGAATTATGCATATAAACTCATGAAAAAACTGACACCCGGCCCCTACACCTTTCTGCTGGACGCCACACAACTTGTCCCTAAGATCATGCGATCCAATCGATATACCGTCGGGATCCGGGTTCCTGACAATACAGTCTGCCATGAACTCATTGTCGCTTTGGGAAACCCGATTATCTCGACAACGGCGCGATCCAACGACGAGATGTTTGCAGACCCCCGTGAAATCAAAGATCATTTCGGGCACGGCCTCGATCTGATCGTGGACGCCGGCTATTTGTTTCCCGAACCCACTACAGTTCTCGATCTCACCGGGGAATCACCCAAACTCGTTCGTGAGGGAAAAGGCGTCTGGGAGGAGTAATCGATGCCTGAATTTCGACAGGAATTGCTGCCGGAGTTCTATTTCCAGTCGAATCCACTCCGACACTTCCCCAATCTGATTCGATGGGGCAGACCGGTTTGGGAGACGATAGATACCATTCATCCCGCATTAACAGATTTCTTCGCAGCTTTTGACGAACAACCTGATTTGCCTCAAGCCTTTGAACTCTGGTTCCGACCCACACAGGATGGAGGCAAGGAAACCGTCCTCTTCGCTCGGAGTGGCTACGTGTTCGAACGGGAATTCTGCTTCCCGAATCTCGGGTTCTTCTTCGCCAGGAATGTCGTTGTCGAGCCGACTGCGATCATCAAAGCGCCTGCTTACATCGGTCCTGGCACAGAAATTCGTCAAGGAGCCTATCTGCGTGGCGATGTCATGATCGGTGAACACTGCACGATCGGACACACGACCGAAATGAAAACGTCGATTTTCTTGGATCATACCGAAGCAGGTCATTTCGCGTACATCGGTGATTCTGTGATCGGTTCTTGTGTGAATCTGGGTGCAGGAACGAAACTGGCGAATCTCCCATTCAGGTCGCACGAAGATAAGCGGGATGTCCGTTTCAGCGAAATGATCGTCTCGACATCGGATGGTGAACTGTCAACGGGGCGAGCAAAATTCGGCGCATGTCTTGGGGATGGCGTCGAAATCGGATGTAACGCGACGATCGCTCCGGCCACATTCATCGGCCGTGACACCTGGGTTTATCCGTGTCTCTCGATCCCCCGAGGATTCTATCCGGCTCGATCCATCCTGAAGCCTCCCGGCAGACCGACAATCCTCTCGAAGCATGGTTGATGCTCCGCACGGATCACGGAAGCCGGAATGATTACGCCTGAGTTCCCCTCCAGAGGATGGGCCGGGAGTTGGTCGATCTGCAGTGAACCACCGTTTGATGCTGTTTTCTGTTTCGCTGTTCTCAAGAAAACCGCTCATTGGTTGATCTCGCGACGTGCGATTTCCGGTCATATACGGATTGATTTGTCCGATATCGTTTCCAACCCGAGCTTAGTCGAATCTGCGACCGGATCGGTCCGTCTGATTCTTCCCCGATCGATCCCCCTCCATGATCTCGATCAGACGTTGGAAGGTGCGCTAATCGCGTCGGAACGAGGTTCGGTAAATGCTATGCCACACGTTCAGGAATCTCTCCGATTTCGTGCTCTACCCGGGATGAAGGATTCTCCTCGACTGGCGATTCTTGTTCCGATCGATCGGAAAGACAACCGCTGGAAAAGCATGGGGATTCCACCCGCTCCCATGATTCTCTTGTCATTAGCACGAAGTAAGGGTATCAACGCCAATCTCGTTCCCTTGGACCTTTATTCTCAGGATCCGCTTCCGATCGGACAGCCGGACATCATTGCCGTATCGCTTCTGGAAGACCTGTTCCCTGCGGTTCGCACAATCCTGGGGTTGATTCGTCTTCAGTTCGAAGGTCCGATCCTTGTGGGCGGGCCTATGGCGACACTCGCACCTGAAATCGTTGCCACTCACCTTGCTGAGGCGGATGTCATTCTTCGAGGTGATGCGGAAGCGGTGTTCATCGACGCACTCGAACGGATCTTCAACGATAACGTAAATGAAACGAGCGATAAAAAACACTGGCCTGCCGGTTGCATTGTTCGAGCCTCGAATGGTTGGTGGGTCGAGCATCTGGATCGGATCCCCTTCACTCGGGATCTCGGAATTCCGACGATCGATTACTCAAGTGTGACCGCAGAATTCGCCAGCGCGGGACTGGAGTTCTCCACTTCACGCGGGTGTCCGCACCATTGTGTGTTCTGCTCACATGTACATGGCAGAAAAGTTCGAAGAATGCCAATAGATCGTGTTCGCGCGCAACTCGAAGCATATCATGCACATGTCGAGAGCCTTAACCGTCAGTCTCGTATGCCTTTCGATGCCTGGACAGTCAATCTCAATGACGACGATCTTCTTGCTGATCCTTCAAGAGCCGGAACCATCCTGAAGGTCCTTCGTGAGGTTGGTTTGAAAGTCTGGGGTATACAAACATCTCTCCGGGCGCTGCGTCTCGAAGACCAGCGTAAGCGTGTCCTCGAAACAGTCGGAACCCCGGATTTGTATCCCGGTGGTCGACCGCTATTATGGATCGGCACAGATGCATTTTCCCAGGATCGTCTGAAGCGCCTGCAGAAAATTCATCATTCGGTGGATTTGGATGCGATCTGCCGGGATCTCGATGCATCTGGTATATCCGGCTACCATTACTGGATTATGACGGATGCAGATTCCGATTGGGCGGAATTTTTTAACGAACTGACGATTCTCCGATACCTCGGTACCCGATATCCTGCAACATTTCATGTGTTGCCGAATGCCGGTACTTTGGTTCCTTACCCTTCATCCTCGATTTATGCGCAGAGGCAGAAACAGATGCCAGGGCGGGTCATTTGCCGGATGCTGCTCGAACACTCTCGGATGCGCGAGTTCCGTTACCCGCTCATCCTGCATGAAAGGCCGCTGAGTGACTATCTGTATGCGCTGGTCGAGCCCGATGCGCGATGTCCCGAACGCCTCGTGTCAAAACCGCGTGATTTCATCCGGGCGATTCGGAACGCGGAATGGGAGAAAGCAATCGGGATGGCAATCGACGCGTGTCGTTTAGAGATTGATGCATTGAGAGCTTCACGTGCGTCGGAGCGTTTAGACGAGCTTACCATCCTGCGACAGCGGATGCGGGAATTGCTCTACATGTGATTCGGATTGGTTTTTGACTCCGTTCCCTCTTTAGGCGTAATCTGATTGCCTGATCTGGATTTTCCTGGAAGTGAAGAAACGGATGAAACATTCGACACAAAACTCAATTCTGAATTGGATCATCCCCGCCGGACTGTTGATTGTTCTGGTAGGGTGTTGGCACAGACCTCCAGAGTCCGGAAACGGATTCGTCAAGCGCACGACAGAATCGCGAGCCGACCTGTATTACGGAGTTCTGAATGCAAACTACATTCATTTCTCCGGAGAATACGAACTTGCGATGAAAGGAATGGACGACCTTCTGTCTCAGCACGGCGATGTGCCCGGAATCTGGCTTCATTGCGCCCGCTTCTGGCTTGAACTTGCTGGATATGCCACCGATCAGAAGCTCGCGACAAGCCTCGTAGATCGCTCTATTGAAGTGGCACGAGAAGGTTTAAAGCGGTTTCCGGATCAGATGGAGTTGCGGGTGTTCATGACGGATCGAAGTATTGAACGACGTGAGTTCCATGTTGCGTTTCAATATTTAGAGCCAGTCTATACGGCTGATCCTTCGGATCTGGATGTCGTCCTGAAACTCGCATCGATCCTGACCGAGATTTCTAGACAGTCTGATGCCATCGACATGCTGAAACGTGCGCGAGATACATTTCCGGGATCCGAGAAAGTTTCAAGAACACTAGCGCTTGCTTATGCCACAGGCGGGCGATTTGCTGAAGCAGAGTCGGAATATGAGATGTATCTGCAACGTGTTCCGGATGATTATGAAGCGCGTTTTAATCTTGCAGTGACTCGTTTGAAACTGAATAAATCAGATGATGCGGCGGTCATTTTCGAAAGGCTTGTTCAGGAATACCCTAAAATGATCGAACCGCGATTTCAGCTGGCGACCATCTATACAGACCGAGGGGACTATTTGAAAGCGAACGAGATGCTGACTCCCTTACTCGATAACCCCATCGCTGACCAAAATGCGCGGGTTTTTATCGGTAAACTTAAGCTGTTCTCAGGGGAGACCGGAGAAGCTGTAACCTACTTAAAAGATGTACTGAGACGATATCCGGAAAATTCGGAAGCGAAGACATATCTCGGTCTGACGTACGCAGACCGAAAGGAATGGCAGGCCGGTCTCGAAATCCTTACTCCGATTCTCGAACGAAATCCGGATAATGTTTTTCTGATTGAGGTGGTCGCTGAGATGATGGACAACAACGGCGATCTTGTGGGTGGGTTACGATTGATCGAGCAAGCGATTCAGCGCATTCCAAAGGAACCTCACCTGTACATCGCTCTTGCCGGATTGTATCGGAAGCATGACTATACGGAGAAAACGGTGTCCGTGCTCGAAACGGCATGTCAGATCATTCCAGACGATCGGAGGTTAATCCTTGCGCTGGCGTATGCATACGAAGAACGGGACGACTGGAGCAAAGCGGTGTTCACAGCCGAACCGCTGTTGGTCGTGAATCCGAACGATGCCGAGGTGTTGAATTTTATCGGATATACCTTGGCGGATTATGACCAGGAACTCGATCGCGCGTTTCGCATGATCGAGCAGGCATTAGTTCTGGAGCCGGAAAACCCTGCGTTCCTGGACAGCATGGGTTGGGTGCATTTCCGCCTCGACCAATACGCCCAGGCGGTCGAGTTTCTCGAAAAAGCTGCACGATTGTTGCCGGATGACGCGGTCATTCTTGATCATCTCGCACAAGCGCTGATCGCAGCCGGTCGAACCGATGATGCACGGGATGCATTAACACGTGCCCTGCAAATCGATCCCGAAAACCGCTCGTATCAGGACCGCCTGAAGTCTTTGAATGCTCATCACTGATCTGTCATCGAGAAGGACCATACTGCATCGATGGGTATTGTTACTGCTCGCTCTCCTGCTTTTAGTCGATTGTCGGCGAGTGCCTTCCCCGAATCCAACGACTGTTTCGGGATTGTCGGGACTCCTGAGAATGCAGCTGCAGACACCGGATCGCCGAGTTGGATTTTCGGTGATGGTCTGCACGAATGAAAACGGCAAGCTCCGCGCTGAAATCCTGGACGCTGCCGGGAACTCAGTCTGGCTTTTTCAATGCGATCGCCGGCACGGGCGTGTGATCGATCTGAGATCCCGGTGTGCGGTCCAGTTTCGATCTCTTGACCGGAGCACCATTAGGGCAATCGGTATCGAACTTGATGGAAACACGCTGTTCCGGATTCTGGACGTCATGAGTTCGAAAAGTATGAATCTGCCGGATTCACTGTGCCTGAATCGAAACACGACACTTTCATTGGTCCCGGACTCAGAGTCAGGATTGCAAGCTGTTGTTCTGTACAATCAGGATCTGGATCTAGAGGTGCGATTGACATGGATGCAGCTTCCGGATCTGCGTATCGAAGGATGTCTTGATCGGACGGATACGGAGGAGTACGAAGAATGTGATTCGAGTGAGATTCGAAGGCTGTTGGAGGAATGGATTCGATGATCGAACTAATATCTCCGGCCAAGATCAATTTGATTCTTAGGGTGCTGTATAAACGGACGGATGGATTTCACGAGATCTATTCGGTCATGCAGACAGTTTCCTTGCACGATCGAATCGAGTGGGTCTGGCGCGATTCAGCTGTAACATTGACTGCCGACGTTCCAGGCCTCTCATGCGACGAAGACAATCTCATAATACGGGCGATTCGTTCATTTCAATGTGAGACAGCCATCGAGTTTGGCGCAGATATCCAGTTGAAAAAGGAAATACCGATTGGTGGAGGTATGGGAGGGGGATCCTCGAATGCCGGCACGGTACTGCAGTTCTTAAATCGCCATTTTGGTGAACCCGTTTCGATTCGTCGACTTGGTGAGCTGGCGGCGCAACTTGGATCGGATGTGCCGTTTTTCCTGCATCGGGGAACTGCGCTCGCGGAAGGCAGGGGAGAAGTCATCACGCCGGTTCAACCGATTGATCGGTTACCGCTTCTGCTAATCAATCCGGGATTCCCTGTGCCGACGCCCATGATCTATCGTGGACTAAACTTAAACTTGACAACCCCCAGACAGCCTCTTAATATACGTCCCGCTTCACGGGTCGATCCGGCCTGGACTGCTTTGGTTCTTGATCATATTTCCAATGATTTGGAACCGGTTGTCGTACAACAGTATCCGGTCATCGGTGAAGCACTGGATTGGCTGAAGAAGAATGGTGCACGTCGAGCCATAGTCTCTGGGAGCGGTGGGACAGTGTTTGGTGTTTTTGAGTCCATCGAACAAGCTGAAGAGGCTCGTAGTGCGGCCGAGTATCGATTCCAGTGGGTCCGGTGCGTAGAAACAGTCGACTGATTTGCCTTGAGAATGCGAAACTGGGGCGTCGCCAAATGGTAAGGCATCGGGTTTTGGTCCCGACATGTGAGGGTTCGAATCCTTCCGCCCCAGCATCTCTGATAGAGGGGTTTTAACTGCATGAATTGGCAAGATGGAGCGGGAATGGATGCCATCCGGGATACCATGAGGGTATTCTTCGGCAAAGCACATCCGAGATTGGGACAGGAGATCTGCGAATACCTGTCGATCCGTCCGGGTGTAATTGACGTGGATCGCTTTGCCGATGGTGAGATACACTTGCAGATTCAGGAGAACATCCGCGGCAAGGACGTGTTCATCGTCCAGCCGACCTGTGCACCCGCCAACGAAAACCTGATGGAACTGCTCGTCATGATCGACGCGGCACGGCGCGCATCGGCCCAGAGAATAACGGCGGTTCTACCATATTACGGCTATGCCCGGCAGGATCGAAAGGACAAGCCCCGTGTCCCTATCACTGCTCGTCTTGTCGCGGATCTGCTCACCATCGCAGGCGCTCACAGAATTCTCACCATGGATCTTCATGCCGGACAGATTCAGGGATTCTTTACGATTCCGGTGGATCATCTCTACGCTACCCCGGTTTTTCTCGAATACATCAAAAAACAATCCTATGCTAAAAATCTCATGATCGTATCGCCGGATGCCGGTGGCGTTGAGCGAGCACGTTTTCTTGCGAAATGTCTCAATACGGATCTTGCGGTCGCCGACAAACGCAGAGAAAGCCCTAATGTTGCGGAATCGATCCGGATCATCGGGGATGTCCGCAATCGTAATGTCCTGATCCTCGACGATATCATCGATACGGCCGGAACACTCATGAAGGCTGTTGGTGCACTCAAGGAAGCCGGCGCGGAAAAGGTGGTGGCATGTGGTACTCATGCCGTTTTTTCTCCACCCGCCATCGATCGCATTGAAAGTAATACCAATCTGGATGAGGTCATCGTTACAAATACGATCTCACCGCGGAGCACCATTGGAGACAACACGAAGATTCGCATTCTGACCATCGCTCCACTTCTGGCGGAAGCCATCAAACGGATCCATATGGAAACGTCGATTAGTTCTCTTTTTGTATAGCAATCCACCGTCGCTGTTGTGAGATATGTGGATGTCTTGGAGGAATAAAACATGGAAAGTCGGGTAAAAGCAAAACTCAGAACTCAGACTGGTAAAAGTGGCACAAGAAAACTGCGAAGTGCAGGTTTGATTCCAGCAGTCATTTATGCGCCGAAGAAAACGGGCATCCCATTGACTCTCGATCGGATGGAAGCCACCCGCCTGTTTTCAGGACGCGGTTTGCATCGTATCTGGGGAATGGATATAGCGGATGACAAAGGCGAAACCGCCTGCATGGTCATGTGCAAGGATGTTCAGAAAGACCCCGTTACGGGTTTAATCACACACATCGATTTCTACGAGATCACGAGTGGACACAAGCTGACCACATCCATCCCGATCGTCTACATCGGTAAAGCATTCGGTGTGACCGAGCAAGGTGGTGCCATGCAGACTTTGATGCGTGAGATCGCCATTCGATGTCTCCCCGATCATCTTCCGGAATACATCGAAGTCAATGTCGAAGCGCTCCATATCGGACAGAACTTGGCTATTCGCGACATTCAGAACTATCCAAATGTTGAGTTTTTGGATGATACTGATCGGGTCATGGTGACTGTCGCAGCGATCAAGGAAATGAAAATGACCGAAGCACAACCTGCGGAAGTCGAAGCGGCTGCACCGGAAACCCAATCGAAAGCTGCAGCGAAAGAAGCCGGTTGATTCTGAATCCGGATGAACGCGATCGGGCATGTTGCTTGTCGGACTCGGTAACCCCGGGATGCAATACGAAACAACGCGGCATAACGCCGGGTGGATCGCTCTTGACTTTTGGAAATCACGTCATCACGGACCACGCTGGTCGAGAGCCGGTGATTGCTTGTTATCCAGAATCTGCTTGGGTCAGAAAGAGGCACTCTTGGTCAAGCCGATGCTGTTTATGAATCGATCCGGAGTTCCGGTATCACACTTGATTCGTAAGCATGCCATTGCCCCGAGTGAGTTGATTGTCCTCCACGATGATCTCGATATCCCCCTGGGAGCAATTCGAATCAAACATGGTGGCGGGACTGGCGGGCACAAGGGCATCGAATCGATTGTGCAATCCACTGGCCAATCCGGGTTTATCCGTGTTAGGATTGGAATCGGAAAACCGGAGACCACCTCAGAGACAAGCGATTATGTTCTGTCTCCACCGAGCGGGGGTGAAGAGGAACGATTCTTCTTTGGTACGAAACTGGCTGCTGATGCCGTCGATTGCATCGTTTTCGAAGGGATTCAGAAAGCCATGAATATTTTTAACAGCCGTTCGGCGCATCGGGAGCAAACGGATACCGGCGTCGATGGTGAAACAAACAAACGTAGTGAGGTTGCAGATTAGCGATGAGTGCAAAAATTTATGAGATGATTACAATTATGAATCCGAATCTCGCCACAGAAATCGTTGAACAGAGAATCTCTCAGTGGCAGGGCATTATCACGGGAATGGGCGGACAGATTACGAAGATCTCCCGCTGGGGCAAACGAAATCTGGCTTACGATGTGGCCAAATTTCGCCAGGGCATCTTTGTTCTGATGCATGTTCAAGGTGAACCGAAGGTCAAGGATGAGATTGAGCGTCAGTTCAAGATCACCGACGATGTGATCAAGTTTCAAACCGTCCGACTCGATGAATCACAGCTATCCATTGCACAGTCGATTGCCGAGAAAATCGAAACATCGACTACTGCCTTTACGGATGCAGACCGGCATTTTGACGACGGGGAATCGGATCAGGCACCGCGACGTAAACCGACTCGTGAGGGAGACGGTGACGATTTCCAGGAAGAGGATGACTTCGAAGACGGTCGTGACGACGCCTCGAATCGAGACGACTAATCGGTTCTTACCCTTCGGTTCTTGATTCGTCTTGTTCTGCTCGATTACTTCGGGAAAGATCGTCTCGCTGCCTTGAAATCAGGAGGGAACTGAAGTGGAACTCTTACTGAAAGCGAACGTCAAGGGTTTAGGGAAAGAGGGCCAGAAGGTCGTCGTCAATGACGGCTACGCGCGCAATTTCCTGATTCCGAAGGGGCTTGCTGTACCCGCGACAGAAACGCATCTTCAGCAACGCCAGCGCGAAAATCAAAAACAGGAAAACATCAAGCAACGAAAACTCAAGGATGCCTCAGAACTCGCCGCGGCTCTTCGGAATATCTCTTGCTCGATCGTTCGACAAGCCGGCGAAAACGACAAACTGTACGGTTCAGTAACCGTGCAAGATATCATGAAAAGCCTCGAGGAGGAGGGTATCACCCTTGAGAAAAAGCAGATACTGCTCGATGAACCCATTAAAAAACTCGGTATATACTCTGTCAAAGTCAGACTCGCGCAGGATATTGAATCGGTACTGAAAGTCTGGGTCGTCAACAAGTGATGTCGTCACGGATATCATGACGACAACCCATCACTCCTCCGCACGAAAGCCCCCGTGCAATCTTGAAGCGGAACGTGCGCTTCTTGGTGGCGTGCTGCTGAGAAACTCAGCACTTAACTCAGTCATTAACATTATTTCGGCATCCGATTTTTTTAAAGAATCTCATCAGGCTATCTATCAGTCGATGTGCGCACTTAACGATCAGTCTACACCGATCGAT
>CAYYMM010000043.1:0-33219 GCA_964472395.1 uncultured bacterium | reverse complement strand
GCCTGTTTGGCGCGCCCCTGATAGAAACAGGCGCGTGCGAGATGCATCTGGAAGAGAGACTGGATGGTGTGTGAGAGTCTGTCGGCGGCACCGGGATGTTTGAATACTCGTGTCAGCGTATCTTCGGCGGCGGCAAAATCGCCGATCAGTTCCTGCATGCTTCCGATAAACCCGGCAAGCAGAAGATCCGTTTCCGGATTTGCAGCGGCGGGCAGGGCATCCCTCAGACGCGCATGAAGATCCGGGACGGCCGCGCGGCAGACTTCCGCTTTGATACATGTCGCGAGAAGTTCCTGGTGTGAAGCCGAAAGAGATGTTGTCGAGGTGTTTTTTCCTGATGATCGAACTGCTGTATTCGCATCGAGGAACGACTTGAATCGAGCCAGATAGTCGTTCTGAAGAGACTGCGAATTATCCGGGATCGAGTATTTGATTTCAGGGGGTTCTTTGGTGCTCGAGCGCAGAGGGAAGATCAATGTGAGAAGGCCAAGAAGCAACCCGACCATGATCGAACAATGTTTCTGCATGAGACTCTCCTTTCGAGCGGATTGGCTGTCGAACATCGATGAAGGATGTTCATCATTTTCGATAGAGTAATGGGAAGTATACTCCCGAGGACGTACCGTCACAATCCTGCCGATCCGAAAGCTCGAATCACCTCGCCTGTTGGCATTTCATGTGCATTGCCTTAGAATGATGGGTCGCGGTTTGTTCTTTGCGACCGCAGGACTTTCAATCAGAGGAGATCTGCATGAAAAGGTTGTCCTTACTGGGTTATGCGCTTGTGGTGTTTGTGTGCTATCCGACTTTTGCTTCGATGCTCGAGTATTCCTACGATTTTTCTCAACCTGAATTGATCGATTCACCGAGAGATTTCGACGGAGCGCCGGGCGATGAGGCGTATGTGAAGATCGACATGCCGGGTTCTCCGCTTGCCGCACATCCCGGACAACCTCTGATTCCGCATTATCCCGTGACGCTTCTTATTCCTCAGGGGGAAATCGTGACCGGGATCGAAGTTGATGCTGAAGGCTGGGACCGGATTCCCGGCACACACAGGCTCCTCCCCTCCCAGCGCGATCTGCCGCTGTCAAAGATGGATAATGCCACGCCGGATCGCCCGGATCCGGTGCTGTATGCTTCGGACTCCTGGTATCCGTCCGCTCTGCATTCCCAACCGAAAACGTTCTGGTTGAAAGGCTATCAACTCCTCACCATCAATCTCTTCCCCGTCCGATACATACCTGCCAGAGGCGAGATTGAATCGGCCTCGCGGCTGACGTTGACGGTTCTGACGCGCCCCTCTGGGAAACCGGTGGATGTCGTGCGCGTGAGAAACAACCAGAGCGATCGGGACTGGGTGGCGGGGAAGGTTCAGAATCCGGAGTTACTCACGGATTACCGGGTTGAAGCGCCGACACGGCCGAGTCTGCTGGAATCGCGTGATGAGTTTGATTACATCATCATCACTACCCAGGCGATCATGAACATGGGTGGGCCGAATAACTTCCAGGATTTACTGGCATTTAAGGCAACGCGCGGTTTGTCGGGAACGATCCGGACGGTCGAACAGATCACGTCGCAGTATCCGGGAAACGACACGGCGACCAAGGTCAGGAATTTCTGCATCGATGCCTATGAGAACATGAATGCCCAGTGGATACTGCTCGGAGGCGATCATCAACAGGTGCCGACTCGCGGATGCTATGCGACGGGAGAGGGCGAGGAAGATTCGACGATCCCGACCGACATGTACTTCGGGTGTCTGGACGGCACATGGGATGCATCGGGAGACGGCGTTTACGGAGAAATCAATGATGGGCCGGGAGGCGGAGATCCGGATATGTATGCGGAACTCTACATCGGTCGGGCATCGGTCGAGAGTGACACACAGCTCCACAATTTCGTCTCCAAGACACTGACTTACGAAACCGACAACTATGCGCAGGAATGGGCGGACAACGCTCTTCTTCTCGGAGAGTATCTCTGGCCGGCAACCTATGGTGATTACTACATGAATGAACTCTGGCACGGGAGCGATGCGTGCGGATATTCGACGCCGGGATATCCAGAGAACTGGGACATTGATAAATTGTATGCAAGTGAAGCCTCCTGGGGTTCCAGCGATCTGATTCCGAAACTCAATTCGAACAATCTCTTCTGGGTCAATCATCTCGGACACGCCAGCGAAACCTCGGTCATGAATCTCGGCAACTCGAATGTCGACAGCCTGACCAACTCGCGCCCGTTTCTCGTTTACAGCCAGGGATGCTATGCAGGCGCATTCGATACAACTGACTGCATTGCGGAGCATTTTTCCTGGGCCGCTCACGCCGCATTCGCCGTGATCATGAACGGGCGGTATGGATGGGGTGAAATCGGCTGCACCGATGGCTCGTCGCAGTATTTTCATCGGCAGTTTCACGATGCGTACTTCACAGAGAGCATTCGTGAAATCGGCAAAATGAATCAGGATTCCAAGGAAGACAATGTCTGGTGCATGGACTACAAATCGAACCGGTGGGTATGTTATGAGCTGAATCTGCTGGGATGTCCGCAGACGCCTATCAACGGCATCGTGACCACGCGCGGACAGTTCCGGTTCGATCGGCCCGCGTATGCGAGCGACGGCACGATTCTCTGCAGAGTGACCGACGTGGATCTCAATACGAACCCCTCGGCAGCGGATATGGTTCAGATGACGATCACTGTCGATGGTTCTTCGGAATCCGAACCGATGACTCTGATGGAGACCGGGGTGAATACATCGGTATTCGAAGGAACGATCGCGCTCCATGCGGGAACGGCGATGCCCGGAGACGGTGATGTGGATGTGGCGGAAGGGCAGACGATCCGGGGCACGTACATCGATGCATCGGACGGATTCGGGGGAACGAATGTTCCGGTCGTCGACACGGCCCTGGTCGACTCCAGCCCCGCGGGCATCTCGAACGTATACATCGCGCATCTCGATGACACCTCCGCCACGATCAACTGGCAGACGACCGAACCGTGCAACGCGACGGTCATCTACGACACAGCGACACCTCCGGCAGCAGGTTCCGCATCGGTCGAGGAACTGACCACCTCCCATTCCGTGACCATAACGGGACTCACTCAATGTCTCGATTACTATTTTATAGTGGAATCCCGTGATGGTGCGGGCAATCTCGTGGTCGACGACAACTCGGGAGCCTCCTACCATTTCACGACGATGATCCGTGTGTTTGCGCTCGACGAACCAATGGATACCAATCCGGGATGGACGGTCTCGGGGGACTGGCAGTTCGGGCATCCGACCGGAGCACCGGCGGGACCGGGAAGCGATCCGAGCAACGGATTTGACGGAGCGAATGTTTACGGAACGAATCTCAATGGAAGTTACCAGAGCGCTTCGTCACCGTACTATCTGACCACGTCGGCCATCGATTGCAGCGCGTGCCTTGGGGCGACACTGAGCTTTCAGCGCTGGCTGGCGATCGACGGAACAGATAACGGGGACAGTGCGACGATTGAGATCTCATCGAATGGAACGACTTGGACGACGTTGTATCAGAACCCTCCGAGCAATTTCTACGAGTATCGATGGACACTCGTGACGTATGACATTTCGCAATATGCGGACGGACAGTCGACCGTGTATGTACGCTGGGGCATGGGGCCCGGCGGGACGGGGAGTGTCGGCGGCTGGAATCTCGACAATGTTCAGATCTCCTATCCCGCCCCCTGCAACGTGCCGATTCTCCTCCACATGTCGCACGCGATCGATGATTCGACCGGCAACAACGATGGAGCGATCAATCCGCTCGAAACGATCGGCATGCCGGTCACGCTCCGCAATGTTGGGTTGGATGCCTCCGATGTGACCGCGACGCTGATTTCGACCAATCCGAGTGTTCAGATCGATCAGGATACGGCTTCCTATGGAGACATCATTCAGGGAGGCTCGGGAGCGGGTGATGCACCGTTTGCCTTCCATGTCACCGATGCCGTCTCGGATGGAGACGATATTCAGTTTGTCATCAATTGGGCGAGCGATGAAACGAACGGAAGTGCGTCCTTCATGGAAGAGATCGTCGCAGCGAAACTCGCGTTCGACGAAGTATATGTCATCGATCCGGATCGAGGCGACAACGATGGCATTCTGGACCCCGGTGAGATGGCACAACTGTCGGTCACGCTCCGCAACGAGGGTCGTCTCGATGCGATTCAGATCAGCGGAACGTTGACGGTCGATCATCCCGAATGGATCACGATCGGCGACGGCGAGTCGGACTTTGCCGATGTGCCCGCGGGATCGAGTGGTGCAGCGATCGATCCGTTCTTCACCGTGAGCGCGCTCCCGACGGTCCCGGATCATTCGATGGTCGTTTTCACTTTGCATCTGGAATCGTACGGGCATTCGCGTGAGGTCGAGTTTGAGTTGGAGATCACCACGTCAACCTTCGCCCGTCGCCACTCCTGGCCGTTGGATCAGGATCCGGGATGGACATCCGAGGGTCAGTGGGCGTTCGGTGTCCCCGCCGGAAGCGGTGGTGATCCGAGTTCAGGATTCACGGGTGAGCATGTTTACGGTTACAATCTGGCGGGGTCCTATCCGAACAACATGACCCTGACTTCGCTCGTGTCCGAGCCGATCAACTGTGCCAACTACACCAATGTCAATATCCGCTTCCAGCGTTGGCTGGGTGTCGAGAGCAGTTCCTACGATCATGCAACATTCGATGCTTCGAACAACGGCGGATCGACGTGGACCACCATCTGGAGTCACTCGGGCAGTTCATTTGCGGATCCCGGATGGGTTCAGCAATCGTTCGATATTTCGGCGATTGCCGACGAACAGCCGTCGGTGCTGCTCCGCTGGACAATGGGTCCGACCGACAGTTCGGTCGTGTATTGCGGATGGAACATCGATGACATCGAAATCTGGGCAGAAATGAACAATCCCCAGCCGAATCTCGCATATGAATCCCATCTCATCGATGACAGCGCGGGGAACAATGACGGGAACTTGAACCCCGGTGAGACCGTGCTGCTCGATATCACGGCACATAACTACGGTATCGGCGGATCCGGATTCACGGCCTATCTGTCCAGCTCGAACCTTCATGTGACCATCACCGAGAACACCTCGACCTTCCCGGCCATGCCGCCCGGAGGAACCGGCGCGACGTCGGTTCCATTCGAAATCACTCTTTCGGACTCGGCAAGCGACCAGGAAACGATTCCGTTTTCGGTCACGTGGACGAGTTCAGAGGGCAATGGATCATTCGGGTTCTCTGATCTGGTCACCGCGGCGCATCTCGAAGCCGGAAGCGTGGTCGTGCTCGATCCGGAACGAGGGGATGCGGATGGGATCCTGGATCCTTCCGAGACCGCTCAACTGTCAGTGACGTTGATCAACTCCGGCCATGCGGATGCGACCGATCTGAGCGCAGTTCTGACGTCAAATCATCCCGAATACATCATGATCGACGACAACACCGCGGAATTCCCGGATATTCCCATGCAGGGATCTGCAACCAGTGTTGATCCGCATTTCACCGTGACCGCCAACAGTTTCACACCGGATCACACCATCATCACCTTCACACTGGCGATAACCGGCGAAGGAATCTCGACGACCTCCACCTTCCAGATCGAAGTGACTACATCGAACTTTGCGCGTCGATACCTGTGGACGCTGGATACGAACCCGGGATGGACCACCGAACCGAACTGGGCCTGGGGGGATCCGGCGGGAACCGGAGGTGATCCCCAGAACGGGTTTACCGGCACGAACGTATATGGGTACAACCTGAACGGGGAGTATGAAAACAGCATGACCGAAAAGAATCTCACGACGACGGCAATCGACTGCAGTCAGCTTCAGGATGTGGAACTCCGGTTCATGCGCTGGCTCGGAATCGAAAGCGCATCCTATGATCACGCCGCCGTCAGAATTTCGACCAACGGATCGACATGGACTGACATCTGGGCACACACCGGCTCGACACTCAATGAAACTACCTGGACCGAGCAGACCTACGATATATCGACGATCGCCGACGGACACACGATCTATCTGCGGTGGGTCATGGGCGCGAGTGACAGCTCGGTTGTTTACGGTGGATGGAATATCGACGATATCGAAATCTGGGCATCGTCCGGATCGGGCGGTCCGACGCAGACACCGACGATTCCTCCATCTCAAACACCCACCCGGACACCCACTGCCACGCGAACTCCGACCGCAACGTATACGGCAGTCCCGACGGCAACCCCATCTCCGACATCCCCCACTCCGACGACTCCTCCTACGCATACGCCGAATCCCACCTCGACCGTCACTCCCTTCCCGACTTCGACGCCCGAGCCGACGATGACACCGGAAGCGACCGCGACACCGGCGATGCCTCCAGGAATGACGTTGGTCATGCCGGACACGGATCTCGGAGCCGGCGAACCGTTCCGATTGGAGATGTATTGCTGCAATACCGGAGACACTGCGCTGTCGTGCGATGCCTATCTGCTACTCGGCGTGTATGGGATGTATTGGTGCTGGCCGTCATGGCAGCCGGTCGAAGCGGGTCTGGATTTTGAACAGCATGAACTGCCTGCGGCATCGCAGATTCATGAGGTTGTACTGGAGTTTGACTGGCCATCCGGCACCGGAGCCGCAACAGGACTCGATTTCTACGGTGCTTTGTTTCATGCGGGCGGATGGGAAATCATCGGCGATTTCCAGCACATCGCATGGAGTTACCATTGAGCATCATTCATGTCGGTCTGGCGGTTTCCTCGGAAGCGTCGGCTCGGAGTATCTTCGCCGAGCTGTTCGGTTTCCGCGAGTTATATCGCTTCAAGCTGGAGCGGGATCATGCTTGGAGTCTGATGCGAATCGATTCCACTGCGGATGTGATGGTGTATGATGCGGGACACTCGAAACTCGAAGTCTTCATCCCCTCCCGTCCCCTGGAACCTGCGATCACATTCAATCATGTCTGTCTGGCGGTGGATGATGTCGAGGAAACCGTCAGAAAAGCGGAACTGCTGGGACTCGAGATACGTAGAATCTCGAAGGAATCTCGAATGGTCACATTCATCATCGATTGTGACGGCAATCTGTATGAGATCAAACCTGGGGGATGAAGAGTCTGCGATCCGGATGAAGGGATAAACCGAAATGAAGCGCGCATTTATCGAAATGTTAGGACTGATATCGATGTTCTCCCTTCTGGCGATCGTCGCGAATCAGGTATCTCCGAGAGGAATTCCACTATTCGGAAAATGGGATGTGAGCCAGGGCATCGTCAATGCGGGAGGCCGCTGTCAACCGCATTCTCCTGAAATCAACGACGCCGACCTGGATCTGGCCTATCTGAACGCAAACGTATTGCTGATCGATGCACGAAGCCGTGAGCTTTATCGGGAGGGGCATATTCCGGGTGCGCTGTCGTATCCGCTCGGCGAGTTTCAGGCGCTGCGGGACGAGTTCTTGGCGTTGTTTCCATCGGACAAACCGATCATTATCTACTGCATCGGTCTCGATTGCCACGACTCGCATGATCTCCTCAAAATGCTCGAAAATTCGGGCTACACGGACTTGAAAGTCTATTCACCGGGGTTCGATGGCTGGGTTGCCCGGAACCGGCCGGTCAGAACGGGAGATGAACCATGAACGGGTATCGAATCCTCGAGTGGGTGTTCCGATGGTTTTCCGGATCGGTGTTTATTCTCTCGAGCATCCACAAGATCATGGATCCATGCAAGTTTGCCGTCGACATATACAATTACCAGATCTCGCCACATGCACTGATCAATCTCATCGCCATCGTGATCCCTTATCTCGAACTGCTCCTGGGCATCGCGCTGATTGCAGGGATTCTTCCGCGCGGAGCCGCACTGGGTATCACCGCGACACTCATTTTCTTCATCATTCTGCTTTCGATCAATCTGATCCGCGGTATCGATGCATCATGCGGCTGTTTCAGCTCCGAAAGCGATGCCTGCGAATTGCTCGCGGACTGGTACAAGTCCACCCATCCCGAGATCAGCGCCATCACCAAGGCTCGACTTCGAACATTGTGCGATATTGTCCGCGATATTATTTTTCTGATTCCGACAGTCGGAGCATTGATTCTGCTCAACCGGCGTTACCAGCAGCGAGGGTGACCGGTCACGACGAGGGAGAACGGTCCGGATTGGCGGGTTGAAGTGTTCCTTTGACCAGCATCCGTTCGACGGTCGCGACGATTTCCGGATCGAACTGAGTTCCGGAGTGAATTCTGAGTTGATCGGTGGCGGCGGCGACCGTCTTGGCCTTCTGATATGGTCGATTGGTGGTCATCGCATCGAGTGCGTCTGCGACCGCGAGGATCCTCCCGAACAGCTCGATTTCTGATCCGCGCAACCCATGCGGATACCCTTTTCCGTCATAGCGTTCGTGATGCTGGTATACCGCGGTCCAGATGCGTTTGAATTTTTTGATCGGAGCCAGGATCTGCGCTCCGATCTCGGGATGGAAACTGACCGTTCGCTTCTCATCCGGGTTCAACACATTCGGGCTGTCCAGGATGGCCTGTGAGATGCCGATTTTCCCGATATCGTGGAGGAGGGCCGCGAGTTCCAGTTTCCGGAGATCTTCGTGACCCATCCCGAGTTCCGTTGCGATCAGACGCGCATAGTGGCTGACCCTTGAGGAATGGCCGAATGTATAGGGATCCTTGGCATCGACCGCCGCGGAAAGGGCCCGTACCACCCCGAGAAACACTTCGTTCTGCTCCGAATACATCCTTGCACTCTCGATCGCCAGAGCCGCCTCATCCGCGAGATCCTGGATCAATCCTCCGTTTTCTCGCAGAGGACCGGCCTCCTCGATGCCGGATTCCAGACAGATCACTCCCGGCACCGTCATTCGAGATCGGCATGGGATGCACAGGAGGGAGACCGGTAGCAGGGATTCGAGGAAGGGATCGCCGGGATAGCGTGCATCACTGCGTGTATCGCGGATGACGATGCACTCCTTCGAATCCAGTGCATCACGGACCATGGCGGATCCGAGCAATGCCTGAATCGGGTAATCCGGCGTATCGAAGCGGCACCGGCGACTGGTCCGCTCGACGCCGCGCTCATCGAGCAGCACCGCGATCCCACGAAACGCTCCGGACAGCTTCATGCCGGTATCGACCAGCAGATCGAGAATCTTGTCGATCTGTGTCTGGGCGCGAATTGCCCGAGCCGCCTGGTGATACAACCGGTATCGCTCCCCCAGCAACCCGATCCGGATCGGCTCGACGCCTTCCTCGATCGAGACCACCGGGAACGACTCACCGGAATCGAAATGCGTCCGGTGAATCTGCTCGAGATCCTCGAACATGAGCTGGGTGGCCTGCACATCCGGGCGGTTCTGGTAGGCCAGGGAAATCTCACGGGAGGTGATGGCGGCGAGAATCTGTCCGAGCACCTCTCTCGCCTGTGTGAGGATCTGGAAGGTTTGCGATGTCAATCGCTGGGAGTACAGGATCTGGGCCATCATCCGCATCCCTCTCCAGAGGTGTTCTCGATAGCCGTAGTGCCGTGCGATCCCGAGAGAGGAATCGAGAATGCGGGAGGCGTTACGGATATCTCCCCGACGAAACGCCAGCTTTGAGATGACCAATCCCGTTTCGAGCTTGAGTTTCATATCCGGCAATCGTTTCAATCGATCCCAGATGTTGACGGTCTGATACCACACCGAATCGCTCAGATCCGAATCGATTGTCAACCGGATCTGGGCCAGTTCGATCCAGACCTGGAGTTTGATCGCGCCGCACTGTTCTGCTGCATCACGCGCCGTGCGAAGGAGGGTGTGGGATGTCGAGAACTGTCGTTCGAGGCGCGCGCAATGGGACAGCAGAATCAGACTCTGGATGCTGGTGTCCACTCCACTTTCATCCGGGGATGCGCCCTGGAAGGGCGCTAATTGGGTATGGACTTCCTTCATCATGTTGACCATCCAGTAGAGTGACGCCTTCAGGATCCTGAGTCGGACGGATAGATACCGGTACTCCGATTCCTCGACCGACTGGATGCATCGATCGATGTGATATCGGGCTGCCTCGTAGTCGGCATTGTCCAGCATCACCTGTACCAAAGCAGTCCGGCATTCCTGAGCCAGTGTAATGCACCCCATCGCTTCGGCATTACCAAGGATATCGGTCAACTCATCTCTGGCCTGATCGATTCTCCCTCTGGCGAGTCGCACCTGAGCGCGGAGGATCAATGCCTTCTGTTCTTCGAGTTTCTGTTCACATCGCACATCGATGTTGATCGCCTGCTCCAGAAAATCCTCGGCGGCGTTCAATTCGAGTTGATGAAGCGAAACGCCTGCACGGATTCGCAACCAGAGCGCACGTTCCGGCTGGGAATCGGGATGTTCGCGTTCACGGGCAATCCGGTCCAGGACAGCCGAAGCGTCCTTATAGCGGCCGGAGTCGAGAAGCAGTTCAGCGAGCATGAGCCCGAGTCGGGATGGATCCGTCGAATCCCCGGCGAGCGCGTCTTCGAGTGCGAGTATCGCTTTCCCTCGACATCCTTCAACGCAATCGATCAGGGCATTCATGATCGTTTGAAAGCGTCGGACAACGGAATGAGTCGACGGATGCGATGCCATGCGGTTCAGGCGGTCCGCCGCCGACCGCGCCTCATCCATCCTGCCGATCAGGATATTCAGTCGTCCTTCCAAAAGCACCAGAGCTGCACAATCCGCTTCAGCCAGACCGCCAATCGACGCGGCCTCGCGCAGGACATGCATCGCCTGCGAAAACTCGCATCGATCGATCAGCACCTGCGCGCGAATCCTGTACAGCGATGCGGTCTCAGGTCCCAACGGCTCCGGATCGATCTGATCGCAATACTTCATCGCCAGGGATCCATGCCCCCGATCCAGCTCGATACCGGCCAGAGCCGTGAGAATCGAACGGCGCATCGCAGGAGACAGATCATCAAGGACGGATTCAAAATCGCGCAGGAGAAGATAAGCTTTGTTCTGATCGCCCGTCTGCATGAGACCCGTCACCGCCCGCATCGCTTCGACAGCCGCATCCTGGACTTGTCCGCATTCCAGAAACATCCGCGCAGGCAACTCGCCTTCCCATCCGCATTCGCTCAATGCGCGCGCGATCCGGGCATAGAGTCTCGACAGAGCGTCGGAGTCGGCGCGCTGGATCAACAGCCGGGGAATGGCCGGATGAGCGAACCGTATGGGCGATTCCGCTGCGGACTCGTCCGATGCCTGTTTCAGGATCCCGAGTCGGATCCCGCGGTCCAGTATCGAATTGTAACCCGGCTTCGCGATCCGATCCAAAATGGGCAGTGTTGCGGCTTCGCCACAGGCCGCGATTTCGAGCAGGAGCGCCTGGAGGGGGGTTCCGATGAAGGCGAGCAGGTCCTGGATGTATTCAGTGATCAAAGGCGGGTATTGGTTCCGTGGAACCCGATCCTGATGGAACACCCATTCTTCCTCGAATTCGAGTGCCCCGGATCGATGCAGGAAGCGAAGCGACGATTCAATGAAAAGCGGATAACCGGCGCTCAGCAACCGAATGCTCTCCGTCAACTCGCCCGGCGGGGAACTCGAATAGAGATAACTTCCGACGATCCGCGCGATCTTCTCATCAGGCAGTCGATCGAGGTGAACGACACACGCCTCCGGAGGAGCGGAAAACCCATTTTCGTGCTCTCTGAGAATCTCACGGGCGGGGATCTCGACCAGCAGATGCACCCGACGCCCGCTGCTCCCGGCGCGCCATGACCCGACCGATCGGAACAGGTCTGCAAACACCTCATCCGAATCCTGACAGATCAGGACCGGAACCTTCGGCTGCGGGTCATCCCTGAGCCATGACTCGATCATTGCCAGATCGTCGCGCGATCGGACGGGCAGAACGATCCAACCGGCAGAGGATTGCAGTGCGGAAATCTCACGGATCACCCTCGACTTGCCCGCCCCGAACAGCCCCTCGACACAGACGACAGCCGACCGGCCTGTTGATTCCGCGTCGGTCAGACCTGCCTCGATCCGCTCCATTTCGGTCTCACGTCCCGTCAGCAGAGTTTCTCCCTGCAGTAAATCCTGCATGACCCCGGAAGTCGGTCGATGCGTCGCGATCCGATCGAATTCGGCGAGCACATCCTGCGCAGCCGCAAAACGCATGTGCGGCTCTTTCGCGAGCAGTCGTCCGATGATCCGATCGACGCCCGGATCGAGTTCGGGAGGGGGAGGGGTTTCGTTGAGATGCTTTTTGATGATCTGGCCGACGGTTCCCGTGAAGGGGCAATGACCGGTGGCAAGCTCGTATAGCAGAACCCCGAGGCCATAGAGATCTATGGAAAGTGTCTCGATTGCTCCATGAATCACCTCCGGCGCCAACCGGGAAATTTCCCGGATCCGCGAGATTTCCGAGAAACCGTCTGAATCAGCGGCAAATCCATAATTGATCAGACGCAGATGGGATGGGTCGTCGAGGGGATCACCGGAGAACAGGAGTTGATCAAGCGAGAGGGTGCCTGCGAGATATCCGGAGCGGTGCAGGTAATCGACGGCTGAGCAGAGAGCTTTGGCGATACTGAGGAATCGGTTAAGGTTCTTCACGGGAGTATGAAGTTGCCATGGCACGATTCGAGGCATGGCATACCCGATCCAGTGGCATTCCGAGTCTTCGAAGAGATGGGCCACCGGCATCAGATTCACGTGTTTGAGCCGTGCCATCAACTTGTATCTTTTTCGAAATTGTGCGCGTTCGGTGTCAGATGCCGACTCCACCAGAATCTTAAGGACTGTATCCGGCCATGGTGGCAAGAGTGAACGGGCGACGAACACACGGCTCACCACGGTTCGATTCAGTTCTTCCGTCAGAGCGAAACGGCCCGCGATCACCGCGGATGATTCATTCCCAGCCAAACTCCCAGGTGTCATATTCACCGATCAGTGTCGTCATATCCGAATTCGTCAGTCCGGCGTAGAACCTCAGATCCGATGCGGATCCAGGAATCTGTGGCCATGAGAATGACGGGATGATGTGAATTGTTTGAGGTCCCGGCAACAGATCGACTGTCAGGCATTCGATAGCGGTCGTCCATCCGGGTGCGAAGTAGTACTGGCCATACGCTTCGAGAATCACGAAGCAACGGACATCGTTCACGGGAATGAGCGTATTGTTGCACAGACGTGCGTTCAGCGAGCAGACATCGCCAGCGCGGAACCGGTGGGCCGGCATCTCGAGGGACACCCCCAACGATCCGCATCGCGGCGCCGGACTATCCGGATTGCGAGGATCCCAGCCATTCTGGAATTCCTGCCCATCGGTATACTTGTCCCCATCGCTGTCGATGTGACTCGGATCCGTTCCCAGGTTGTATTCCTGGATATTTTTCAACCCATCTGAATCCGGATCGGCATCGGGATCAACCACAGCGAATTGTGCCTCCCAGTCGTCCGAGATGCCATCGACATCGAGATCGATTTTGCGGAGAGGATTCGGATCCGCACCATCCTCCACACGATCGCCATCCGTGTCCCGGAGTTTGGGGTGGGTCATGCTGGCCAGTTCCTGTGCATTGGAAAAACCATCGCCATCCGAGTCCTGCTCGGATGACACCGACAACGTGCCGAAGTAACAGGCTTCCCAGTCATCCCAGATCCCGTCTGCATCAACATCCGATCCATCGTGTACCACAAGCGCCGCTTCGGCGGTCAGAGCCGCTGCGTTGCGGGTCTGGTCAATCGCCTGAACGTTGAAGAAGTATGTGCTTCCCGGATTCAGGCCATGCAGAGTGATCCAGGACGCAGCGGCCTCGACCCAGACCGGAGAAGGTCCTTCTTCGGCCTCGGTCCCGCAATACACACCCGGGTTGGTCCCGTAATGAATCAGGTATCCCCCGAGATCCGGGGCGGAGGGCGGGGTCCAGGTCAGATTGACGGATGCGGTCGAATCGACGGCGGCCTGAAGATTCGAGGCAATGGATGGAGCATCCAGGTCGCCATACGGTTGAGGTGTCAGGAACAGCTCACTCGATTGAGCGCTCCAGTTGCCGCTGAAGTCTTTCGCGATGACGAGACACCGGTAGGGCGTTCCGTTATTCAGACCCGGAATGAAGGCCTCGCACCCGGCTGCCATGAAGGACTGTTCGACCATTGTATCGAGATCGAGATACCGGATCTGATACTGATCGATATCGCGATCGGAAGGGGCTTCCCACCAGAGATGAATCAGGCGATCGGCGATGTTCCCCTCGAAACACGAAGGGGGACAGGGAGGAGTCTGATCCGTCACCCAAACGGGTTCGGAAAAATATGAGATCACAGGGGCGTGTCGGCCATCTTCGATCTTGGCATACAGGTAGTAGCGGCCGGTTGGGATTCCACTGAGATCCCAGTGGGTGATCTGCTCGTCCTGTCCGGAACCTCCCGCGCCAATGGTCAGCGCTATCGGAATACCATCCGCATGGCGGTCATCCAGATCATAGAAGAGTCCTACCTGAGCCGGATCGTCCTCGTCATATCCCGCCCATGCGATACGCGCACGGTTCTCCTCAACCGTCACGGAATGAATCTCGACTTCCGGAGGACGGTTGCCCTGCAGGAGTTGGACGCGATAGGCGGTGACATCCGAGATTTGGTCCAGTACCGCATACCATGTCCCGGGAATTGGGTTTTTGATCGAGTAGAATGCGCTGTCCGGTCGTTCGCGATAGAAGACCGACGTGTTGTCATGCGAATCCGGGGCGTATAACCGGCCTTCCGGATCCACCAGATAGAAGGCAGGCTGCCCGCCCTGATACTCGAAGGCGAACAATGATCGCTTCATCGTAGCCGGCACCTCGATCGCAATCATGGTGTAATCTTCGGCGAATTCGGCACGTTCCTCGAGCATGCCTTCACCGGCATATCGGACGGTTCCATCCGCATCCATCGACATAGAGCCGAAGAAATCGAGATCGATCCAGGCGTAGAAATTCTGATTCTGATCGAGGGCGACAGAGAGGATCTGCCCGAAGATTTCGTGTGAATAGAGTACACCATACTTCAATCCCGAACAGTACGGGTTCTGACAAGTGCTCCAGATCCCCGATCCCCAAAAATCACTTTCGGGGACGTAATAATAACCCAGCATCAGCAGGAACTGTCCGAGGTTGAGGGGTTCATCAAGATCGAACAACCAATAGTCGCCGGGAGGCAGCGTCACACTCCCCTCGATCGCCCCTTCCGCATGATTGGGTGTGATGATCATATAGAGCGAACCATGGACGATCGCAACATGAATCTGACCGTCCACACGGACCCCGAACGGCCCGCCACACACTCTCCCCGCACCGATCTCATAATTGTTCAGAACACGAATGATCCCGCCTCCGCCAACGCCCCAACCGGTGTTGATATCGAGCCACAGTGGATCGGCATGAACAGCTTTCAAACCGAAAATATCCGGGCCTCCCTGAAGCCCGGCGATCAATTTGACGGTCGTGGAATCAGGATAATCAAAATTACAGCATGTCATGACATCCGGACTGCAATCATAGATCGTTCCGATGGCACACTGGTTCGTCGGATCCGGATATGGAAGATTATTGAACGTGACACACCCGCCGAGTTTATACAGGAATAGACCGGTGCTTCCGATCGGAATCTGAAGGCCGCATCCTTCGAAACTCAGACATGCTTGTTGCAGCTGGTCTCCATAAATCGAAAAAGTCGTTTCGATCCCGCAAGGCCCGGCGTCAGCGAGATGCGGAATGTGGATCCGACCATCCACACACCATTTATATCCGGTCATCGGCGGACCGAGCCTCTCGATCCAAGCCTCGGGACCGGTTGCGGGATTGAATCCCGTAATTTCAAATCCGCCATCGATCCGGATCACCGGGAGGACGACATGAGCGGAATCCAGCCAGATATCATTGTGTGCGATATTGAGGCCCCAGGCTTCGGCATAGCCGCCGCCCAGATTTTGTGCGAGTGTGATCAGGAAGTGGTCGATGTGGATTCCGATGTTCGTGAAGTGTCCATTGTCGAATGAGATGATCACCCCGGCCATTTGAAAACTGAATCCCTGCACATTGCCGACAATCTGTCCCATCCAATCGAGGAAGAAGTCCGCATGCGTGATATGCAGTCCGATCTCCGGCAATTCGATCCGGATCATCGTTTCGCAGTATATCCAACCGTCGACGGCATTGATCTTCAGGTCGAGGGGATTCCCGTCGAGATAAAATCCGAGGATCTGCAGCAACAGTGAGGTGAACTGACCGGGACGGATCAGGCCAAAGTTTGAATGGCCGGCAACGGGATCGATGTCGAAATCGCCAAGGAACACGGGCAGATTGAGATCGATGAAACGGACTGTTCCCTGACCGCTGATCCACGGGGTCCCCGTTGTCTGGATCATCAGGAAGGAATCCACTCCTTCGACACGGACATGATCATTAATCTGAATGTTACCATGGGCCCGGTAGCGCCCAGCACCGAGATTATCGAATGCATCGGCATAAATGCGCACATCACCCACAACGAAGGCTCCCGGCGCGGGCGTCGGTGTATCGTATGAAGGTGGCGGTGTCGGCGTCGCGGAAGGTGGAACGGCCGTCGGCGCGTTCCATTGAATCACAGATCCGGTTCCAATGATATCACTGTCGTATCCATGATTATCGATGGTCACGAGTGCACAGAAGTAGCTTCCTGAAGCCAGCATGTGCTGCGCATCCAGAGAAAACTCAGCGGTATCCCCCCAGACTCGGAACACCGCTTCATCCGCGTCATCGAACACCTCATCCGAACTGAAGTGAATCTCGGAATGATGAATCCCACTTCGATCATCCGGATTATCCCAGCTAAAAAAAGCGCTGCCGGAAACAGTTCCCTGGGGAAAGTCGATCCAGATTGGATTCGCAATTCCATTATCTTCATACCGGATTCGGATTTTGGCCCAACACTGCCAATCCGGATCGTCATCCAGGATCTGCCAAGCCAGCGGAACACCGGAGATCGGGATTTGGGGGTAAGTCCGGAAGCCCAGTATCTCATCGACAGAACCGTCATCATCATCCCAGATTTCCACTCGCGTTGAATAAAGTGAAAATCTATCGACGGGGATTTCGACTTGATAATTGAGCACGGAATCACAGGCTTCTCCGTCACAGCCCCCCACGATGCCGGATTGGCCGTACATGGCCCATGAACCGTCCGAAGCCTTCAATCTAAGGATCGCGAATGGATCGCTATCGTTCCACAACCCGTCTCGGTCCGCGTAACCATCCGTTCGTTCGATGTCAATCTGCAGGACATCCGTCATGTACCGAGTGTTCTCAGAAGACGGATCTGGTCCGGGGATATCGCTGAACGAATCATCGTGAAACACATGTGTTTCCTGATCCTCCGTCAGCATGTCATCCTCGTCGAACAGAGCCACACCTTCCGGAATCGAGGCGGGTCGACCGGTCATGGAGCCGCAGTCACAATAGATCGCAAGGACCGGACCTGTCGCGACCATCAGAAGCAGAGCGATACAACAACCCCTGCGAAACATTCCCACCCCCCTTGTCGTGATGCTCGATGCATGTACGTGCAAAACGCTCCCGCATGATCTATCATATTATTTTATGAGGATTATGAAATTCAGTCAATGTCGGAGGACCGGAATGGGATGGGCCGTGACGTTGCTGTCCCTCATCTCCATCACAGGCCACTTTCGGGCATCCGAACCTCCACCTCCCAGTATCCCGGAGTGGCGGATGCCGGTTAACGGCATCGAAACATGCTGGACATCCGGCATGCCGTATTGCCGGTACGGATCGGATCGGATCTTTATCGTCCGGATCGATCCGAGATTCTGGAAGTTTTTTGCACATCACTACACGACTCTGCCCGGAGCGCAACGGCTGACTTCTGAAGCATGGCGGATGCAACTGGGAGCGACACTTGTTATCAATGCCGGCCAGTACACCGAAGATTTCACGCATCTCGGAATCCTGCTCTGTGATGGAAAAAACTTCGGAACACGACGTCATAGACTCTGGAAAGGCATTCTACTTGCAGAGCCCATCGATCCTTCGTATCCACTCGCACAGACGATAGATCTCAACGAATATCCCGAGTTCGATGTCGAGGGTGCCTACTCTCAGGCGGTTCAAACCATGATGCTCGTTGATTCGAATCATCTCATCCGCGTCAATCAGACGGACAAGCAGGCCCGAAGGACTCTGGTTGCGGAAGACACCTCCCGGCGCATTCTGCTGATCGTGACGGAAGGCGATTATACGCTATGGGAAATAGGCCAGTGGATTCTTGGGGCCGGACTGGACGTGACACGAGCACTTGCCATGGACGGCGGTGCTCAGGCACAACTCGCTCTCGATTTGAACTCGGACAAAGTTACGATCCCGCAAAAGCAAATGGTCCTGCCGGCTGTCGTCGCAGTGAAACCGCGGGATGTTCAGAGCGATTAATACAGATCGATAAAATCGAATTTACATGCCAGTGTATAGAATGAAATGGAGAGTTTCCTCCAGCAGGCGATCGGTGTTCCAGCCTTCATCGCTGGCGTCCAGATCGACTTCTGTAGAAACGGGACGACGAACTGATCGATCTGGTCGTTCCCGGATGATTTCGATATCGTGACTTTTCGAACTGTGCCATCGACATCGACGAGCAGCTTGAACTCCATTGAGCCCTTCAGGTTGAGATTCTGAATTTCGAGTGGAATAGCGCTCAGTTTGGGCGGTTGAAGAATCTCAGGGGGCCGGTCGACCTTGATTTTGTCATTGGATTCCGGGTAAGCGCTGTCCGGCAGATCATTGGCTGGTGAGGGGATTTCCGATTGTACCGGTTCGTTTATCTGCGATTCAGTCAGTGGAGATTCAACCGGCACTTCTTCCATCGGAGGTGGTTCCGTCGGCACCGGAGTCGGAGGTTCAGTCGGGACAGGAGTCGGCTGATCTTGAACGACTTTACTCGCCAGATACTTCTTATACGCGGGCATATCGACTTTGGCACCGGATGCCAGATCGAGGATGACGGTATCGTCACCTTCAACGACATAATCAATCTCGGCCGTTTTATCCTCCAGTGTAACGGTCAGTTTGAAGATCGTTTTCTGGGGGTAACTCAACAACAGCGGGGTTTTTCCGCGAACCACGCCGTTGATGCGCACTTCTCCCGGTTCGGGAATCGAATGGACGGTAATCTGTGCGTCCATCGCCAGCGTCGCGACGCTAATCAATGATAACCCAATACCCACAAGGACCTTGACGTGTTGTGTTTTCACTAACCCCTCCGCGCTGCTGGTCTGATTGGTGTCGCTGTATCGGTGTCGTTGCGCATCTTTAGTTTTAGTTTAAGCTTAATTTCGATAATGTCAAACAAACTTAGATACCCGCGACCCTCGATCACCGGGAACACGTTCAAAAACCTCTCGATTACTTCATTTCCGTGATAGAACCAAACGAGACTTTGCACAGTGACGTGTCATATTCGACGGGAATCCTAAGTCTTGCAGCGTGTACAGCTCCGGAAAAACGCCATCGGGTTGTCTTCAGATATCCAATGATCCATCGATGCACCTCTGTCATCTCATCGGTCCGTTCCGGGATCGCCGAGCTGACCGCACCATCGGGTTGGATCTCACATAGAATTACGGCTCCACCCTTGAGATTCGAATTCTGAATTTCCGGTGGAATACTGGTAATCCGGAGCGGTTCGATGGGAAAAACAGAAAGCCCTTCCTGTGTCGACACCGTCGTTGAGACTGATTCCGATTGAGTGGCTTTCTCCGACACAATCATCGCGGATGTGGCTGTCATGGGCGTTTCAAATCGCTGCTCGGCAAGATCATATCGGATGGTGATGACGGTGTAGACGGCATCCGAGCTGTCCTTGGGTTGATCAACGATAAAGACCCAGTTTCTGACCCAGACGGCGAGAAAGTCATCGAGTGAATCGATGGTGGATGATCGAATGATCTCGATATGCTCGACTTCCCCCTTCAAATTCAAGCGAACTTTCATCAGCACGATCCCTTTTGCCGGATTCTGTCGCAGGACTTTGGGCAGTTTAGGGGGATCCGGTTTCTTAATCAGCACGATTTTTGAGTCCGAATCGCCTGACACACCGGTGCAGAGCAGAAAAACAGTTACGATCAACAGCAGGTGGGTGATGATCTGTCTGGTGAGGAAAAACATGTATCTAATATACAACGCCTGAAATGAAACTGTAAACAGCAGATGATTCGCTTTTACACGGAGCATCATCCGAGCGACCAAGCAGGTGAGAGTGACAAGGCGTGGGAGTGGATGATCCATGACATTTGAACTCGCAGAACGTATAATGGATTTCGAACGCATCGGATGGATTCAAAATGCTTTCACAAACCGGACGGCTACATTCTATTGTTCGATCCATCGACCGTTTTGGAGGCAGACTCCTGCGGTTCCGGAAGCGGTTTGCTCAATCTCCTCAGAAGATCAGCCGTATGCTCCTCATCAGCATCGATTCCATCCGCCACATGCTGTACTGCATTCCTACCCTTCAGCTTCTGAAAGATTCCTATCCGGAAGCCGAGATTGACTTTGTCACATGGGAATGGGCCGAGCCGTTGTTGCGCAAACACCGGGCGATTCACGAGGTATTCACCTACAACCCGGACTGGTACATCCGAGGACATCATTACCACGAAGCGCCTTCGCATCACGGTCTTTTGAGTATTTCCTGGGAGTTTCGGAGACTTGCTTACGACGTGCTGATTGTTTTCCAGTCAGATCTCCGCCTGCTTGTCATGGCCGGCATCAGCGGTGCTCCGTTCCGGATTGGTTACAATCGTTTGTCCGAGGGACTTCTACTGACACATGCCGTATCTGAAATCGAAGGAATGCCTTCTCATCTGCACCATCTCAGGTTGCTCGAACCACTTGGTATCAAGCCGTGCTTCATTGCGCCTGAACTCGTACCACCCCCTGAAGATGTCGCTTCCACACACTCCATCCTGGCCGGGTTAGCACCCGATCGGAAGATCATAGTGATCCATCCGGGTGGTGCATCAGACCGAAAACAATGGCCTCTTGCGAACCTGATTCGAACCTGCCGCGGACTGACGGATGACGGGCACCAGATCTTGATCATATCTGACCCGATGGAGACAGAATTTCTCACGGAGTTATCCAGACAACTGACGCCGGGCATGATCCAGATCTGGAATTACCCGACCATCGGTGAAACGATGGCGCTCGCACGGAAAACCGATCTGTTCATCGGATTGGATTCAGGAGCCAGTTATGTGTTTTCCGTCATGAACACGCCGACAATCGTACTGACGGGCAGGCAGACGCCCCGCGACTCGTTCCTTGGATCCAACGTCACATTCGCTCATCCCGAACAAGCCTGCCCGCGATGCCGGATTGCCGAATCCGACGAGCAGATATCCTGCTCGTGTGTCGAACTGATCCAGGCGGAACAAATCGTGAATATGGTCAGACAGTCATTCGGCTGTCGATAACTTCCTCCGGGATCTACATCCGCTCGACCGCCTGGATTCCGAGCAATTCAAGACCGCATCGTAGAGTCATCGCAACACTTCGGCAGAGTCTCAGACGCGCCGCACTTAGTTCCGCCGATGGCGCATCCAGAACGCGATGATTGGTATAAAAACCGTTGTAGAGTTTTGCCAGCTCCCACAAATACAAGGCCAGCCTCGACGGATTCAAATCATCTGCGGCATCAGCAATACACCGAGGAAAGCGCAGCAGCTTTCGTAAAACGGCACTCTCTTCCTTCTCAGTCAATGCCCCCGGTTGATATGCACGTTCCCGAGTATCTCCCGCCCGGGACAGTATCGACCGGATCCTGGCATGCGTGTATTGCAGATATGCGCCGGTCGCTCCATCGAACGACAGCGATCCTCGGGGGTCGAAATGGATATCCTTCTGAGCGCCCACCTTCAGAATATAGTATTTGATTGCACCAATCCCGATTGCCTCGGCGATTGCTCTGCGATCAGCTTCTTCGATCTGAAGATGGGATTCCTCCATAACATCGAGCGCCATTCGGGTCATGTCGTCCATCAGGTTGTCTGCATCGATCACCTTGCCTTCTCGTGATTTCATTTTGCCTTCCGGCAGATACACCATTCCATAACTGAGATGGACGCACCGCGCGGCCCAGGCGAAACCCAGACGTCCAAGAGCCTCGAAGAGTGCTTTGAAATGATAGATCTGCTCAGACCCGACAACATAGATCACCCGATCAGGGTGGTATCGCCGCGCACGATCCAGGGCAACTCCAAGATCCTGCGTCAGATACAACGACGTGCCATCCGCCCTCACAATGGCTTTTTCATCCAGCCCGACGTCGCGAAGATCGAACCATATCGAACCGTCTTCGCGTCTGTAAAAAATCCCTTTCTGCACCCCGTCGAGAGCGATCGACTTGCCCTCCTGATACATCTCGCTTTCATACTGTACCAGATCGAACGTCGATCCGAGTCGAGCGTAAGTCTGCTCGAAGCCCGCTGTCACCCATCGGTTCATCCGCGTCCAGAGATCGCGCGTTGCCGGATCACCCGCCTCCCATGCCCGAAGCATTTCCCGGGCTTCCTCCATCAGGCTTTCATCCCCGCGCGATTCCTGATCGAACCGGACATAGGTCATCCCGACGAAGTGATCGCCTTTCATCCCGGATGTCTCAGGCGTCTGTCCCTCGAAAAACTTCCGATATGCCACCATGGCTTTACAGATGTGAATCCCCCGGTCGTTCAGGATTGATGCCGGAATGACATCGTTGCCCATCGCCCTGAGCAGATTCACCACCGCGACCCCCAGCACGTTGTTGCGGATGTGTCCTAAGTGGAGAGGTTTATTCGTATTAGGCGATGAGTACTCGACGATGATTCGCTTCTGAGTTTCCTGCTTCTGCCATCCAAATCGAGTCTTCTCGGCGTCGGTCTGATCGAAAATCGTCTGTTCGAGAACAGCCGGAGAAAGTTTAATGTTGACATACGGCCCTGCGGGCGTGATCGACTCCACCCAATCCGGGCGATCCATGCTCGCGATCTCCTGAGCGATGTCTTTCGGAGATGTTCGGTAGAGTTTGGACATCGAGAAGCATTCCACTGCATAATCCGCATCGATCGTTTCAGGCGGCAGACCAAGCGCAACATGTTCAGGATCGCCCCCGAACGTATGCTGACATCGCGCGCAGATCGCTGTTCTCAGCACATTTTCCATCTCTTGGATCGTCATCATCGTTTTCGATACTCCTGTTGCGGATTGGAACTTCACGAATGGGTTTCCGGCTTGAACCGGGAGTATATTAGCGTTCTGAAATCGGCGGCACAACGTCGAATCAGCGATATGACCCGGATTTCTGACCCGGCTTGATGATCTTTTGAAGCGACATTCCTCCGATAAAACCACCAATGTGGGCCCAGAATGCGATTCCGCCAAAGGCGTGCGCGCCAGCCATCAGCGATGCGGTACCGCTGAAGAGCTGTGAAATAAACCAGATAAACAGATACACAACGGCCGGCACCTCAAAGAACAACGGATAGAAGAACACCGGGATCAGCACGAGTATTCTGGAACGGGGGAAGAGGAGAAAGTAAGCACCCATAACACCGGCAATCGCACCGCTCGCACCGATTGTTGGCACCATCGACATCGGATTCAGAAGAACATGGACCATCATCGCCGCGAGTCCCGACAGAATGTAAAACAGCAGATATCGGACATGACCCAGTCGGTCTTCGACATTGTCACCAAACAAATACAGACTCCACATATTACCGATAAGATGCATCCAGCCTGCATGCAGAAACATTGAACTGAAAACGGTCTTCAAGCCTCCATTGGGCATCACTTTCCAATCCACGATGGAGAATTCGAGCAACCGGCCGGGAATCAACCCCCAATACCCTACGAACGCTTCGATGGCCCGCGGGGGGATTTTCAACATGCTCAAAAACACATACACATTTGCAAGAATTAATAGATAGTTTACGATCGGTATTCTGCGGGCAGGAATCGTATCCCGAATCGGTATCATGCCGGAAACCTCACAACATTCAGTTCGATCGCGTTACCGTTGCGATGTCCAGCATATCAGGAATCGCCGTTTCGGTCCAAGTTCGGCGCAACACCTCCGGAAGCGTTACCGTGCATGGAAACGACCATAATCCGGATCGTTCAAGCCGGATCGGTAGATCTTCGGTGATCCACTCGCCAAACCGCTCCCGAAACGCGGCGGCATGAGGCGAATCTACGATGAAACAACAGGATGGTGAATCGCTTTTCTCAATTTTCAGCGGGAGATGATCCGGGTGCGAATACCAGCCGGTGTCGTCCCAGTCCACAATAGAAACACGCGTCAGTCTCGAGCGTGTTGCATACCAGAACGGATAATGAAAATGATACACTTCATGGATTGTGGACGAGAACAGATGTGGGAGATCAGGCACTTCCGCCAGATCATAGTGCAGATCAGTGAGCAGCGAATTGCCGGGTATCAACTTTCTGGAGCCATCCATGAACGATCGAGCCGCCAGGACCGACGAAACAAGAACCGACGTCATGATCACTGATGAAATCCAACGCCGACATATAGAATGACGGATTGCCACCCGAATCCCGCGAACCATCCAATCGCCTCCCACACCGGCCTGAATCAGTAGAAAAGGAACGATCAGGCTGAAGTAGGTGCAACTCCACGGTCCGGTTTTAACCACTGCGATCACTCCCAGCCAAACCAGGAAATACAGCGGGATCAGACGATACCGGGGTTTACGCCGACACATGACTCCTGCAACGATCCCGGCGAGCAGCAACAACGTTTCGATCGGTTGAAGCAAGGGGGATCCAGAGGATTGGAACAGACAATCCTGTGCACGCCAACCGATCTGGCCGATTATGAAACCCATTTGAGACAGCAACCATGTGATCGGTTCCGACGATTGCATGAATGTCTCGAAATGCTTCACTCGCCATAATACATACCAACTGAATTGCTTGTATGCGATGAGGATCGGGATGGAAGTGATCGCCATACCGGCGAAGAACATCAGGAAGTTGTTTCCCCGTCGGCGGATCGATTGTAACTGCCTCGCTCGTCCAAGATTGCAGCCACATGCCGTTAGTGTTGCGGGAAGAGCCAGATTGACGAGATTGGTCACGAACAACCCGAGTCCAAAAACAACACCAGCGAGAAGGACCCGGAGTGAAGAACGAGGAACGGTTGGTCGAACCAGTAGAATAGCCCAGACAAGCATGATCAGAATCGATAGGATGTGACTGCTCGCATATGCGGGATACCGATCCCATGTCAACAACGCAGGATTTGTTGCAACGAACAAACCCGAAATCCATGCAGTGCGCTCATTATAGAAACACCGGCTGAACACGACAACCGACAGGGTCAGAAGCACACCGAAGAATGCACCGTAGAACTGAAACGAACTCCAATCATTGCCGAACAGAATCGTCCAGATGTATGCCACATATGATGATCCCGTTTCATCGAATTCAAACTGATACGGCGCGTATGGAAAGTGATGAATCCCCCGATGGAAGTCCAAAGTGAGAATTCCCAATCGGGCACTGAGATCCTCGATATAGGGATTCATGGTCGTTATATGCGAGAATCGAAGGAAGGCCGCGATGAGAGTGACGACAATCGCAAGGATCAGAAAACGCGCATTTGCATTCATCGATTGATCAGTCCCGAACCCGCACAACTCGGATTCAGGAACGCCTGGATCGAATCCATCGATTCACAGCTTCCACATACAATCGATGCTCGACCTTCAACACCTTCGCAGCCAGACTTGTGGCGGTGTCGTCCGGGGAAACCTCGACGATCTGCTGATCCAGAATCAGACCATGATCATATTCGCTGTCAACGAGATGTACGGTTGCACCGGAATACTTCGCTCCGCTACGGATGACCGCTTCATGAACTCGCTCACCATACATCCCAGCTCCACCGAATGCCGGCAGAAGAGCCGGATGGATATTGAGCACGGGAGTTCCGCATGCCACGAGAAACCCTGAAGAGAGTCGCTTCATGTAACCTGCCAGGCAGATCAGTTCAACGCCGTGTTTGTTCATGATCTCGAGGATCGCTCGATCGCTGTCGGATTCATCCGCATGCGTTCTAGACGAAATATGATACACCGGTATCTCTTCCCTCCGGGCGATATCGAGGATGCCGGCTCTGGAGTTGTTCGAGATGACACAGACGATCTCCCCATCGAGCACGCCGTTTTTCGAAGCCTTGAGTAAAGCGTCCATATTCGTGCCGCGACCGGATCCCATTACTGCAATTTTCAAACGCGAGTTTCGCCTCGCTTCAATTTTAATCTCTGGATAAGGTTGCCGATCCGGCATCGTCACCACGGCATCCGGATCCGCACGGACATACTCGACTCCCGGAACCTCCGTGATCCGTCCGATCACATACGAGACAAAACCGGATTTCTTCCAGGCATCCTGAAGGCGCGATGCGACCTGCGGATCCACCACTGCGATCAATCCCAGCCCCATGTTGAATGTCCGGTACATGTCGGAGTTATCGATCCGTGCTTCCTCCTGAAGAAGTTTCATCACAGGTGGAATCGGCCAGGAATCGATCCGGATCTGTGCGCCATACCGATCAGGGTAAGCCCTGGGCAGATTTCCTGTTATTCCACCTCCGGTGATATGCGCGAATGATTTGACACCAGGGATACCCAGAGCGATTTCAACTTCGGGGACATAGATACGAGTCGGAGTGAGAAGAACGTCTCCCAACGACCTGTCTTCCCCCGGTATTTTCCGATCGAGAGGGAATCGAGAGCGATCCTCAAAAGTTCGCCGGACCAGAGAGTAACCATTCGAGTGGAACCCCGTTGACGGCAACCCGATCAGAACATCCCCCGGCTTGATCATATCCGGTTTCAGAATCCGTCCACGATCGACCATCCCGACTGCAAATCCCGCCAGATCATACTCACCCGCCCCATACATTCCGGGCATTTCGGCCGTTTCACCTCCAAGCAGCGCACAGCGCGATTGACGACATCCTTCGATGATTCCATCGATTACGCTCAGATGTGTCTTCAGATCGAGTTTTGCTGTTGCGAGATAATCCAGAAAGAAGAGCGGTTTTGCGCCGCAGACAATCAGATCATTGACGTTCATGGCAACTAGATCGATTCCGATCGTATCGTGCCGATCCAACTCGAACGCCAGTTTGAGTTTCGTTCCGACACCGTCGGTACAACCCACAAGAATCGGGTCTTTCCATTCGGTCGGACTAAAATCGAACAAACCGGCAAAGGGACCGATTCCGGAGACGACACCCTGTGCTTTCAGCCGTTTCACCCGCGATTTAATCTGCTCGACAAACGCATCACCCAGCGCAACATCGACACCAGCTTGCTTGTAATTCATTGGAAAGTTCTCCGGTATAAAGATAAAGAAATCGCGTTCGACAGACTATGTCTTCCGACCTCCGACCGCACGCAGGAAACTACCACGATCGGAGATCCGGCTGAGCGTCATGTCGTAGCTGATGATATTGTTGTTGAACAACTCCATCAACGACTGATCCATGGTCTGCATGCCGTCCTTGCGGCATCCCTGGATCAAACTCGTCAACTGATGCGTCTTGCCCTCGCGGATCACGTTCGAAATGGCGGAGTTACAGAACATGACCTCGACGGCCGGCACGCGTCCCTTCCCGTCTCCCGTTGGAATGAGCTGCTGGGAGATGACACCGCGAAGAGCGACGGACAACATGACACGGACATGCTCCTGCTCCTCGACGGGAAACACATCGACCACGCGATCGATCGTCTTGATCGCAGAATTTGTGTGAACGGTTGCAAATACGAGGATGCCGGTTTCTGCGGCGGATAGCGTCAGACGAGTCGTTTCGAGATCCCGCATTTCACCGACCAGAATGATGTCCGGATCCTGTCGCAACGCCGAGCGCAATGCATCCGCGAAACTTTCGGTATGCATTCCAACTTCCCGCTGAGTCAGCAGGCAACCGCGACTCGTATGAACAAACTCGATCGGATCCTCGATCGTAATGATGTGTTTCTTGCCTTTGCGGTTGATGAGGTCGATCAACACCGCTAGAGTCGTGCTTTTCCCGGATCCGGTGGCCCCGGTGACCAGAACGAGACCCCGGTCGAGGTGGGCGAATTTGATGATGGATTGCGGGAGTCCCAGTTTTTCGATCGAGGTGGCATGATCCGGAATGACGCGAAACACGGCGCTGATCCCGTTAGTCTGATGAAACATCGTGACACGGAATCGTGATACGTTTGGAATCTGATAGGCAAAATCGACTTCGAGATTGGTCAGAAATCGTTCACGATTTGATTTGGTGAGTATTTCGTAGAGGATCGTTTTACCGTCTTCGAGCGAAATGATATCCTCGCGGAGATTGATCAGACTGCCATGCACACGAACCATTGGTTTGTTACCCGTGACGAAATGCAGATCGGAGCCGTTTTTCAGGACAACTTCTTTTAAAAACTGGTCGATGATCGCCATGACATCCTCACGGTTTGAGCTTTATCTGCGAGGTCTGAAATGTCTGCTTCTGGTCTTTGCTCTGCCCGGTCAGCGTTTCTTCAAAGTATCTGGCATCATGCGCATGCACCAGCGCTTCATCCCGATCGATCTTCCCCTCCTTGACCAGTTCCACAAGATGATCATCCATCAACTGCATCCCCATTCCCTTGTTCATCTGAAGCACGCTCGGAAGCTGGAATGTCTTCCCCTCACGGATCAGATTCGAGACGGATGGGGTGGCGAGTAAAACTTCACATGCCAGAACCAGTGATTTGCCTGATTTGGCTTTTATAAGCTGTTGACAGATGACCCCCCGCAAAGACTCGGAAACCATGCTCCGGATCTGATTTTTCTGGTTGCCAGGAAACACATCGATGATGCGGTCGATTGTCTTTGAAGCATCGAGAGTGTGGAGAGTTCCGAGCACGAGATGTCCGGTTTCTGCTGCGGTTATGGCCATCGAGATCGTTTCGAGATCCCGCATTTCGCCGACGAGGATGATGTCGGGGTCCGCCCGAAGCGCTTGACGCAGCGCATTGGCAAACGAATGAGTATGCGTCCCGACCTCACGCTGATTAACCATGCATTTCTCATTCTTATGAATGAACTCAACTGGATCCTCAACTGTGATGACATGACGCTCCTGAGTCTTATTGATCAGATTGATCATGGCAGCCAAGGTTGAAGATTTGCCGCAACCTGAGGATCCCGTCACGAGGATGAGTCCGTTGTTGTTTTTAACGAGACTGCTGACCACCTGGGGCAGTCCGAGTTCCCGCAACGTAGGAATCCGCGAAGGAATCGTATGGAAATTGGAATCCAAACCCCGTCGAGAACGAAACACGCTGACACGAAACCGAAGACCCGATGTCGTTGCATACGAAAACTCGATCTCGTGACGTGTGTTCACTAAACGCTCACGCTGCTCTGCACTCAGGATTTCAAACAACAACTCCCGAACAGTCTCGATCGTCAGGGCATCCTTCGAGATCGGAATCAGATCTCCATGCAGTCGAACCAGAGGCGGCGTCCCGGTGGCGATGTGAATGTTCGAAGCTCCCGCCTGTACTGCCTTCTCCAGAAATCGATCGATGACTGCCATCGTGTCTCCTTGATCGGTCGTCGCGTCCAGCCAGTTCCTTTTTTAGTTTATATCAGAAATTTCATCCAATGAATAATCGTTTTTTGTCGAACGACCATTTAATCATTGGCATCGCAGACTGATCACGTAAGCATCAGACGGGGGATCAGCACACCAGCAATTGAGTACAAGAGCATTCCGAGCGATAGAAAAAATACCGCTTTTCGGCATGGTTCCCGATATCCGGACGGAATCCCCTCGTTCCAGATCGCACAGACCCACATCACGATTGATGGCCAGACGGGAAACAAATACCGCCCCTGTGTCAACTCATGCCTCAAGCCGAATTGCAGGACAACGACACAAACGGCCACCACGATGTTGATGCCGTGAACCATCCAGACATCCACGACGAACCGATCCCGTGACCGTTGCATCAGGATCAAGATGCCCGGAACTACCGGGAGAAGCATCAGTATGTACAGGTAGTAATACCATCCTGGAGCAGGATGCTTGAGCCAACCGAAATTCAGGACCAGACTGGCACCGAAATGACTTCCAAACCGAGTCCACCACTCGAGATTCCATGGCGACCCCTCGACGATCCAATCGAGGGTACGGAACTGGGAGATGATCTGATGCGCCATCAGCCGGATCAAACCAGGCATTCGATTCGAGATCAGGATCCAGATCATCACACCTGCTGAACCGATACACGCAGCGACCCGGTAGCGGTTCAACAGCGTTCCACGAACCGATCTTCGATACAACACAAGGAATATCGACAGCAGAAATCCAGGCAGAGCAAGCAGCGAGGAACGATGCGATACGAGCCCAAGCACGATTCCCGTCAGTCCCCACAGCCATCCGGAAACACGATCGGGTTTCACGAGCAACCGGATGCTGCCGTAGATCGTCATAGCCGAGGCTAACCAGGCAAGATTGGCGGGATTGACCGCCCCGGCCATGTAAACATATTGAGGTGTCATCAGCCCGCACGCCCACAAGAGCCACTCGGACGATTCTTTCTGTGTCTGCCCTCCGATCAGCAGCAGTAACATCGCCGCACCGAAGGACAGTGCAAGCCCGACACCGCGCGATATGATCAACGCCGGCAGCGGTCCGTCAATCCGCAGGAATCGCAACAAAGTTCCCATTCCTGAGTAGTAAAGCGTCGGTTTCGACAATTGGGTCGGCTTCATCCGGAGCAACGGAGCTTCGTAGAATCGAGACGGAGGCGACGAAGGTTCCGGAAAATCGACCAGTTGCCAGAATCGGAACGATGCTGACAACTCAAGTATAACAGCTTCCAAATGCTCCAGCGGCAACCGTCTCTCGTGCGCATTATACAGACTATACGCCAGATGTGCCGGTTCATCCGGGCACTGGAAAGGCGGATTCAGAAGAGCAGTCAATGCGGCTATACAGAGCCACATCACGGAAAACCACAAGAGGGCAGGGTGGAGGATCCGACCCATCATGATCCACATCCCCGCCATGCATCTCGCAGATACAGAAACAGGATCTTCGATGGCATTCCGGAGCGATTGTCCCCCAGCGTGCACGGAGTCATCAGCATTGCCTCGATCTGCTCCGTCCACACCGGATTGCCGTGTGAAGCCCCGGCAACCAGCTTTTCGACGATCGGATGGCCGGGATTCGTCGATCGCGCAGTATCCATCCATCGAGTCAGAGAGTCGGAATCCGATCTTGTCTCTAGAGCCGCCCGAATCATCCTCAGAATGACCTGTATCTCCCAGGGATCGCAAGCCTCCGCGCGATGATACCATTCCAACGCCATCCCACGGTCACCCCTCTCCCAGTACCCATCTCCAATATCCACCCGAACGATCCCGAGATTCGGAGCACGTGCGATCGCCTCCTTAAAAAGATCGGTCGCGGCTGTGTCCTCACCTCTGGCGAGCTTGAAATGGCCCATCGCTACAAACGCATCCTGACGGTCAGGATACTTCATGGATTGGGATTCGAATTCCCCGAATGCTTCGTCCATTCGACCAACTTTCATCAGCGCGATTCCTCGATAGATACCTCCGATGTAATCCAGCCGGCCTTCCAAGTCGAGCAGATCGTATGTGTCGAGTGCCGACTGGAAATCACCGCCCAGGAACTGTCTCAGCGCGAGATTCTTCCGGAGTGCCGCAACCCAATCCGATATCTCCCGCATCCCGTCGGAACGATCCGGGACACGATCCAGCCACGCGAGTGCTTCGGGATACCGCCCGATCGAATCGTAGAGCGCAGCCGCTGTCACGGGGATGGCTGAACCGGTCCAATAGCGACCGGTAAACGCATGTTGCACAGCATCGATCGAAATGATCAACGCACCGGGTGCTCCTGCAGTCAGCATCCAGAGCACGAATCGGCGAATCGGAGTCATGCGATTCCCTGTCATATACGCCGAACTTCCCCGAACAGCCGGAAAAAACAAAAACAGCCGATCAGTCCGATCATCACAAGGAGTCCGCTCACTATTTTTCCGCCGATAAGGCGTGCCGGGCCACTCCGATCGAGAGCCTCCCGAAGGATCACCGTGACGGGTTTTCGTGTCCAGATTTTCATCGCGAGTTCGCCGGAAACTCCAACACCGTTCACTGTAAGTCTTGGCGACTGCCCAGCGTCTTTCGAATCACGCCAGACGGTCACCTCGTTCCCCGGAAGGATGCCCTGCGACACGATACGGATGGTCAGGGACCCCTCACCTCGAGACAGCGGTCGATCAAACCGGATCATAATCCATTGGTTGTCATTCAGATCAGACAGATTCACCTTCGCGGCAACAGAATCCGACGGTCCCCTGCTTGCTTCGACACTCAGAACACCCGAATTGTCGCGGCGGTAGGTACCAAAACGAAGCGATACGGAGGCGACAGGATCCCAACGCTGCACCTGCGTGCACTGTTCAATGATTGTTCCCTCCGATATCGGATCACACGGCCGATCGAACAGTGTCCGTTCATACTGCACGGTTAGAGCGCCTTCGCGATACCAGTCTGGATCCAGAGGTATCAACGGGATAAGCGGAATGAAAAGCATCAGCCACAACCAACGGTTCGTGCTGCGTTTCCCGGACAATCGCCCGGCATCCGAAACAGTCGATGCCGTCATGGCCGCCGCCCGGGACCAATCTGCATTTCGTGGGCGAGCGCTCGCATCGATGCATCATCTCCAAGGTCGAGGTACAGCCGCATCATGTCGAAAATCAGCTTTTTTCTCAAACCCGAATTCCAGAACAATGCAATCTCGGGTTCTGAAAACCCCTGAACCTGTCCTCTGAGCGTTCGAAGAAGCGCCTCCGCCTCGCCGAGCGCTTCACGCGTCCGATTGTCGCGTTCGAGCGATTCAATGTCGAGCAACCGCCAGCGCGTCAGAGCCGGCTCGATCGGGCAAGACAGTATCTGCGGCCGCAGACGGTTTCGCCATTCAACGAATCGCACGGGTTCCGACAACGAAAGATATTCCAGCAGATCGAGTGTCATCGAGAAATTCAGGATTCGATTCTCCGCCCAGCGTGCATCCGAGACCTGCGATTCGATGCGTCGGATTGCATCCTCAACCCG
>CAYYMM010000042.1:0-33917 GCA_964472395.1 uncultured bacterium | reverse complement strand
GGGATCGACTACATCTATTGGGGAGTCCAGGAGCGAGCCAATTTCAAGGATCCCGACACGTTGATCAGTCGGCCGGAGTTGTTCGAGAGTGTCTACGCAACCGGGCAGGTAACAATCTTCAAAGTGAAATAAAAACGGGATGGATTGTGATCCACCCCGTTCGATTGATGTGATGAAACGTGATCAGTCGCAGTCGCGCGCTTCTCCGCTTTCATAGCAGTCGAAACTGATGAGCTGCGCACGGGCGTCGGACGACCAGCCCCAATTGGAGCAAGCGCCGTCTTCTCCGAGCATATCGATGCCGAAGGTGACTTCCGTGCTGATGGCCTGGCGATCCTGAGATCCGGCACGGGTGACAGACACGAATCCGCCGTCCCATTCCACGACAAAATCACAGGAACCATCCGGCAGATCGTGCGCCGCCCAGATACTCCATTCCTCGGGGCAATCCTCTCCACCGGCCTCGAGTCGCCATACCGGCCACCACGGGCCTTCCGGCCAATCGGGCTGCAGATAGCGGTGATAGACGCCGATGAAGACCATATCGGCTTCGTCACGCATGCAGAACAGGAGCTGCTTGTTGATATCGTCCTTGTTCGAGCCGTTCATATCGGGGATGTTTGTAAGCTTGACGACGGCACGACCGCGCTTGCAGGGCAGCATGGGTGTCGGGGTCGGGGTCGGAGCGGTCAGCTCGAAATCCACACTGCTTGTGCCGATCATCGCACCCATCTGTCCGCCCCCCAGATCCTGATACAGCGATGCAATCACGCTGCCTTCGGCGGAGGGGAAGTATTCCGGAAGCGTGAAGAGCAACAGGTGATTGGAGGTCAGAGTGCCGGGCTGAAGTGTCATGGGTGAATATGACGGTTGAGAGGTCCAGTTCGGCCAGTACAGCGGTGTGCCGCCAAAATTGAAGTGGACATCGAGCAGGACATTACTGGGAGTTGTGGTATTGCCGAGAACCAGGTTGAGAGCGAAGATTTCATTGGGTGAAAAGGTAGTCTTGTTGAGGAAAATACCGACCTGAGGCATGACGGGGGCCTGCGTCGGTTGAGGTGTGTACGTCGGATACGGGGTCGGAGTCGCCGGTGGGTTGGTCGGGAACGGCGGCGCGGTCGGGGACTGCGCCATCACGTGTCCCAGGGCACATGAAGCGAGCACAAACAAACAGATAAAGCTACGCACCTTGAGCATATCGAGCTCCTTTCATCGAGGTTATTTCCAGTGATTTTGCTGCCACAGCCACGAAGCAATCTCCGTAGTCAATCAATTGATTATGATCGAGATTTTATGGGCTGTCAAATAAATTCATTTTCGCGGAAACAAGTTGATCGGTTCCCCGAATGGTGTTCCGGTTTTCAGAACGCCGGATAGAAAGTCATGCCGCTGCGCCGTCGGATCGACCGGTGATGCGCCGAGACTGAGCAGGGCATTCCGTGCCAGCACCGGCATGATCGGATAGGCCAGCTCAAACAGGATGCGAACCGAATCCAGCATCGCAAACAGAATCCCCGCCACACGCTCCCGGTTTTCAGGCTGTTTCGCCAGTGTCCAGGGGGCCTTGTCATTGACATACACATTCAATCGATCCGCGATTTCGATCAATCCGCGTGCGAGCTCCGGGATGGTGGTCAGATCGAGGTTGTTCATGAGTTCGGTTGCGCGGGCAGCGGTCCAGTTCCGGATAGCGAGATCATCCGGATGGAGATCCCCCTGTTCGGGAACGGCTGGGCCGAACTGCTTGGCAGAGAATTTCAGGACGCGTGAATGAAGGTTGCCGATGTTGTTGGCGAGATCCGTATTGTAACAGGCAATCACGAGAGCCTCACTGATCTGACTGTCTGTCGTTCCCATCGTTTTGGCCAGATAGTATCGGAGCGCATCCACACCGACCGATTCGATGACACGGTTCGGATCGACGACGTTTCCGAGCGACTTGGACATTTTCTGTCCACCTTCTCCGACCCAGTATCCATGAATCCGGTATCGCCAAGGCGGGTTGATATCGAGTGCTTTGAGCATGATCGGCCAGTAAATGATGTGGGTCTTGATGATGTCCTTGGCCATGAGGTGAATAGAGTGAGCCCAGAATCGATCGAAATTATCGGATTCCCCGTACCCGATATTGGAGATATAATTGATCAGAGCATCGAACCAGACATACGTCACATAGTCGGGATCGAAAGGGAGTTCAATTCCGAGCCAGACTCTGTTTTTAGGACGGGATATACATAAGTCATCGAGGGGTTCTTCGAGCATGGCGAGGACTTCGTCGCGATAGAATGCCGGCTGAACGCGTTCCGGATCTTCCCTGAGCCATCCGACGAGCCACGACTGGAACATCCCGAGTTTCAGGAAGTAGTTCGTTTCGGACTGCTGAACCGGTGCTTTCTGATGATCCGGACATCGTCCCGATTCATCGAGATCAGATTGTTTTTTAAACTGTTCGCATCCGACACAGTACAGACCAGTGTAATCTTTCTTGTAGAGGAATCCTTTTTCCCAGAGGATCTGAAGCACTCTGGCAACGACCGTTCGATGCCGCAGTTGCGTTGTCCGGACATAAAAATCATAGGATACATCGAGCCGGTCAAACAGTGACTTGAATTTCATGGACTGGCCTGACAGGTAGGTTTCCTGATCGAGACCACTGGATTCGATGGCTTGTTGATTCTTCAAACCATGCTCATCTGTACCGGTGGAGTAGTATGTCTCGATACCTTTCATTAGATTGCTGCGCTTGAGAATGTCACCCATGATGGAGGTATGCGCATGTCCGATATGCGGATCACCGTTGACATAGTAGATGGGAGTGGTGATGTAGTGTATGTTCACGCAGTCAGTCTCCTTTCAGGATACCCGATCGATGCCACCGGGAGTATGTATCAGGCGCATGCGATATGGTCAATACCCGTGTCATTTACTGGACATGCCACCTCGAAATGCCTCTTGAATGTCATCATTCGAATCCCTATACTTGGGTTGCTCGAAAGTATTGACCGGGAGGTTTCGCATGAGACAGTGTGTGGAGCTGTTCGATCAGTATGCTTCATATCGTCTGGTCGGTGTCATCACCGTCGGAATCAGTCGTCTGCCGATCATCGGGTTTGGATTTCCAGATGGTCTGGATCTCGGGGAATCACCGCACAGCCGAATAGCGGCAGCTCTAAAGGCCGCGCACACCGGATCGCTGCAGATCACCCACGTTCATGTGGATCTCGATCGAGTATCCTGGTCCATCCGGTCATCGCGAGACGACAATCTGAGCAGGGCGGATTTCACCATTCATCTCGAACTCCCCGTCCCCGTACGATCGCCCCAGCATGGTTCAGCGCTGTTCATTGAAACGGCTCGGGCCGATCTGGGGTTTGCAGTGGCCCTGACCGTCAATGAAGTGACTCATCTGGTGTTTTATGATATCGTGTCGAGTGATTGTGTCCATCCGACAGAGGGATCAACACAGATTATTGGCCGTCTGTCGAAATATGTTTCGGGACCTGCCGTACCGATCCTGCGCGCCATCGAATCGCTCTACTGTGCCAAGGATACGGACCACGATATCGAGATCCGCGATGAAGATCTCGGGATCATCTACCAATCTTTCGCCGGTCTGTCCTGAAGAACCGATCAGCCACCGGAATCCAATTTCGTGAGCGCAGCGCGCGCTTCGCGTCCCACAACGCCTCTTTTGTGCGGCTTATCATTGGCCAGCGACTCGAGCCATTTCCGAGCCTTCGGGTGGGCGATCATCGCCAGCGCGTCGACGGCGGCTTTCTTGATCGGTACCATCCAATTCGGAGTGATGATGCCTTCTTTTTGTGCGGCGATCTCAGCGATGTTCTCGATGATCTCCTCTACCGGCGCTTTGGGTGCCTGTGCGAGGTGAGCGAAAAGCCGGATCAGTCGTGTGCGTTCATCCAGGTCGAGATCGGAATTGACTGTGGCGAGACGTTGGTAGAGTTCTTTGAGTCCTCGAAGGGTGGACAGCAATTTTAGATTTTCGATGACTCGATAGGTTTCGGTGCGGATCGATCGATTGCCGTCCCTGAGAGCCATGCTGAAGATACGGATCACCGGAAGATCGGCATTCTGAGCAATCACTTCAGGACTTTCTATCAACCGGTTTGCGAGTCCCGAGATAATCTCGAAGCGGACATGCCAGTCCGGATCGCGGAGAGGATCGCGCAGGAGATTGGTGTTATCGAAGTCGACGACCTGACTGAGCACCGTCGCGAGGTTTCTGCGGAGGTACCAGTTTTGGGTATTGAGTCCTGACAGGCAGATCCAGATGGCGAATGTGTTGAATCGCGATAACTCCTTGATGGTCTTGAAGCGGGTTTCCCGATCGTTCGCCACCAGATTCTTGAAGATATCCTGAAAGACCGGAGCCTGAGCGAAGGATTTCCAGGCCCGGGTCAGCATCTCACGTATCTCAAAATCCTCGAAGTCCTCCGGGTTGAGCGGAAACCCGGCCATGGGGGAAACTTTCTGGCGGAATTCATTGGGAGATGTCACCAGCAATGAGTGTGCGGAATCCTGCCAGATCCGGATCAGCATGAGCATCCGGGCACGGGAGTGTTTTCGCATCGCAATGTGATCCGCGGCAGTTTCGATGACCTTGCATGATGAAACCCTGTCGCAGTTCTGACAGTGGAATTTAACGAGGTGATCGAACACATCGCTGAAATACTGCGCGTTACGATCACTGGTGGTCTCGATCATATGCTTCAACAAAGTCGTCACGATCGCACTGCAACTCTCACGATCTTCCGCTACATACTGGAGAATCCGGTTCTGAAACGCCGAGGCGACGTCGGGATGCGGGTTCTCCATCGACGAGAAGGTGGCGATTGTGAGTGTGATCACATCGTATACGAACCGGGGCTGCGACAGTCGTGTGACCGCGCTGAACACTTTTTCACTCAGAGACGGATACATCAGGATTCGCGGAAGTAACTCCTCGAGTTCCTCAAACACGCCGCTCATGTCAAACTTATCAGAATTACCCGTTTCGATGACTTCCGTGACCAGAGCGGAAACCCGCGAGATGAACTGTTCCATGTTCCGGTTTTTCTCGTCGAGGCTTTTCCAGTAATCCCAGACCCTTTTGACTTTCTGCGCTTCGACCTCCGGTGTCGTCGCCTGCAATGGAGCGGGTGAGATGCCATCTTGAATGATATCGAGCTGTTCGTACAGTTCCATGATCCCCTGCCCGCGACGCTCGGGCGCGATTCCCAGCAAAGCGGGCGCAAGTTTCCGCAGGATGGTCAGTGCGCGTACATCATGTGACTCGACTGCCTTCTCCCCAAGGATCTGCTGGATGATCGTGCCGATCAGAAAAAACCATTTGTCTCCCAGCGAATCCAGTGCATCGCGCGTGATGATCGGATAACTGAAGGTCTCCTCACGCATGATCTGTTCGATGATCTGTCGAGACACACTTCTCGATGAGGTTAGAAGTTCGTTTAGAAGCTTATCCCGGACTTCCTCACTGAGTTCCGTGCCGAGGCTGCCGTCGAGGAAATGTGAGAGCAGAAGACTTTCGATCGAATCGGCTCCGTTGAGACTTGGAGCTTCATTCAGTCGAAGCGCATAATTGGTGACAGCATGCAGATTGGCGATCAGTTTTGCTGCATCAGTCTTGGTGTTGACGACGGTCTTGATCGAATCGGCGAAATGGATCAATTCGGCTTCCGTGACGTTGTGATTGAACGAGATGGATTCGACATGTTTGTCCTGAAAGATCCCGCGAAGTCGGTTGAGAACAGGATTGCGTGTCACGACCTGTTCGGGAATGACGGCACTCCCGATGAAGAACGATTCGTTGTCCAGGACGACATGGATTTCTTTCCGTCGTTCAAGGAGCGTCTGAATCGAGGCCAGACATTCACCCGCGATCTCTTTGGTGGCGGGATGCCGATTCGAATACATTTCGACGTTTTTAAACAGATTGTAAAGCCCGACTAAAAACCTGATACCCTTTTCAACAACCTCATCCTGTCGATAATTCATCGAAACCTCCAGGGAAGTCGAATCTTGAAGAAAACGATAATATTCTACCTAAGTCTGCCTGCAAACGCAAGAGACCTCACCCGATTCTGCACGCCATGATTGTCGGTCGATAACATCTTTGTCTTTACGATTGTAATCGGTATAATCATTCTACGTCCATCGAAAGGAGGATCTTCACATGTCCGACCATTGGCCCGAAGGGGTTGTGCCATTTGCCACCAAGGGGAAACCTCTCCGTCGGTTACTCAAGCATTTTATTGTTTATAGCCTTATTCTGACGGCTATCCTGCTGACTACCTACAACATGTTCCTGGTCTATGTCGCGCCCGGCGAATTCGCTCTGAAAGAAGTTAAAATCGGAATAACACGCGGGATACAACCCACCATTCATGAAGCCGGCCTGATGTTCCGAAAACCTTTCGGTATGGAATTCGTCCATGTCTTTCCTAAAACGATGCTCGTATACGAGATGACCAACTTCCCGGATGTTGAATCCAAACGGGGGTTGACACATTATCGGCATGATAAGGCAGCTCATATCCAGACGTCCGACGGATTTTTCGTCGACATTGATTGCACGATTCTATACCGGATCAGCGATCCGTACAAAGTGCTCACGCAGATCGGCCCCGCCCGGCTGTATGAAGACAACGGCATCATTCCCAAAGCCGAACCGGTCCTCAAGCAAGCGCTCGGACAGCTGACCACGGAAGAGTTTTACAACTCGCCACTCCGATACTCCAAAACGCTCATCGCCAAGGACATGCTCAATGAACAACTCAACTCCAAGGGCATCAGCATCGATCAGATCCTGATCCGCTACTTCATCTACTCACCGGAAATCCAGAAGAACATCGAGGAAAAGAAACTGAAGGATCAGCTTGTCTTCAAGAATCAGGCGGAAGGGCGCGCCGCAACGGAAGAAGCAAACCTCAAGCGGATCTCACAGGAGGGCGAAGCGACGGTACAAGTCAAATTGCAGGAAGGCACGGCATATGTGACGGAAAAAACGGCTGAAATCGATCTCTATCGTCGGTCTCGGCAGGCTGAAGCCGATCTATTGGTCAAACTGGCCGAAGCCCGTAAAACGGAACTCCGGAACCAGGCGCTCGAAGGGATCGGATCGGACAAGATGGTCGGACTGAAGATGGCGGAAACTCTGGCCGGTCTGGAAGTCATCGTGCTTCCCTCTGATGGTCCGAACGGTCTCAATCCTCTTGACTTGCGTAAATCGCTCAATCTCTTCGAAGTCCGGGAGGGCAAACCATGAAATCGATCATCAAACTCACTCTGCCGGCTCTCGCCGCATGCATCCTCAATGCCTGTATGGTCGTCAACACCGACACGACGGAAGTCGGTATCCGCACGCGTCTGATCGGCCCGAACCGGGGTATCGAACAGAAAATCTACCCACCCGGAAGCACCTATTTCTTCATGCCGTTCATCAATGACTGGCATACGTTCGATACCAAGCTGGTCAATCTCGAAATGACACTCGACCAGGGAAAAGGCGAACGGAAACGCCGGGATGATCTCGTTTTTAAAACCATCGACGGCAACGATATCTCGCTCGATGTCATCATCAGTTATCGGATTGATCCCGAAAAAGCTCCTTACATTCTGGACCATGTTGCGGGCGACGATCTCGAACTCCGCAATCTGGTCATCCGGACCATTACACGAAGTCGGCCCCGGGATCTGTTCGGTGAGTTATCGACCGAGGATTTCTATGTTGCGGAGAAGCGCGATGAGAAAGCGTTGAAAGCTGCCACCGAACTCAACTCCATGCTCACGCCTTATGGCGTCATCGTCGAAAAGGTCCTCACCCGTGATTACCGATTCAACGAGGCCTATCAGAAGGCGATCGAGGATAAGAAGGTCGCGGATCAGATGGCCGAGAAGAACAAGTCTTCCGCCAAAGCGGCTCTCGAGGAGTACCGGAAGAAACTCGAGGAAGCCAAAGGCGAGGTCGCCAAGATGAAAGCCAAGGTCGACGGAGAGTATCTCCAGGCGAAAATCGCAGCGGACGCCTATTACAATCAGCAGGCGAAAATCGCAGAAGCCGTCGATACGGAGGGAGTCGCAGAAGCGCGCGGCATCACGGAAATGAACAAAGCGCTCGCCGGCACCGGAGGCGAGGTCATGGTCAAACTCAAAATCGCCGAAGCCCTGGCAGGCAAAAAAATCATTCTCCTGCCGACGACCGGCGGTGCAATGGATCTACGAACTCTCAACATGAACGATCTACTCTCCGTTTACGGAGTTCAGAAGCTGAGTTCCGACAGCCAGTAGACCGCACATCCGCATTTTATTGGAATTTCCGGACGTCTCTTTTTATACTGCACGCCGACGGAGGCCTTCTGTATGCCGGAACAACACGACATCATCATCATCGGAGCCGGCCCCGCGGGACTCGCGGTCGCCAATAAACTGCGCCGGGATTTCATTCTGATCGAATCCGGAGATCGCCCGGGCGGTCTCATGCGATCCAAAGTCGTTAATGGATACACATTCGACTGGGCCGGTCACATCTTCTTCACATCCATTCCACGTATTCAATCATGGGTTCGTACTCTTCTTGCGGACAACCTGATCGATCACCAACGTGAGTCCTGGGTATTTTCAAAAGGCGTATACACACGATATCCGTTTCAGGCGAATACATACGGACTCCCGATCGACGTTGTCAAGGAATGCCTGCTGGGATTGATCGAAGCCCATCGAGCGCCTCAATCAGCCCCTCCCGCACACTTTCTGGACTGGATCCTGCAAACGTACGGAAAGGGAATCGCGCGTCATTTCATGGTTCCATACAATGAAAAGATCTGGGGACGAGATCTCCGCACAATGAGTTACTCATGGCTCGATGGCCGGGTTCCCAGGCCGGGATTGTCCGAGTTCATCGACGGTGCGCTCGCGGAAGGACGCAGGGATATGGGACCCAATGCCCGATTCCAGTATCCGCGCACGGGCGGAATGCAGTCGCTCGCCGATGCACTCGCCCTCCCCGTCTCTTCTCATATCCGTCTTGGTTCGCCTGTTACCCGGATCGATCCCGTCAATCGCATCCTGTATACCGGGATCGGCGATACCTACAGCTTCGCCGAACTGATCGTCACCTCTCCCCTCCCCAAGTTGGTCGAGATTACTGACTCGATCCCCGAAACACTGCGACTGGACGCGGATTCCCTGGCTTTCCTGCCGGTCATCTGCGTCAATATTGGTGTCCGAAGACCGCAGATCACTGATAAGCATTGGATTTACTATCCCGAACCCGAATTTCTTTTCCATCGGATCTTCGTTCAAGGAAATGCCTCGCCGAACGTCTGCCCGCCGGGATCGTTTTCGTTCACCGCCGAGATCACAACATCGGAATCGAAGCGTGTTGATCCGGACCGGTCCGGAGATCGAACCGTGAGCGATGCAATTGCAGCGGGACTCATCGACCAAGACGATGTGATCGAGTGTATTGATACAATCACGATTCCTTTCGGTTATGTGGTGCCGACGGATGACATGACAGCGCGTGTCGATCGGATCAGGCATTTTTACAAAACATTCGGGATCCACCTCGTCGGGCGATTCGCCGAGTGGCAGTACTATAACATGGACCACTCTCTCGACGCCGGATGGACGCTCGCCGATAGGCTGTCCGACTCGCCATGAAATCGGGTTTCCGGAGTTTCAGAACGATTGTAAGAGCGGCAGGCTGCCTGGGGCGATCGATTGGTGCGACCTACCGGCGACTGCTCCGGGCAATTCCTCCGGAAGGATCTCCGACTTTCGTGCTCTATTCTATCATTCCTTGGGATGGCGTGTGGCAACGCCCCCAACACTTCGCCGAACGGCTGGCGCGCCGGCATCCCGTGATCTATGTCGATCCGATCGGTATTCAACACATTGAATCCGGGCACCATCATCCCGTCCTCCGCTGCATCCATGAATCTCTGTTCGTACTTCAACCGCATGTGCTTCCGGGTGGAAAAACCAATTCGTGGATCAGCCGGATGAATGATCCGATCATAATAGACCACATTTCTGACCTTCTGCATGATCAGAATCTCTCGCGCCCGGTTCTCATCAGCAACACGCCTTTTGCAGACGGCATCGCCCGTCACCCTCTGTGGAGAATGGTCGTTTACGATGTGATCGACGACTTTATCTCGACATCATGGGCCCCGCCCGATGCGGCAGCGCGCGAAAGACGTCTGTTTTCAGCGGCACAAACCGTTTTTACAGGCACGTATAGTCTATCTGAGAAGAAACGCGGTATGCATCCGGAGATCGAGTATATCCCGTGCGGCGTCGAAACAGATCATTTCTCGAAAGCGAACTTGACAGACATTCCGCTTCCGGAAGATATCCGCTCGATTCCCCGTCCGATCCTGGGCTATTTCGGTGCTCTGAACGAACGGATCGATGCCGACCTCATCGTTCACCTGGCGAATGCCATGCCTCATGCATCCATCGTCCTGATCGGTCCGATCATGGCGGATTTTGGCCTGAGTGATTTCGAACCGCGATGGGCATCGGTATTCAATTCGACAGACCAGCCGGGATTTCGGATGAAGCCCATGCCGCCCAACATTCACGTGCTCGGGATCCGTTCATACCGCGATTTGCCCTCCTATCTGAAGGCGTTCGATCTGTGTCTGATGCCCTATGTCATCAACGACGTGACCCGCGACATCCATCCCGTGAAGATTCTCGAGTATCTGGTTTCGGGACGCCCGGTCGTCTCAACCGCGGTTCCCGATGTCGAACGTTTCTACACGGGATTGACGGATATCGCCCGGTCACACGAGGAGTTCTGCACACTCGTCCGGAAAAATCTCGAATCGGATACACCTGCCGCTGCACAAGCGCGTATCGCATTCGCCCGATCGAAAAGCTGGGAGGACATGTCGGACAGGATGCTTGCGAACATTCTGCGTCACATGACTCACGGAGTCCCGACAAAGAGTTGATCGAGATCGTAAAGGGCCGAATCGCGGCCGCCGGTATGGATTGTGAGATCTCGCTTCTGTCGATCGAGTTCTCCGCCTTCGAGCCACGCGATTTTCTGCTGATATTCAGCACTTTCCTCTGGTTTCCCGAGTCGTTCCAGGATGGCTGCAGCCATCTTGTAACCGATCAGGTTGTCAAGAGACAGATGCCGCCACCTCCGATTCGCTCGATCGACAAGAAACCCCGCCATTTCCAGATCATCATTCTTGTAGGAAATGTACGCCAGATGAAGGAGCAATGTCGGTTCTTCTCCAAACCGAACCATTAATCGATACAGAACCTTCTCGGCTTCAGCGTACTGGCCGGCATGGATCAGATACGATACGACTCCGGTTCCGGCTTCTAGCGACGGCACTAGAGTAACCAACTGATGACACCATTGTATCAACTCGTCGGGTGGAATGAACGATTCGAACGATTTGAGCAAGGATCGTGAAAAAAACAGAAAATTCTGAGGCAGTTCGCGGTATTCGGTCAGATAGTCGACGTTGGCGAAGTTTTCCACGACGAGTTTCTGCAGATCGACTCCGCTATTCCTGAGCACAGAGTCTGCAGCGATTCCTGGATTGACACTCACCGCGATAGCAGCATGCAGGTCAGAGCGATCAAAGTTCGTAACTATCTGATTGAGCACCGAAGCCGTGATCCGGTACTTCGCTTCAGCATCAAACGGTTCCAGATCCACAGCGATTTCCGCCTGTTCGGTTGCGAGTTCCGTGCGATTCAGGCGCATGAGCGATTGAGCAAGCAAATGACGATAAAACGCATAATTCGGACACAATTCGACCGCGACCTTCAGATTCAAAAGCGCATCTGCCGGGCGGCGCTCCTGATCAGCACACAGGCTGAGATAATACCAGGGGTGCGCATTCAGCGGTTCGATCGACGCCGCAGCGCGATACCAGCGTCCGATCGATGGCCAGTCCCCCTGGGGCAACAGAGCCCTGGCTTTGGCGCTGCAAACCTCACCCATATAGGGTGCCGCCGCCAGTAAAACGACTGCGAATGAACCGAACCGGAATGCATAGGTCGAGATGCGACAGCGGTGAACCGCATCCGTCCCGGTCTGAACCAGGATCCAGATCATGAAGACCATCAGCCATGTTCCGGTGTCATGCGCATGAAACCGAAAACTGAAACCCAGATCAATGATCAGGCCTACAGTCATCATAAGGATGTGTGGAAACCCGGGTTCTTTTGAGCGAATTACTCGCCGGAGCATTAAAAACAGAAAGCCCGTGAACAGCAGCAATCCTGGCCACCCGGTCCCTGCCAGGATATCCAGATAGGCATTGTGCGCTTCGACCAGAAACTGGCGGGTGGGTGGTTCGAGCGGGAAAAGAAAGGCCCAGGCTTGAGGGAAGATGTATCGATTCGTGCCGAGTCCGTAACCGGATACCGGCCGATCCGCTGCCAGATCGATGAACGCCTCCCATGCACGCAATCGGGGATCGAGATTCAAGTATGCGAATGAGGTCAGACGGCTGACCATCTTCGTATTCAATGAAACTCCAACCACCACCACGAGTATCAGCAAACCCAGGATCCTGTATCGCATTTTCCGCGTCAGTTTCTTCTGGACCCACATCATGCCGATCATCATGTATACAAGCAGCACGATCAGACCGGTCCGGGAGAATGATCCTGTGAGCAGATACATCACGGACCCCAGGAGAATGCCAGCCGCCGTTCGCCGACGTCGCAGCGAAGAGTCCGATGTGAGAATGCCGAGAAGAAACGGGATGCCGATCAACAACGGAAAGATAACGTAGTTCGGATGACGATGATACACAAACCATCGGAATCCGAAGCCTTCCCGCCATCCGAGATGCGCAACCCGGTCCAACATGGCCCAGACTGCGAACAGGATATGGGACGACAGAATCATCATGATCATGTCTTCAGGTATCCGACGCCGGGATTCGGAATCGAGAAGCGCCGTTCCAGCCAGGAACAGCAGCCCATAGAAAACGAACAGAACGGCTTGTTTCAGCGCAGCGTGAGGGTAAACGGAACTGACGCAGACGATTAGACTCCACAGACAGAATGCGCCATAGAGCGCGAAGATCCGGATATCGGGTATTGAGATCTCCATGCCGTCTTTTCGGAATACAAGGAAGAAAAGCACCAGCGATGCAATCAGTCCCCAGATGTCGCGCTCGACATGCAATTCACAAAAAGGAGGTGAGTTCAACCCGATGACGATGCAGAACCAGCCGACGGCATCGGATCCGGAGCGAAACGACCGCACCACAGCGATGATAATCGACAGCAACACGACCGCGATCCCGAATCGTCGATCCGGGAATATCCTGTATGCCTGAAGCGCTCCCATGAACAGAACGATACCGGCGCCGAGATAACCAGGCAGATGTCGAAGTGATCCTCCTGGACCCGTCATCGGAGCACCTCTTGTTTACCCAGCAGAACCCATCGAGCACTTTGGTGCCTGATCGTCGGTTGCGCCCCTCGGCTCGACACGGATCTCGCGATCTCCTCGATCATCTCCGGGCCGGTCACGCGCACCAGAAAGGCATCAAAATACCCAATCTGATCGGCGTCGGGCAGCCTTCCCGGGCGGATCTGCATCCGATCTTTCTCATCGATCGAGTCCGGAGGATATTGGATCGGCATGTGTGACAGGAGCGCGAACGGATTGATGACGCATCCCTTTCCCATCACCTGAGCAAACTGATCGATATGATCGTAGACGCTATGATCGGTGAATCGACTGCGCGTATCGGTCATGATACAGGCCAGACGCTCGGGCCGTGTCGCATGGCTGATACAGTCGAACGCCGGCGACGCTTCCGCATCGAACCGATAATACAGGTCCGCCATGTGAATGTTCAGGCTAAGTCCAGCCAGGATCAGCACCCCATCCGCATACACTCGTTTTCGAGTATGAGTCGGCAGAAGCAGTAAGCTAGCGGCTGCAACGAAAAATGCGAGCCGATTGAACAGCCAGACTGCTGTGAGACTGGAATATGGGCAGAGAAAATATGCCAGCACCATACAAAAGACGATGATCCCACACCGGATCGTCACTGTTCGTTTTCCGCGCACGGATAGAATCATGTAAACAATCGCGATGCCAGCCATCGCAAAGAACACATATCGCGCTCCCCAGCCCGGGTCTCCGCTGATGACAAAATCAGGAAAATACTTGAGTTTGATCCACGGAGACGGAATCTGAAGTTTCTTACTCAGAAACACCTCATCCGCTCCGGAGAACGTGAGGTGACTCCTCCAGATGAAAAACAGGATACCCGCCGGGAGATTCGCGATGACACACGCACCGATTGCGCGCAACCGTTGCGATCTCGGGGTTGCCAGGGCGGCGGCACATGACAGGAGCAGCGCGATCATCCACGCGAACAGGTGCATCGTGAATATAAGGAGCATCGCCAGGCTGTACAGCAGCGACCATCCACGCCAGTCCGAGTCCCCCGTCCGGATGATCAGCGCGAGGGAAATGAACACCAGAGGGATAGCGGCAAGAAACGGTAGAAACCCCCACGAGAAATTGAAATTGAACAGCATCAGCGGGATGAAAAGTGCATAGTTTCGGGGCCTGCCGGCTGCGTGCAGCAGGAAAATGAAACTAAGAGGCGTCAGAATGAAATACCATCCGATCAGCGACTTGGCATACCCTTCGGCCGTGATGAGTGGAACCAGCCATCGTGCCGGAAGGTAGACCGCGCTGTATGGGGTGAACCAATCGAACTTGAGCGATTCGCCACAGGAGAAATCCGAGTCGCTGGTTTCAGCGACGGCCTGGAACAGGGTGAGATGAACCGGATAATCCACCAGGGGAGGAAAGCGGACGGAGGCGATCACGACGAGGGGCAGCAACGTGAGAGCAAGCAACCCGGACCAAAAAACGATGCGCTCGATGCGTTGTCCGGAGTACGCACTATTTCGCCGGGTCGATTCCGTTTCCATCATCGATCATCTTGAGTGACTCGGGCGATGAGGTCAACAGGTTTTTCTGGACAAGTTCGCGTTCATCGTCTCTCACAAAAAGACTCGACCCGATTTCCTCATAATTTTCAGTCGATTGAACAAACCGCACGACCGCATCAAGATCGAGGCGACGGGACGTTGGATCCGAAATCCGTCCGATGGATCGTGTGCAAGCCTCCCAATCCGACAGATAAAAGGAACGGATGCCCTGGATCAGATGAGCCGCATCGGCAACGCCAGGAGGAAATGGTTTCGGAGCATGTTCGATCGGCGCTCCATGAAGGATACCAAGCCATGCCTGATTCCAGACGAGATTGCGCGGACAGAACACCAGCAGCCAGATCAGAATCGCGGCGATACTCGCCAGCGCCGTCGACAGCATCATATGCTTGATCCATGTAAACCGCCGATTCATCCATTTGAAAACGCCGCAGGAAGCCCATACCAGACAGACGACCGTGAACCCGATCACGCGGTCTCGTGCGACCGGCTTGTGCGTCAGGGTAAAACCGGGTTTCAGGATCTTCTGAATCCCCTCCTCCCAGACCATCCATCGGTTGCGCCAGTGGGATTGCTCGTACAGATCCGGTAATTGGATGGTCGACGGATCCGGTTTCCCGAAAAGGAGCATCGTGAGATCGTCGAGATTTTTCGTGTAGGCGCCCATGAGCAGAATCGCCCACAGGAGGAGGATCGGGATGGAGATCCAGCGGCAAGCGACTTTCATCCTCCGAAGCAGCCTCAGGAACCCGATTGCGGCAAATGGGATCATCGAACACATGCGTCTCGGGCCGAAGGACGCGCCGCCCCACCAGTCGAACGACGCAGCAGAAATGTAAATCGAAATCGGAACCAGGATTCTACCGGAGCTGATCAGCAGGCGATGGAAAGGAGAGTCTGTGCGGGAAAACGGGAGATACAAGCCGGCAAATCCAAGAAACAGACCGGGCGCCCACGGGAGGAAGCCATGAAATCCGCTCAAGAGAAATGGGATGATGGCTGGGCGCGTCCACAGCATGTACCCGCTTCCCTGAGGTATCAGGAGCCAGGAGTCGAATTGGATTTTCCATGCCGCGCACTGAACCGCGGCCACCAGGAGTCCCGATCCCGCGATGCCCCCGAAAAAACCGATCGCATCGCTCCCGCGCGGGATTGTCCCGCTCCGTTGCATCCGGAATATCAGTGCCGACATTACGACGACCGGAATGACGGCCTCCTGCCACCTCACAATCACCAGACATCCGCCGATCAGGCCGAACGTGACGCCGGAGATGATACCAGGCCGATTGACGCAACTGCTCAGGGACAGGGCCAGCAGCGTGGCGAAGAGTGCGCTCAGCAGATGAGAATTGAGATAGAAGCGGGTTCCATACAAAGCCAGCGGACTTGAGAAGAACACGCAGAGAACCGTGACTCCGGCGAGATCGATTGAGGCATCACTGCGGCGCAGAAGGCCAAAGAGCGCGATGAGCAGAATGACGACCATCAGCATCGACAGCGGGGCGATCGCCGACTGGAATAACTCACCCGGAGGATCGAACGCCTCGGCTGGAAACGCGATTGCGAGAGGCAGCCAGAGAAGAGCCGGTCCGATACTGAAGGTATTCTGAATCGCACCCCCATGCAGAATGATGGTCAGGCTCCGGAAAATCTCGGGGAATTCATTCGGGAATCCAAGGAGTTCATCATGCAACAGCAGATCGCGGTCCGACACGATCGATGCGAATTGCGCCACATAGAAGGATTCATCCCATCCGAACAAACGCGGTGTGCGGAAGAAGAAAAAAACGAGACCGACTGCGACGATGATCCAGCGGTGTGCGAGCAGCGTACGAAGTATCTTCATGGCAGTGTGTATCGTCGGGTAATCGGTGCGTCATGTCAAGCGGACCGACTGCTGCTGCCGGTATCAGCGTATCGACCGATGATCGCTTATGACTTTATCCTAACGGACTCGAGAAGATTTTCGACCGCGGCAATGTAATCGGATCGATTCTGCAACCCGGAGAATGTGCGGATGAGTTTGCCCTGGTGGAATAGCATGACCGTGGGAACTCCGCTGATATTGAACCGGCGCGGAGTTTCCGGATTATGATCGACATCAATCGCTGCCACGGTCAGCCGCCCGGCATATTGCTCTGAAATATCGTCGATCATTGGAGCCAGACGTTTGCACGGACCGCACCATTGCGCATGAAAATCGACCAGGACAGGCAACGAGGACGTTCTGATCAGTTCATCGAACTGGGTATCGGTGATTGATCGGGAATTACGAGATTGTTCGGAAGACCTTCCGCATAATCCTGAGAGTCAGGTCTCGATTCCGAAACGAGGCAGAATCCAGATCTGAAGTGCGAGGTAAGCGGCGATGAATGCGATCAAGTGCCAGGTTTTCATTGGTTCTCCTTTTCCGTGACCAGGCGGTTGAGGAGCGCCTGCAAGTATTGGATGATTCAACTGAGAAGGCGTTACAAATGCGTATCCCGGGAGCGGCAGGGATGGTTTCGGAACGAAATCTGTTGACCGGACGAGTTCGAATCAATAAAGTATTGTGCGCTTATCCGGCGGATCGCCCTGTGGCGCCGCTTCAAAAAAGGAGTTTGTTATGGCAAAGGACCAGTTCAAGGCAAAGGCAAAGGCCAGGCTCGTATCCAATCGTTTCGCTGTGTTGCCATTGATTGATAAAGGCGAAGAGTTCCTGTGCGTGGATGCCAACTACAGTTTCCTGATGATCCGCAAGGAACGGATCGAGTTGATGGCTCAGATCGCGCTTCCCGAAACCTACGATTCCTCTCTGTACGAAAAGGCGAAGGAAGCGGCGAAGCCTTATCTGCCGACTGATCAGAAAAAATACGATTCGCTCGTGACGTTCCTGAAAAACACCGGCGCAACCGGATTTATCGATCATTACACCAAGGTCATGGGCTGACGCGATATCGTCGTTTCCGGCCAAGCTTCAACCGGATCGAACTCCCGATCAGACGTGGCAGAAATCGGCAGTTGAACAGAATGTTCAAAGTCGTGAAACATTCGTGCGTACACACACATCGCGAATTTTTAATGAACCGCCGGATGTCCTCCGCTTCGGCGGATCTCCATAACGTCTGAAGATCATAATCGAAATCCCGGATGTTGCCGAATGGGTGATCGAGCAACTCACAGGGGTAGATTTCACCTCTTGAATACATCACTCCGGCGATCTGCCCTGCAAAACACGGGGTCTGATACGCCCCGCTGCGCGCCACCTCCGCAATCATGCGCCGACTGATCAGATTCTTCGCGTTGACAAACTCTGCAAACGCAAACCGCTGATAACCACGCATCCCCTCCTCGATCAATCCTCGTTCCAACCTGTCGTTGAACTGTTCGAACAAATCGATATCGACCTCACGAGTCGACGGATCCCTTGGCATGCCCCTCACAAGGGTGTTGAAGTAGTTCTGGCACCCGAGAGTTTCGCGGACGAATCGATACAGGTCATCCAGGTCGTATTGGTTGAATGCCGAGACCGTCGTTGTTGCATTGACATTGAAATTGGGCCACTTCTTTTCTTCTTCCTTGAGGCGCTTGAATGTTTCAACCGTATGTTCGAACAATCCCGGTGTTCGCCGGCTCGCATCGTGCTTCTCACCCACGGCATCGAACGAAACCGTCACGGAAACATGGAGATCCGGACAGGAGCCTGCCACAATCCGGGCGAACCGAACCGCCTCATCCGGACGCGATCCGTTGGTCGGACACTGGATTTTCTGGACACCTGCATACCGATGATACGCTTGGGCAATCTCCGGAAGATCGTCGCGCAGAAACGGTTCACCTCCGGTCAGAAAAACGAAAAGGAGCCGCTTCAGTTTCCGTGCAATCGTTTCGATTTCGTCGATCGTCAACTCTCGACCCGTCCGTTCGGTGTGTTCCCGATCGAGAAAGCAATGGCGGCAGTTGGCCGTGCAGCGTTCGGTGACGAAGTGAATCAGATAGAACGGTGGTCTGTTTCGCTTGTGAAGCACATAACTGCCATACCGCAGTGCTTTGAGCATGAGTCGGAGATTCAATAGCGTTTCCCCGCGAAGAAGCCTGCGATCCCGACCAAAATCCCCAGGAGATAGGCCGTGAAATTCATCAGCATGAGCAGAGCACCCTTGCATGCGAACCCGAGTCCGGCTACCCGACCGAGATAGGTCAACCAGCTTCGATTCATCCAAACGATCATTCCGACCGGCAGCAAGCCCCAGACAACATGAATCGGCTTGCTGAAGAATACCCCCGTGACGAGGGTCAGCCAGGTCAGACCGATCAGAGGAATGCCCGCAATGAACGCTCGTGGAGGAGCAACGAGATCAGGCGTCGGTATTCCAGATTGCAGATTGCGAAGCCGGATTCGAATCGTCCCGAGTGCTTTGCGAAAATTGATATGCAGAAGTGATGTGATCGAGAAGCGTTTGAGATGTGTCACGCGGAGACTGTGATCGATCCGGATCCGAATGCCCCCTGTGACGAGGCGCTGGCCGAATTCCATGTCTTCGATCGACGATCCACGATAGTGAGGATCGAATCCGCCGAATCGTTCAAAGACCGATGCACGTATCGCCGCAAACGATGTGTAAAAAATCGCGATGTCGGGGGCATGCATGGCGTAGTGTCGATGCATGTAGAAATTTTCATACCGGGATGCAAAATTCATTACAGGAGTGGTTTCATCGAGCATTCCGATCATTGCATCCAGACCGTTCGCTGCCATGAACCGCAACGCTCGCTCGATGCCATCCGACGCTATGACAATATCGGAATCCGTGAAAATCAACACAGTGCCGGATGCGTGTCGCGCGCCGAGGTTGCGAGCCGCGGCAGCGCCGATGTGTTCCGCGGATCGAAGCAACCGGCACCCACTGGCCTGCACGACTTCAGGAGTTGCATCGGTCGACGCATCGTCCACGACGATGATTTCGCTGTCCTGCCCCTGGACTGCAGCCCGGACGGCTTTCAGACATCGCTCGAGCGTCTCGACGTTGTTTCGCGCTGGGATGATGACCGAAATGCGGAGAGTCATGGACGATCAGCGCCGGATGATCTTGCGTACAAGACGATATCCAGCCACGGTTTCACCAAAGAATGCCTTGAGATTTTCAGTGGGAATACCCATAAAAGACGGACGAAACACACGATCGCAATTGCTGCAGAGCAACCCGTCGAGATCGCGTCGGCGCATCCGCATCCGCAATTCGGCATAGGGCTTACCATTCCAAATCTCTTCGAGTGATTGCTTATTGAGATTTCCCAGGGGCATGGATCCATACCAGTCTTGCGGGCACGGGCAAACCGTTCCATCGAAAAGGACCGTCATCGAGTAGTGGAGAAACGTGCAGGGAATGTAGCCGACTTCCTTCCTGAGAACTCCGGGGGTGTTGCCGCCCCAATTATGGGGTTTCTTGATGTAGAACTTATCAAGCCCCTTCGATTCGAATCCCGCCCCGAATCGTTCCAGATGGTCACGATAATCAGGCGTTGCATCATCCGGAAGAATGATCTGGATGATCGTGTAGGGTTTATCGATGCCCAGTCGACGTTTTTCTTCAAGGAAGTATTCGATATTCTCCAGGGTAACCTCGAAGATACCACCCACCCGAACCGACTCGTAGGACGTCTTGTCGAAACCGTCGAAGCTGAATGAAACGAGATCAGGCGCGGCATGCAGCAGTCGATTCGATCGATCCCGATCCAGACAGGTCGCGTTGGTGTGGATCCGGCTGCCGATTCCGGCCTGTTTCGCCAGTGCCACCATCGTTTCGAGTTCCGGGTGGAAAAGCGGTTCGCCCCGGTGCGACAGATTGAAATCGTTCACGCATCCCTGCGTCTGAGCGATGATGGATCGATAGAGATCCATTCCCATGTTTCCCCTCACACTCGTCATATCGGTCGAGTTTGGACAGACTTTACATCTGAGATTGCACTGGTTGGTCGATTCGACCCACATCCGGAGCGGGGCGTATGGTAGGTTTGGAGATCCGAGTCTGTAGTGAAAAAATGTCCGGGCCAAACGGCCCAGTTTCTCAATTCGATTCATGAATCCTTCCTTGATCGGCTCTCATATCCAACGTCCCAGGACGATTCCGGCAACAAGCAGACAGCCGAATACGAGTTCGAGTTGAGCGCCCATGGCGTCGATCGGTGCAAATTCTTCACGCGAAACCGTCCGGATGTTCACCACAAGCCGGACATTTCGCCAGGCGATCGGGACGGAGACTATCACGATGGCCGATGTCCAGGGAAGATTCATTCCGAACATCAGGATCGCTACCGTCAGATAGGCACCGCCGACCAGACTGTAGTAAAAGAGCTGAGCACCGCGAACGCCGAGATGCCCGGCCAGGGTGACGACCCCTGCCTGAGCATCGTCGTCGATATCTCTGAGATTGTTTCCGTGAAGAATGGCGTCGATCAGGAGCCCCAGCGGGATGGAGAACAGAACGGGTTCCCAGTTCAGTCGGGATGTCTGTACGTAGTATGCGCCGAGAGCGATGAGGGAGCCAAACGCGATGAAAACGGCGGGATCGCCCAGAGCTCGATACTTGAGTTCCGGACCCCAGGTATAAACAAATGCCAACACGGCGCCGATCAGTCCGAGCCATAGAACCCATGGCCCGGATGCAAGAAAAAGATAGCCCCCGATCGCTGCGGCCAGACCGTTGAACAGGATTCCGATCAGGAACAGGCTTTTCGGAGAAATGCGTCCGGCCGTCAGGACACCGGATGACCCGTATGTCCCTGTTCTGTCCACGCCTCTGCGAAAATCGAAATAGTCGTTGAAAATGTTCGCGGCCGCATGCATGCTCATCACCCCTAGAACCGTCAGGAGGAGGTGACCCCAGTGAAGAGTCGCATGCGACGAACTCCAGGCGGTTGCGGCCCCGAGAAAAGCTGAGACTACGGATGCTGGAAAGGAAAACCAGCGGGTGGCCGTCCATGTCAGTGCGAGGTATCGCGTCAGTGTCATAGCGGCAGTATACCACGGTTTGCTCGGATCACATCGTACTTGTTTTCCTGCAGGAAAACTCTTACCTTAGACAACTGGAATGAACTCTTTGTCAAGGAGGAACGGATCATGAGATTGGTGAGACTGGTATTGATTTCCACGGTGCTGTTCATGCTTGCTGCATCTCCGCTTTTTGCCCAGGCTGCTCCGCCGGCGCCAACCAAGCCTTTGAATCCCGAAGAGATAGCCAAGCGGGAGCAATTCAAGAAAGACTGCAATGCTTTGCTCGACCGGTTCGCGGCAAACAAATGGGTCAACGATATAAAAAACGAGAACGGCCCTCTGCATTCCGAACTCTCCTTTGAACGCATTCTCAACAACCAGTTCCTCTCCGGAACTCTCGTCATCCGCGATTCAGCAGGCAAGATCACCTTCGAATCCCGGCTCATGATGACCTTCAACTGGGGTGTCGGACAGTATCTGATCTATTCATTCGAAAGCGACGGTTGGTCCAGAATGTTTCTCGGTGAGCCCAACGCCGAACACGTGATGGTGCAGGGCGTCGTTCCGGGAGGTGTCGAGCATTACCGATGGAAAATCACCCCGGAAGGAAATCTCGAGCGCGCTTTCTGGAAAGCCAGCAAAGAAATGAAAGTAACGGACACCCCACCGGATGAAGTGATTCTATTCACGCCCGTGAAACCATCCGAGAAAAAGTGACATCGCGGCTGACTTTCGCTCCGAAGCAACCCGGTATCAGTTACTTCAGAACAGGACTTGCCTGGACAGTCGGCCTGATCGGAACCGCCTTCTTCGCTCTCTCCTCACTCGTCTCCTTTCTTCTGACCCGCTCCGAACGGCTCGTTCAATGGCACGGCAAACTCTGGGGCCGCTTTCTGCTCCGGGTCATGGGCGTTCGAGTCGAACTGGTCGGCCTGGATAATCTCCCGCGGGATCACCACGCCATTCTGATCTCGAATCATCAAAGCTGGTGCGATATCTTCGCCTATTCCGGCTTTCTGCCGATTCCATTCAAGTGGATTGCGAAACGGGAGCTTTTCCGGATTCCGCTGGTCGGTCCCGCGATGAAAGCGGCCGGATACATACCGATCGACCGGGATAACCGTGAGCGGGCTTTCGAGACCATCGAAGGGACATCAAGCGAACTGAAGAACGAATCGATCATTATATTTCCGGAAGGAACCCGCACGCGCACTGGTAAACTCGGTCGTTTCAAACACGGGGTGGTCTATCTGGCTCTCCAATCCCGCGCGCCTTTCGTCCCCATGACGATCTTCAATTCGTACGATCGGATCCCGCCCGGCAGCATGGGGGTCTCACCCGGAACCATCCGGATCGAGATTTCGCCCGAAGTGTCGACTCTCGATCTGGACAAAAATGCACTCATCCGACTAGTCGATTCCATTCGATCGGATATGCTCGCCCGTCTCGGCGAACTACCCTGATCCGCAACACTCCATTCTGTCAGGTTCAACCGGACAATGTGCGCCGCGATAAATTCCGCCGCTTAAGGATCCGGTAGAGAGTTGCCTTGTGGATTCCGAGCGCCCGGGCGGTCGCCGTCATGTTTGCGTTGTTTGCGTGGAAGGCTTTGATGAGTTGTTCATCGGTCACGTCGAACGGTATTCCGCGTTGTGTCGACGGCATTGCAGAAGAGATTTCTGTCGGGTTGACATGCGGTGCCGCGGGCAATGCGAGGGGTTCATCCCGGAGTGTTGACCGCGGCGCCATCGCCTGGATCCCGGGAATTACCTCATGGACAGGCCCGTTCCCCTCGAAAGCCCTCCCGTCATACGATTCAAATGGCGCTCTGATCAGATGCTGACTCTCAAAGTGCGGAATCCCCCACTGCCCCGCCATCAGGAACTCGCGTTCGTCTTCCCACTCGCGGAAGTTATTCCGGCTGATCACGGTTCCCTGGGTTTCCACGTAGATTCGCTCAATGACATTCCGCAACTCCCGGATGTTTCCGGGCCAATGATATGATTCGAGTGTTCGGAGAGCATCGGGCGATACTTTTCGGATGTTCTTTCGGTACCGTCTATTGAGCATATCCAGGAAGAAGTCGACCAGCAGAGGGATATCCCCGGTGCGCTCGCGTAAAGGGGGGACATGGATTCGGAGTATGGCGAGGCGATGAAACAGATCGGGGCGGAATTGGCCACGCGAGATCGCGCGTTCGAGGGGAAGATTGGTTGCCGTGATAATGCGCACATCGACGAAGATTTCGGATTCACCTCCGACGCGCTCGATCGTTTGGTTTTCGAGCACTCGGAGCAACTTGGCCTGGGACCGCTGCGGCATATCCCCGATTTCGTCCAGAAACAACGTCCCCTTGTCGGCACGCTCAAATCGACCTTTATGCGTCTTGAACGCTCCGGTGAAGGATCCACGTTCATGGCCGAACAGTTCGGATTCAAAGAGCTCCTCATTGAGTGCCGTGCAGTTGATCGCGACAAAGGCACGCCCCGCACGGCTACTCACCGAGTGAAGCGCTCGCGCCACAAGCTCTTTACCCGTGCCGGTCTCACCCTGGATCAGCACAGACGCATCCGAGGGGCCATATTGTTCGATACGACGAATCATTCGAAGCACCGGGTCACTGATCCCGACGATCCCGTGACGAACTGCTTCGCGGTAATGCCCGGTAACCGGCTCAATAGGAATAATCTCGTCGAACAACCGCATCAATACGGCATGTGTTGGGTACGGAGGCGGGATCAACTGAAGAATCTCATCAGGAAGCGGAGAAGTCAGAGACAATCGAATTGCCTTGATTCGCAGACGGTGACGATGTTCGTCCCGGTCCCGGAACTCGACCGTGTGGTCCTGAACGGAGAGCTGCGATCCGAGTAATTCTTTCGAGAGCGTTTCAAAGATCTCGCCCAATTTCCCGATCCCCTGCCAAACCGGACGCCCGACGATGTCCATTTCGCCATGACCCGTGGATCGAACCAGCCATGCCGGCACTTTCCGGACGATCATTCCGAGTCCCGCCGTCGGCGAGGGTGACAGCACCATCCAGTCGTCGGGATGGGTCAGGAATTGTTGGGCGATCCATGCTGCATTCATCGATGATGATTATGCCACAAGACATCGCGTCATGCATCTCCTCATCCTCGTGCGGGTAAAGACAGGAGGATTCGAGTCCATGCACGAACAGAGCCTTTCTTGTAAAAGGATGTTAAAGCTCGTAAGCTGATGGAAGCACCGAATTGAATCATTTCGGTTGTTTCAGGAGGACGGTCGGATGTCGCCTACCAGATTGGTGTCCATCAGCATGTGTGTGTGCCTGTTCGCTTCAACGCCCGATGCTGTTTCCGGTGCAAACAAATCGGAACCGCTTGTCCCGGGCTCCGTAAAAAGTATCGCGGTACTGCCATTGACCGGCCTGGACCCGGATGCCGCACGTGTGATTCATGCCAAACTGATCGAATCGCTTGCGGAACGATGCAGGATTCCGGTGCTCCCGTTGGACCAGACTCTGGCCGCAACCGGAACCGTCAGCCGACCCAAGAACGCCATCACCTCCCAGGAAGCCGGAAAAATCGCAGAATCTCTTCATGTCGATGCCGTCATCTTCGGGAATGTGCTGGATTTTACATTGACCGAGACCGAGAGTGACATCATCGGTGACAAAAAACGGAAGGAACTGACAAGCACGATGAAATTCACTCTGGAGTGGCAGATCATGACCACCGCGGATGGCCAGGTCTCCGAACTCGACAGGATCAAAATATCGGAACATGACACACGAACCAACATTTATAAATCCGATTTGAGTCAGGGTGATCGCGAAAAATATCCGGCGGCGACCATGCAGCTTTTCGAACGCAGCGCAAAGAGCCTGGGGAAAAAAATACTGAAGGCACTGGATCTTTCCAGATGAGCGATCAGAAGGCACATTTCTATCCGACCTGGGGTTCCTTCCCCGGGTTCGCAGTCCGAATGCTCAGTATCTGTCTGTTGATTTCCGGTATAACTGCCTGCATCCGGCATTCGCCGTCCAATCCGTCCAATTTCAACGTCATCTGTATCAGTATCGACTCGCTTCGCGTTGATTTCGTCGGGTTCAACGGGATGCCTGATCCGGTTTCACCCTTCCTGGACAGCCTCAGTCGGGATTCCATCAACTTTACCGACGTCATGACGCAGGCGCCTTCGACGTTTTTTTCCCACCGGGCGATCTTCCTCTCACGGTACATCTTCGCCCAACACCGGAACATACCGGTTCAGACGGAAACATTGGCGGGGCAGTTACAACGTGGCGGTTGGTGAACCGGCGCGTTCGTCGACGGAGGCTGGCTGTCGAATCACCTGGGGCATCAGATCGGCTTCGACATCTACGATGACAGCGGGGGCGGATTCACGAAAAACATTGTCAAAACCCTTCAGTTCATCCAGGAGGACAGGGACAGGAAGTTTTTCGTTTTCTTACATGGGTACGACATTCATGCGCCTTATAATCCTCCGGAAGAATTCCTGACCCACCTCCAAAAAAACCGTATCCCGCAGATTCCCATCGGAGCTTCCTACGAGCAGGAAAAAACGGCAAGGCTGAAGCATGAAAACCGCGCCTTGTTCAAAGCGGAAATCAGACAATGCGATGCCGTGCTTTCCCAGCTTTTTTTCTCACTCCAACAACTCGATCTGATGGATGAAACCGTTGTTGCCGTGTTCTCCGACCACGGAGAAAGTCTCGGGGAAAGAGGCTACGTCGGTCATAGTCAATTGTATCAGAAGCAGTTGAAAATCCCGCTGTTGGTTTACTTTCCGGGACATCGTCCGCAACTCCGGCCGGAACCGGTGGAAGTTATCGATCTCATGCCCTCCATACTCGAACTCGTCAATATCCAACCTCCGGCTTCTGCGCAGGGAATCGATCTGCATCTTGCTGATTCGAGTGCTGGCACATTTCCCGCAAATCGTGCCCGTCTGACTGAGACCACCGATGAGGCTTTCAGCACGGATGAAGAATGGAGTCTGATTCTGCGGGACAAACCCGAGAACGACGAACTGTATTATCTGAGTGTCGATCCCGAGGAGACTGTGAATCTGCGTGACTCGTCGGTTGACAGGTTGGACATAATGCGGCGCGCGTATGAGGAGAAGACAGGAAAGGATCTGGCGGTGTCGCGAACGGAAAAAAAAGAGATTTACCAGAGCGATATGATCGCCCGAAAGCGACTCATGCCGGCACGCGGATCGCAGAAGGAAAGCGCTTCACAGGAGAAATTCGAGTCGGAACTGCGTGCGCTGGGCTATCTGAACTGAACACGGCGCATTCCCGGTCGCAGCCTTCACCGATGTGCAGGACACCGACCATGCGGACATGGCGAGCCCGGCCGAGTTCATTTATAATTGAATCATGAACTCCCGGATCATCATCCCCGAGGAAGCGTTACGCAAATATCCCGACCGGCCTCCTCCCCCGGTTGTTTTCACGATGGGTCACAGCATACTGAAAATGTCCGAACTGATCCGGCATCTGACCGTTAACGGAATCGACACGGTCATCGATGTGCGGAGCATTCCCTACAGCCGAATCGCGCCGCAGTTCAGCAAGCAGAATCTAGAATCCGTTCTGACATCCATCGGGTTTTCGTACCGTTTCGGCGGCAAGTATCTCGGCGCATATCCCGACGGCAGGAAACCGTCCCCCGGCACGGTCATCGACTGGCCAACTCTCGCTGCCCGGGCCGCCTTCAGAATCGGGATCAGCCGTGTCATGGAACTCGCGATTGATCATCGTGTGGTGCTCTTGTGCGCAGAAGAGAATCCTTACAACTGCCACAGGCATCATCTGATCGCTCCAGCCGTGATCGAAGCGGGCGGCCATATCATGCATTTGCGGCATAACGGTCGGAAATTTCTGTTGACACGCATGCCCCGTTTGAGAAAGCCGTCAGGCCGTTATGCCTCCGATTCCGTTGAAGACAATCGTTCCAGGGAGCTTTTCGAGTAACAACAGGCGATCAATTTGACCCAGCGGTGCGGATGAGGTATTGATAATGGGGGGTCAGGGGTTAGGAGGGGTCATGAAGGATCACTATGTTTACGCAGTCGTCGGCAGTGGCATGCAGGGAACCGCGGAGGGATATGATCTGGCGAGATTCGGCCGGGCAGAGCGGATTTACATGGCCGATATCCATAAAGACGCGGCGGATGCGGCTGCTGATACCATCAATCGGCTGACTGAATCGAAGATCGCCGTCGGAATCGCACTCGATGCACGACACAACCGTCAGGTATCGAGTTTTCTGAAGGATGTCGATACCTGTTGCGCGGCAACCCATTATCAGCACAACTTCGATCTGGCTCGCGCAGCCATCCTGGCCGGGTGCAATTTCTGCGATCTCGGAGGAAACACCACGGTCGTCCAACGCCAGCACAGTCTCCATGCCGATGCACTCGCTCACAATGTCACCGTCATCCCGGATTGTGGCCTCGCTCCGGGCCTCGGCAATATCCTCGCTGCCCGCGCCATCGAAAAGATGGAATGCCTGGACATTCAAATCCGATGCGGCGGGTTGCCGCAGAACCGGGATCTTCTGCTCGGATACCGGATTGTCTTCTCGATCGAGGGGCTGACGAACGAGTATACGGGTATGTGTGTGGAAATTCGTGATGGAGCAATCACGGAAGTGCCGGCGTTCAGTGAATGTGAAAGTATTTTGTTCCCGGAACCTGTCGGTCAGTGCGAGGCGTTCCTGACTTCAGGAGGGACCAGCACGGGACCTTACAGTTTTCACGGAAAAGTGCAGAGTTATGGATACAAGACGGTGCGGTATCCCGGGCATTTTGACAAGATCCGAGCGATGATCGACCTGGGATTTCTGAATACCGAACCGATCCGGGTGAAAAACATCCAGGTGATCCCTCGGGATGTCTTCCACGTTCTCGCTAACGCCCGCCTGGCCTACCCCGACGAAAAGGATCTCGTCATCCTGCGCGTCACCTCCACGGGATTTTCACGTGATGGGCATCCCCTGACGATGGTTCAGGAGATGATGGATTTTTACGATCCGAGAACTGGTTTTTCGGCCATGGAGCGCACCACGGCGTTTTCGGCGGCCATCGTCGCCATCATGATCACACAGAATGAATGTGAACGCGGCGTGTTGGCCCTTGAAAAAGCCGTGAACGGGGACTTCTTCGTCGAACAACTCGGATTACGAGGCATCACGGTATTCACCAAGTTTCTTGATGATAAACAGCAGGGATTGTTCGAAAATCGCGTGTGAGGTGTTCGCTTCAGCCCGACGGGTTGCGAACCGACCGGAAGGCCTCCATGGCCGCCGGGAATGGCTTCAACGCCCGATCGAAAACCCCCAATGAGAATGCGATGGCGACCCCGTAGTTCGTGATCGGAACATTCTTTATCCGGCACTCGAGAATCCTGGAAAGCATTTCACGACGATTGAACATGCAGGATCCGCAGTGAATCACGAGTCTGAAGCTCTCGAGATCGGCCGGGAAGTCTCGCCCCTGAACGAACGTGAACTCGAGTTTTCCACCCACATACTGCGTCAGCCATCTCGGAATCTTAACCCGTCCGATATCATCTCCGATCGGATGATGGCTGCATGACTCGGCGATCAGCACGCGGTCTCCTGTTCTGAGAGAATCAATGACGGCAGCCCCGCGGACGAACTCGGTGAGATCGCCTTTGAATCGCGCGAACAGGATCGAGAAGGACGTCATCGGGATATCGATGGGCGTATCGGCGGCGACCTTGAGAAACGCCTGTGAGTCGGTCACGACGAGTGCCGGGGGGCGTTTCAGGCGTTCGAGTGCATCGCGCAGTTCCCGCTCCTTCACCACCATGCAATAGGCATCATTATCCAGAATATCCCGAATGGACTGCACCTGCGGCATGATGAGACGTCCTTTGGGCGCTTCCATATCGATTGGCACGACCAGTATGGCCAATTCGCCCGGAGGGAGCAGATCGCCCAGTATGGACGGAGTATTGATGATCTCATCCGGAGCCAGTCGAATCAGGGCTTCGCGGACATCGAGAGTTCCAGTGCCGGTGAGTGACGAGACCGGGAGGCATGGAAATCCGTTGCTCGATATCCCCGCAACGAACTCGGGTTCGGCAGGTATCTCATCGATTTTATTGATCACGACGATGATTGGGATGGATCGGGACTGTAATTCACGGATGATGTCGAGTTCAAACCGGGACCAGACACCGTTGGTTGTCACCAGAAGACCGACGTCGGTGCGATCGAACACCTTCCGGGTTCTTTCGATCCGCATCTCTCCGAGCATCCCTTCGTCATCGACTCCAGCCGTATCGATGAACACGACCGGGCCAATCGGAAGCAGTTCCATCGGCTTTTCCACCGGGTCGGTCGTCGTGCCGGCCACATCGGACACGATGGACACGTTCTGTCGGGTCAGGGCATTGAGAAGGGAGGATTTCCCGACATTTCTGCGACCAAAGATGCCGATATGCAATCGGAGGCTCTTAGGTGTCTGAATCACAGTCGCATCCTTCCCCGGAGAAACCGAGTTGTCCGACCTTTTCCGGAGCAATCAATTCATCGAATCGTTCCGAACTCATCAGATTACGCCGAATGACGATCTCCCGGATCGGCCTCCCGGTTTGAGCCGCCTCCGATGCAATCGATTCGGCGGTTTTATATCCGACCACTTCCACAATTGCTGTGATGCCGGCTGTGGCATTTTCGACATGAGCCCGGCACCGATCACGATCCGCAGTGATATCGCGAATGCATGCTTCTGCGAAAATCCTGCAGGCTCGGGTCATCAATTCGATCGAACGGAGCAGCGTATGAGCGATGAGCGGCAGGAAGGGATTGAGTTCGAGATGCCCCGCGGCCGCGGCGGAAGTGAGCATCGAATCATAACCGAAAACCGTGATGGCCGCCTGAGTGATCGCTTCGGGTATCACGGGATTGATCTTCCCGGGCATGATGGAGGAACCGGACTGGCGAGGGGGCAGACGAAGTTCGCCGATCCCGGCGGATGGTCCTGATGAGAGGAATCGGAGATCGGATGACACCTTGAGAAGATTGGTCGCGCACGCCCGGATGATCCCGCTGACTTCCACGAACGGGTCCAGGTTCTGCGTGACATCGATCATGTTTTCAGCCCGGGCGAGGCCCATGCCGGTGATCGACCGGAGATGGTCGATAGCGGAGAATATGAATTTTCTGGGGGCGGACAGGCCCGAACCGATGGCGGTTCCACCGAGATTCACCACGCGGAGCCGCTCTTCGCATTTGTACACCCTCCAGCGATCCCGAGAGAACGCCTCTGCATAGGCGGACATCGAGCGGCCAAGCGTGGTGAGGACTGCATCCTGACATTCCGTCCGAGCGATTTTCACGACATCCGCAAACGCTTTCTCTTTATCCTGAAAAGATTCCTGCAACCCGACAATCGCCCGTTCCAGGATTCTCAAATCCGAGATGGCGGCGATCCTGAGCGCTGTTGGGAACGTGTCGTTGGTGGATTGATGGCGGTTGAGATCGCGAAGAGGATCCAGCACCGAATACGAGCCGGGGGGATGGCCGAGGATCTGCAGGGCGCGGTTGGTGAGCACCTCATTGATATTCATATTGGTGGATGTGCCTGCCCCGCCCTGCAGTGCATCGACATGGATGTGGTCATCGAGTTGACCGTTCATCATCTCGATGCATGCCTTTTCTATCGCCTGCATCCGATCAGGCGACCAGGGACGGAGTGCGTGATTGGTGCGGGCACACGCGAGTTTTACTGCTCCGTAGGCATGAACAAGGCTTTCGGGGACGTGTTGACCGCTCAGAGGAAAATTATCCATTGCGCGTCTGGTGTGAATACCGTACAGCGCATCTGCGGGGAGTCGGCACGACCCCAGGAAATCGGTTTCAATGCGATAGTCCATCGGTCCAGTCTCCATCCTTCCCCCAGCGGCTAATCATAGCAGGTTATAGCCGCGTTTGCATAATGGTCCGCATGATTTGATTTCAATCGGGCAGGATGTATACTGAGATATCAACTGTGGATCGACTGCGTCACTGGAGGATGGTCATTCATGGATACGCTTTTGAATCTGATGAAGAGTCATCGCGGCGTTCGGAATTTCAGCTCGAAACCGGTCCCCCGCAAAATCCTGCAGAAAATCATCGAAGCGGGAAGTGTCGCCCCCGCCGGAGCCGGGATCGAGAGTCGGCACATCATTGTGATCGAGGATGCCGCGATCCGGCATGCCGTGCGAATGACCTGTGAGGCCGGTGAGATCACCTGGGTCGAATCGCTCCCGCCGTCCGCCAGAAAACGGATTCTCGAAACGCCGGGATTCGATACCAGCCTGGATTATCTCGAAAAAGCACCAATCCTGATTGTCATCACGACCCGGCCGCGGGATCCCGAATTCCCCTATGCCGTCGAATCCGCGTTTCTCTCTCTCGGATACATGCTCGTCATGGTCGAAGGTCTGGGACTCGGCACGATCACATACACGCCAAGCCTCGTCGAGGACCAGGCCGATACTGAACTGAGGCGGGTTCTGGGGCTTCCGGACGGCGAAGCCGTGCAGGTGATGCTGCCGATCGGCTATCCCGAACAGGATCCTCTGATGAAACCGGTGCGCAAGGAACTGCTGAATGTATATCAGGACCGGTTCGGACAACCGATTCAATTTTAGGAGGGGTGGATCATGCTGAGAGGATCATTATGGATACTGGTCGTGATGCTGATGGGACTTCCCGGTGCTTTTGCCCAGAGCGGACACTTCGACATTATCGGAACGGAGCCGCTCCAGCAGGGTGACACGATCACCGTTCTGAACTCGGAAACCTTCTCAATCCTGCACGATCTTGTCGGCGCCTGGGCGATATTCTACTACAACGGAATAGAAATGCCCCGTCATCAGATTCCGGCAGGCATGGTGGATCTTACGTTGAACGGGGTTTATCAGATCGAGGGGACCGTGGATTTGGATATCGGCGAGTACACCTGGGCGACTGAGGTAAAACTCGATGTCGGCATGGTGTATAATCACGCGCTTCACCATTATTACTCCCGGAACAGACTCGCTGTCACACCCACGACCCTATATGTCCCCGCCGCCTCGACATGGGGACTCGTCGCCATGCTGGGAATTTTTGCCGCTCTGTTGATCCGACATCGTCACTGACAGTTCCTCGATCCGCTTGATACTTGCCGAGGTCTCAAGTAGGCTATCCGGCATGACTTCTCGGGGCGTCAAAGCGAATGCAATTGGGTTTCTGATGATCCTGGCGGGTTTGGTTTTCACCCTGCCTTCTCAGGCGGCGGAATCCGAACGGATCGATCTTCTTGACGCAGCTTTGAAGCGAGCTCAACGATCGGGGGCCATGTTCAATTATGCACGATCGTCCGAGGCTTACTTCCTTGCGGTCGGACGTAGTTTCACCATCGAGGATGTACTGACGAACCCCTTTTATGCTCCAGCGCTGACGCAGGTCTACGCGAGTCGCCTGAGTGGGCAGGGCGGTGTTCTGACACCATGGTCGTTGTTCGGCAATGCGTTCGAGATGACCGGATCCACTCTGGAGACATTCGAGCCGCCGATCACACCGTCTCGGAGTCTCATGGACGTGCTTGATGCCATGCAGTATGAGTTCGGAAAAACCCATATCTCGCCTGGCACCCGGAAGTATCTCGACGACAAAATCCAAGCCTTCCCGAAAGGACTCGAAGAACCCCTCATCTTGATCTGTGAAGCGCTGATGTCGGCCGTGACATTACGGAATCAGGCCATAGCCGAGCTCTCACCCAAGGATCGCGCGGATTTTCTTATGCATCCTTTGAGTTACTGTGTATCGGCCCCACCGATGACTCAGGTACGGCTGCTACAGGCCCCCGGTCCCGACCATCTCGATTTTCTAAAGACGATGCAGCGGATCGACATGCACAAGATGGCTCTGGGAATGAGGTTGAT
>CAYYMM010000041.1:0-34116 GCA_964472395.1 uncultured bacterium | reverse complement strand
CGTGCTGCTCGGTTTCCCGAATATATCCAGCGTGATGCCCGAGTCGGCCAGATGTGAAAAGGCCGCAATCGCTGTCTCAATTCCCTTCTCCGGCTTGATCTCGGAGGCAAACACACATCGCAACGGTCGATTCAGGCCCTGATCGCTCGCAACTGCTGTTCGATCCCGTGAGATTACTGACCGATTCGTGGGATACCAGGTTATCTCGGAACCGGGGAACCGGTCCCGGAAAAAGGATGTGAGTTCCAGGGTCTGCAGGAGAATCAGATTCCGTTTGAAAACAACAGCAGCCGACATTCGGAACAGAAACCCTCCGGTCTCGAAGGCACGATGGAGTTCCCCCCCGAACACGCGTACGATCAGCTTTTTGCCCGACAGCCGGGCGAGCATGTCGAGCCATGCACCCATCAGCATGGCTCGCCTGTTCGAGGCATTGAAGAAAATCAGATCGACCGAACCAATCGCTCCGATGATCCGCATCATCAGCCTGATCACCCTGCGAAACGCCGTCATTCTGCCGATTCCTGCATCCGCCTCAGTATTCAGGCTTTTGTAGATATGCAGTGCGGGTACTGCAGAAAGATCCCGGGCCAGTTCATCGAAGGAAACGGTTGTGCCTCCGAAAGGCGGTGGCATCGGTCCGACCAGGAGAACGGATAGCGGCGTTTCGGTCGTGCCGGGAAGCTTCAGCCCGCCTAAAACAAGCGTCTCGATCGGGTGTTGTTCCAGGAAACGTAGAACGCTGTCGATGTCAGTCGGAAGCGGATCGGTTGTGAGGAGTTTCATGGTTGCGGGACCGCTTTTCAATGGATCGGCCAGTGTGGTTGTGCATTTGTGCGCATCGATTCGGATGCCCGGATTGTGTCAGGTATGTCAGACGAGACACCGAACCGACCGAAGTTTCTCAGGAACAGTTCGATCAGTGCGAGTCGTCGGATGAGCAGATCGGGAGAAGCACCCATCCCCTTTTTAAAAACGGCTCGATGCGCTTTTTCCAGCAACCGCAGGGACTGGCCAACACAATACACATTCGAGGCCGTGCGTCGGATGGAGGGAAGAACTCGTTCGGGGGCCGGATCACGACTGAATGGCTTGTGTGCTTTTCTCATGTAGTGATCACGAGCCTCGTCCAACCGGTCGGAATGAAAAAATGTCCCGAATTCAGTGGACCGGAGAGAGGAGAAGGAAACGAGATCCCTGAAAAAATCGTGTGCGGGACCGGGTTGGGTAAAGGCGGTATTCCAATCGATCAAACTGTTTGCGGACGCTTTCGGGAATTGCATCAATCGCGGGAGAAATTTTCGGAGCATCTCAACGAGGATTTTTTTATCGACACGCGACTGAGGCGGGAGTGACTCGAAAACCTCGATAGCAGGCAGAAACAGCATCGGTCGTCTGGGCGACACCATCGGTTCCCGGAAGTAAGCCGCTGCATTGAGCCAACGCGCGATGCGGATTCGGAGTCCGAGATAATCCTGGAGATCTTTCGGTTTATCGTCCGGGCAGCTCTCGACGACCCGCGCAATCATACGCCGCAACCCCTCACCCACTTCAGGCAGCCTGAGCGGGTCGATCAGCGATTCCAGTCCTCGAGGCAGACCATGACGAGGAACGCCCATAACCGTTTCGATCGCATCTTCCCTCGAGAGCGGTAGTCCGGCGGTTCCGAGCAACTGGTCGCCGATGAAAACGGTCCGTTCGACTGGACCGGTTTGATAGAGGAACGCAGGACCAGCCGCGAAGTTGCCGAGATTATCGGATGCGAGTTCCGACACATGGATCCAGCGGATGGCTTCGGAAGCGAATGTTTCCGGACCATACCGCATGAAACGCCACGTCACGCCACTGGATTCGGCCAACTGCCGGGCGATATCCGGGTCCGAGAGCGGGATGGAGTCATCGATTCCCCATGTGACGGAATCGAGCGAAACAGATCGGTTGTCCGAGTACAAGCCGAGCACCACCCGTGAATCAAAACCACCGGTCAACATCAGGTGCGCGCGTCCCGGGCAATCCGAGACAGCCGCCGAATGGCATCTCCGGAGTGCTTCAAACAGAGCGCCGGCAGCATCACGCGGGCGAATCTGCGGCCGTTTCGAGAACGACAGGTTCCAGTAATGGTGAGTGTCGAGATGCCCCGTATCGAGATCGATCTCGAGGATCTGCGCGGGCTCCATGAGCGAAATGCCACTCAGGAGTGTCTGAGAGCCGATGGCGTGTCCCAGACAGAGAAAACTGAAGGCGGCCGGGATGTCCAGAGATGGCTCGCGGCCCGACATGGCCAGGATGGCTTTGGCCTCGGGGGCGACCATCGTGACAGCTCCATCTTGCATGTAGTGCACGGGAATCGTTGCCATTCGATCATTGACGACGAACAGACGTCGTTTCGGTTCGTCGAGCACAACCGCCGAATAACATCCATCCAGATCCGCCATACAGTCGATACCTTGCTCGATGTAGGGGTCGATCAGCGTTTGAGCGATGCATGGTTCGACGTGATCCCGGAGCCGGTACGCGAACCCGTAGACAACGATACCAATACGTCGGTCCGCGTTCCATGCGATCGATGGAGGATCGTTCTGCCGGAATGTTGCGCCGATCATGAACCGCTCAGTCTCGGCAATCAACACACTGCGGAATGACGGGTGATGACGAAGCACAGCCAGTCCGCTCAGAAAGCGCATATGGTCCGGGTGTCCGGTTATGGAAACGACAATTCCCGCCATCGTTATCCGGTCGCTCGCGGCAGAAAGAGCAGTGGAAGCCTCACCGATAGACCTTCCGGATCAGATGGAAGATCCCGTCGAGTTCCGCTTCGAGTTGATGAGCGGGGCCGTTCGGCAGACCGATCCTCTGCAGCGAAAAAGGATCACTGTTGGTCAGATTGTTGACTCGGACGGTATGGACTGGTTTGAAAACACTCGAAAAACCGATCTCACGAACCATCCCGACCAGTTCGTCCGAAAAGCTACCCGCCGGGAAGCAGAACGGAGGATGTTCAAGCCCGAGATTGTCTCGGATTGCATCCATCGAACCTTGAATTTCTGCGCGTGCAGCCTCAAGGGGAATCTCATCGAGTAACGCGTGTGATACCGTATGCGCACCGATCTCGATTCCCGCACGCATCAACTCCCGGCAATGGTCCCAGGTCAGCATGCGATCCGAAGGAGGGACAACATCCAGCAGAGCGGAAATCTGCTCGAGGGATTCCTCGCGTTGATCGAACACCATCCGTCGAATCGTTCGCTTCACGTTCTGATATGCCCGTTTCCGATCCGCGACCTGCTTCAGAGGGAATGGTTTGGGTCCGCTCAACGGATGAAGGATCGAATCACACGTCGTTTTCTGAAACATATAGCCGAGCCGTTGAGACCATGGAAGGCGGCCAGTCTGAATCGAATCGGTCGTGACGAACACGCATGCGGAGACGCCGTGTTTGCGCAGTAACGGTAACCCATGGATGAAGTTGTCTCGGAATCCATCATCGAATGTGACGACAATGGCATTCCGGGGTATCGTTGCCTTTCGGTGGTAGTACCCCAGGAGTTCCGAGAGTGAGATGATGCTGTAACTGGAGGTCAGATATGTCAGCTGCTGATCAAAAAAACGGGGATCAAGTCCTTGAAGATACCCTTCGTTGTCCGCGGAGAGCCGATGTCCGTATAAAATGACCGCGCCATCTTTCGGAATCATTCGGCGGGACAATCGTGTGAAACCACTGGCAATCAGGGTTTTACCGATGATGTTTCGCAGTGTTTCCTTCATCTTTATCAGGCATCTTTGGTGGGATAAACACGGGTTATTCGGGTTGTTTCATCCGGCTGAAACGCTCGATGGCATCGAGCACACGAGCGTTTGCGCAGGCATTTCTGGCAAACTCGCCGGGATCGAAGCGCCATTCGCCACGGTCGAACAGAAACCGTCCGGGCTGACCGTTGACCCTGAGTTGGTCCACAGAGTAGCTGGCGCCGAAAACCGCCTGCAGTTCATTGACGAACAGGCGTCCGTCCGGCGTCTCGAACACATCTACATTCATGCTTCGAAATCCGCCGAGATCCGTGACGTTTTTTAAAAGATCGAGGTGCTTTTTTTCCGGGACATCCCACAGGACCGAACCGGAACCGCTGTGATACTGTCCGACCCTCCCCTTGGGATGGCCAAAGAAAGCGTCTCCGATGCGCACCATTCGCCACTCTTTGACATCCGTGAGATACTCCTGAAACATGATGTTACCCCACGTCCGGTCCCGCCAGTCTGTTCCTCCGGGTGCGATGCCTCGGGAAAATGCCGTCGCGATCATCCGTCGGATCTGTCGGCGAGACGATAGGATCCGCACGCCACTCGCTGCAGCTCCGAAACTTGTCTTAAACACGATCGGGAGATCGCATCGATCTGCAAATCCCATGGCTTCATCCCGATCATAAAAGATCCAGGTGCGCGGATGCGGGATTTGATGGGCTTCAAGCCAGTAGGCAGTCCGCCGTTTATCTTCATACATCCAGAGTTCATCGGAAGAAGGGATGGTCGGGTACCCGAGCACTGTTTCCAGCACCTTCACCCGATCCTTGATCATCGCGTTCCAGGTATCCATGAACCCATCCGGCCATACCAGAAGAATCCGGCAGTCAGCCCGTGCGACATTGCTCAGCCAATCCGCGCCATACAGATCGATCACCCGGAAGGGGACTCCGATCTCCATGCAGGCCCGGACAAAAAATGAATGATAATGCGCCGCATTCCGAATGATTCCCATCCGCAGTCCCAAGCCAGCACGATCTTCATTGGATTCGAGCATATCCGCGAGCGGATTGTTCGTTTCACGCCAGCGGAGTTTTAGTGAACGGAGACTGACATAGCGTTGGATGAAGAAACGAAGATCTCGAGGAATGTACTTTCTGGCGAGTTTTACCCAGGCAAAATCCTTGAACATGGCTTGACTCACATCCCCCTGGTCGTTCCCGAGCCTTTTTCGATCCGATTCTTCCATGACTCGACGGGCTTGAATTGTTTTCCGTATTCTTCCGACAGTTTTTGATGAGACACGGCCGATCCATCGACCACAGCCATCACATCATCGGGCGTCTGATCGGCAAGCCGATACGCAAACGAATCAAATGCGTGTGCAACCACCGGGATTTTTCTCCAGTCAAACCCCATGAGAGCGGCGTGGACGAGATCGGCTGCAGGAGACGACATCGAGCAGGTGACGATACCGAGCGGCACCGGTTCGGGCGCCAGGGGACCGTATCCCTCTCCCGCAACAATTCCATCCGTAATGTTGACGATATCGCGTTGCGGATGCGGATCGATCGACCCGTCTTTCTTTCCATAGCGGACAATGCGATTCAGGTCGAGAACCATGCGCCATGTCGTATCATTGCCATACCACGAACCATCCATGATCGTATCATGTGAAAACAATCGAACCATTTTCATGGTCAGGATGGCCGCGACCTGCCACAGAGCATACACGCGACCTCCGATATGACGATTGGCCATGTCCATCATACTTTCAGCCAGTTGTTTCACGCGGTCCGATCCCGGATAACAGTCTCCTCCGTGGATCGTTCCGCCTGCGCGGTGGTGCGGGAGATAATCCTTGTTCGAGTTCACCCCGACGAGATTTTTCAGAGCGCCGGTGAGACCGGCTTTTCGATGGGTTTTCAGTTTCGGCATATTGATGATCACATCACTTTCGAACACCTCTCCGACGATGCGATACTGATGCCGGCCGGGAGCATGATACTCCTTCAGGACACGATGGTCATAGCTTGTATTGCGGAAAAGAGATGAACGATCGGAGACCGGTTCGAGGAGGCTGTCGGCGGCGAGATCGAACAGGATTCCCTGGGAGGCACGCTCAGGATTGACGGTCGTTCTGAGAGAAAAAACTCCCGGAGTGCAGATCTGATATCGAAAATCCTCCAGTTCGATCGGGATCGGTGCAACCATTCGCGCCATATCCTCGATAATATGACCGGGAATGATCCGCTCGAAGATTGCACTTTGAATCGGAGCGTCCCCGATAATGATCCTGGATGGATTGGCTCGCCGAAGATCCGCGAGAACAGCTTTAATCAATGCGGGATGGGTGATGGTGCAGTCCATTCCAAGACCGGATTTATTCACATGATTCACCCAGTTGGGTTTGATCAGTACGACATCGCCTGGGTGAACGATGTGTTCAAATGGATGTTCTTCCCGATCTGAAAGGCCTGCATTCCGAATGGAATTACGGACCATGCCGATGAGTACATCCATGTTCGAGTACGGGTCGGCGATAGAATCTCCCGATCGCATGACCCCCAGGCCGACATTTCGACTGCAACGGTTGAACCGTCCGGATGGATGCGTATCGTTATCCATGCACGTCTGTTCCCGTGTGCGCGATCAGCCGTTCGTAAAGGGTCAGGTAATCCGACACAAAACGGGTTCTGGAAAACCATGACACCGCGAGTTTTCTGGATCGTTCCCCCATCTCCGCTCGGTGTTCCTGATCCATTTCGATCATTTGCCGCATGGATTCGGTAATCGACTCGGCATCTGTTCCCTCACAGATGAAGCCATTCTGTCCCGTTTCGACCAGAAGGGGAAGATCCGAGACCCGGCTGACGATGATTGGAAGCCCGCAAGCCATGGCTTCAACCACTGCATTCGGGATGCCTTCCTGCAAGGATGGATGAAGGATGGCATTCGATTCCGCGTACTTCAGCTCGATGTGAGAAGTTTCGCCGTGAAATCGAATGATTGAATCGAGTTGAAAACGATCCACAAGGGATTTCGCATGGATATAAGCCTCGGAAGGGTGATTATCCCCCTTCGGGCCAAAACGGCCATACCAATCAATCCGAAATGGCGTTGAGCATGTTTCGGCGAGTGACCGCGCGGCATACACGATGCGGATCGGGTTTTTCACCGAGTAAACTGTTCCAACAACGATAAATCGGAAGGAGGTCGCATCGGATCGACGATCATCCCGAGGCATAAAGCGATCGATATCGACTCCATTTCGAATCACCGATATCTTCCTGCGCAACCATGGAGCGAGCATCGTGATGCTGCGACGGTTTGTCGCGGTCTGTGTGACCACATGATCTGCACACGCAAACAGGAGTAATGCGATCCAGAGGATGGGTTTGTGTCTGCTGTAGGTAGCGGTTGAGAAATCACTCGCGACGACCCGGGTGGATTTCAAACCTGCAACCGCCAGGATCGCGGTCATCGAGGCCCGTTTCATGAAACCATGAAGGACATCGGGTTGAAATCGACGGATCCAATCCCGTACAGCCTTCAGCTTCGAAAGTTTACTTTTGCCATGCAGAATACGGATTCGCACCGACGCATCATTCAGATAGTCATCCGGAGGCGCGCAGTCTCCGTAAACAGCCACTTCGACGTGTGCACCGAGCGCATGAAGACCGCGGGCGAGCTCGACCACCTGGCGTTCCGAGCCTCCCCTCCCGAGGCCTCCGATCAGCAATCCGATCTTCATATCAGTTCTACGCCCTTGATCGGTTTCTGCAGCATGGTCCGTCAGATACGCCGGGGAGGGGGTGGATACAGTGAGAATGCCATCATCTTCGAAATGGCGCTGCTTCTTCCGGCGATGGCGAAAATGATCCAAAAGATCTTTTCATGTCCGAGATTGCCGGAAGCGCCGGCAAACAGGAGCGAAGCGAACAGGGCGAGAACGATGGCGACCTGAGGACTTTTCCGATTCAACAGCGAGGTTCTCAGGGTTCTGACAACCGCGATCAGGAAGGGGAAAAAACCGACCATTCCGAAGGCGAGCAGGATCTGGAGGTATAGATTATGGGCGGCCAGTCGTCGGGATTTCTGCATGTAGTCTCCCAGATCCCGACTGTATTGAGCGCCATAGCCGAAAACAGGTTGTTCGAGAAACAGATCGAATCCGCTCCCGGCGATCTCCACACGAAGACTCGTATCTCCGGTCTGCAGTGTTTTCTGGAACCGTTTCTGGAGAACATTGCCTTCCTGATACACCAGCGTCATGACGATCAGGATAATGGGAACAATGGTCACATACGCGCCAAGGCGTTTTCTATGAAAGAACAGAATCAGGGTAATGAGGGTTCCCGCAGCAAGTGTCAGAGCAGCGCTCCGACTCCCCGTTTTTACCAGGGCGTACATCATTGACAACGAACAGACACCCAGAAATAGATCTCGTCCTTTCAGACAATGGAACCGGGACAGAACCCAACACATGATCAGAATGATCCCGAGGGAGTATAGCAATCCCTGCATGTTGTAATTCAATCCGATCAAACCGAAACGGGAATCTTCATCACCTCTCGTTAATCGGCCGATGTTCAGATTTGCGGCGATCGACATGATCGTTGTTCCGGTGAGGAAAGCGATACCCGTCCATCTCATGAACCTGGGATCCTGTGCCAGGTCAAAGAAAATCAGATACAGGATGACGACCTGGACGTACTGGAAGAATTCCCGGAGTGCGATGAACACTTCGCTCGTGCCGATGCTCAGAATACGCACAACCTCTATGAACCCCGACAGTACGATGAACATGAGCACGAAACGGCAGTCCTGAGCAAGGAAATGCGCTTTGTTCAGGCGGAGTGACAAGAACGAGAGCAGCAGGAAGATACCGACGACACTCCCGATATTGTGAACATAGGGGATATGACTGATTGTGTAAGAATCGATGAAACTGGCCAGAAGCAGGAAAGAAGCTAAAAACAGAAGGATCCGTGGCCGTGTTTCGGGTTGATTGAAATGAACGCGTGTTCGGGAATTTTTCATGCAAGCAGGTCATCGAGTATGGCATCCTGTGGCCATACATGTCCGGGGTGCCAGTGATGATCAATGTCCCAATATCCCGGACATCGCTCAATCGCCTCGGCATTGAAAACATAACTCATTTCGAGCAGCACGGGGTTGTGGCTGTCGGGATCTCGCACGAAGTCATATGCCATGGACTGAAACTGCAAGGTTTTCGAAATGCTGAAAGCGGTATCGACGACATCACCCGGAATGTCCGCCGGATCGAGATACACGATTCGACCGCTCCCCGATGCTCGAAAATCCTTCGGACGAACTTCACGATGAAAGACGAAGCACCGGTTCCCGATCACCGTTGCCCGGATGTCGTGATCATTGCCCGGGACGAAGTGCTGGAACAATACATACCCTCTTTCGCGGTTCGGATACAGGGCTTTCTGAATGAACTGGCGAAGGACATTCAGGATCCTCTGCCCGAAGGATCGGGAATGCCGCTTCCCGGAAACGGCACGTTGTACGCTTCGTTTGAGTCGTTCGCCGGTTGGAAATGGATTGATACCGCCCCAGAACATCCGGTTGATCAACGCGACCGCTTCACGACGCGTCTCGACTTTTCTGACGTTCATGGACCCTGCACCTCGGCGAAGCTTGAAGACCAGCGGGAATCGCGCATCATCCAGGAATTGCTGCGCGTCGTCCTTCGAGAAGAAAACCCAGGTCTTCGCAAGAGGTGCGCCGATCGATTCGAGCAGATACTTCTGAGCGATTTTATCATCGAAATGGGATGCAGTCGTGCGATTCGGGAACACTCGGATGCCTCTGGTCTCAATCGCCGACAAGATATTCCGGGCGAACCAGAGATCATTGTATTGGTCATGGTTCAGGTGCCACAGAAACGCTGAACAGCCTTCGATACGAGACAGGACATCGGATGAAAAACCGTTGACCCGAACGATTTCCACCCCTTTCGCGGGACCTGAATCCATCCATCGCGATGCAAAACCGCTCTGCCCATGCACGGCAACTCGAATGGTCATCCGGATCTCCGTTCGTTGATCCGAGATCGCAGATATCCTGCGACGGCGGGCGCTTCGAACATCCGGGCGGTTTTCAATGCATTTCGCACGATGCGATTTCGCAGTTCCGGATCATCCCGTAAACGAATAATGGCTTCTCTGAGAGCATCGACTTCGGGAGTATCGACCAGCAGGGCGCACTCATGTTTACGGATAAACTCACTCAGGAAGCAGTTTGCTGGCGAATGAGCGAGGATGGGTCGTCCGGAGAGGAGATACTCGATCGTACGAGTGGGAAAAACCGTACGATATTCGGCTTCGGTATATGCCCCGGTAAATCCATGAGGAAGGATCAGGATATCCGCCGTGCAAATTCGACCAACAACCTCGCGAGACGGCACGGAACAGACGGTGACTCCGGGACGGTCGATTCCGATTCGGCTCAGGTAGGACTTCGAGTTTCCACCGAGGATGGTCAGGCGGCTACCGGGAATACTGAAAATCGCATCGGTACAGCGTTGCATGGCATCCCGGCATATTTCGTGGATACTGCCGCTCACAACAAACTCGAGTGAATCCGTCCGGATCGACGGAATCTCGAAATCCGGAATTGTCCCATTAAAACTGTGAACCAGAGCAGAACATCGATCGCTGATCTCGGGGTACCGTTCCTTGAAAAACTGAACCATCCCCTCACTCATGACAAAGATATGTCTGGCGTGTCGAAACAGGATCGGTTGAAAAATCCCGGCCAGTCGCCGACTGAAACCTCTGCGCTGATCCAGATACGTATTATGCAGATACGGATAGAAATCCGCTCCGACCAGTCGGGAAACCAGATACCCGATCAGCAGAAAGTCCTCGCGGGGGTAAACGGTCAAGATGGAGTCACTGTGTTGGTCTCGAGCTAATCTGAGAATCCGCCAGAAGGTCCGGGGGAACTCGATCCAACGCCACCATCTCAACCCGCGGCGGGATGTCGGCCAGGGCCGGGTAACATAATGGATGCGGGCCCAATCCGGTGACCAGGCGTCATTCGATTCACCATAAACCGCCGAACCGACCACAATCATTTCATCCGGACCGAACTGCTTCGCGAGATTCTCGACGATGACCGCCGAGCCGCTGACACGAGGCGGAACGCCGTCCGATATCAGAAGAATCTTTCCCATTGGAGTCATGCTACGATTGGACATCCGTTCTGTTTTCTATTCGGAGGAAGAGACCTTCGAGTCATGTCTGACATTCCCGATGACACGAGCCGGATTTCCGGCAACGATATCATATGGAGATACGCTTTTTGTCACAACAGCTCCTGCGCCGATTACCGCTCCCTGTCCGATCTCGATTCCCTTGAGTATCATGGCACGTGTCCCGATAAACACATCGTCGCAGATGAACACGGGCGCGCTCCGATGCTCGATAACCGATCGGTCTCTGCGTCTGTCGGGGTCAAGCGAATGCGCATCGTTGTCCCAGATGCAGACGCCGGGGCCGATCTGTACATGTCGACCGATCGTAACACGTTCACGGGCACATATCGACGTTCCGCTGAGTCCACTGAAATCGCCGATCTCGATGACCGCTCCCCGTTTCATGGCGGATAGAATGACCGGGTTTTGCACACCGCGGGGATTGCTGTTGAAGCGGCTCAGCAGAGCGACGTGCGATCCGAGTCGGATCCTCGCACCCGGAACGAGGTTGATTACTGGTATTCCCGCAAATCGGCAGTTTCTTCCTCTTTCGACCGTTTGAAGGGTCATCCAGCAGGGAGCTGCCACCCGATCGATGGCGAAAACACTGACGCCTGCCAGCAGTCGGATGATTCTCGGGATCCATCGGGTCATATGGATTTGAGTTGCAGGCCGTCGATCGGCACCAACAGACCGCTCAACCCGGAGGCGAGATCCGAACAGAGAAATGTGACCAGGCTTCCCAGTTCGGACGTCGAGAGCATTCTGCCCAAGGGGATCGAATTGGAGATCCTCTGACGAATCGCATCCGGAGATATGCCTTCTTTCGCAGCGGCCAGGCGTTCAAGTTCTTCCGTGCGCGCTGTGATGAATCCACCGGGCATCAGGCTGTTCACCGTGACGCCGTCGCGAGCGACTTCGAGTGCCGTGAGTTTGGCGTAGCATGCCAATCCAGCTCGGAGAACGCTCGATACGGCCAATATCGGAACCGGTTCGATCACGGTCGTCGAGAGGATGTTGACGATTCGGCCCCATTTACGTGTGCGCATGGCTGGGACAAACTGCGCATACAGTCTCAGGGTCGAACGAAACAACAGATCCAGGCCCGTCTCCCATTCCTCTTCGGATGTTTCGGTAACCTTACCCGGTTTGGGCCCTCCAACATTGTTGATCAGGATATCCACCTCGATCGATCGCTCTTCCAGTTCTTTGATCATCGCCGATAACGAATGGCGGTCCGACCAGTCGCATGGAATCGTGATGATGCGGTCAGTTCCTTGCAAGCAGCGAAGTTTCTCGGCAGATTCTTCCAAAATTCCTTCGTTCCGGGCACACATAATGACCCGATGTCCGGCTTCAACCAGTGCCGATGCACAACCCAATCCAAGGCCTTTGCTGGCACCGCCGATCAGTGCTGTCCGCATTCATACCTCCCGTTTATCTTCCGAGACATCCGTCACCAACAGATCCTCATTTTCAGAAACGTCCCGAATCACTGTTTTACCCAACAACAATCCCGCATTCCAAGGTTCCATACCCGATCCGGGACGCTTGAACGTAATCATGCATCGATCCAGTTTTTCTCCGGCAGAGATGCGTCTGGCAGCGACCACAGAGCGTCTGACCAGCATCCGGGTTTTTTCGTCCTGGAGCGATAATATCCGTTCTGCCCCGCCCAGCATCTCCTCGACAGATCGTAGTGATTCTACCACATCTCCCAAACGACTGCACGCAATCGCATTCGGCCCGTCCGGCAGTTTCGGGTCTTCCTGCTCAGCCACATAGACAAACAGGGATTCGACTCCGAGGGCGATCGCGAGATACAGGGCGCGGTCGTCGTTCCCGTGCTGGCCATACGCAACCGGTAAACCGAAGGTGGTCCGCAGTGTGGTGATGTTCCGCAGATCATGTCGGCCCGGAGGTGTCGGAACAGCCAGAACCGTATGGATGAGGCGCAAATCGGTTCGCTTCGCTGATCTGATACCGATCTGGACCGCTCGTCCGATCTCATCGAGCATCGCCGCGCCAGTCGACAGATACACCGGCAACCCCGTCTCACACGCAGCCTCGATCAGATCCGAGTAACTCAGATCCGAACTGAGGATTTTGAAGAAACGGATACCTTGATCGACAAGATCCCGGACTCGGGATGGGTCTGCGATTGTCGCTCCCACCCGCATGCCTCGCGCACTGGCGTAATCGATGATCCCCTCTTTCATCATTTCGGGGGTCAGAGCGTATCGTTCCAGCCATGCGATCGAGTCGCCGACACGAGTCATCGCCCTGAAATCCGTGATTGCCTGGAAGGTTACATTTTCAACCCGGTGGACAACGAGAGCGTCGATCATTCGCCGAGCGCTCTGAATATCGCCGAGATGATTCAGGCCGAGTTCACAAATCAGCTTGGTCATCAACACACGGTGTCTCCCTGGTGATGGATCGGGACTGTCACGAATTCATCGATCATGCACCACACATTGTCGCAATCCATCGGCGATCATCCGGCATGATGCATCACCGATCGATGCGTATTTTCTGCGAATAAAACGAACGGCATTCGCTCGGATTCCGGAACGGAACTCACCATCGTCACGAATCCGGATCAGCATCGCTCTTAATTCGTCCGTGCTGTGCGCGATCGGAACCCCGGCGTGGCGAACCAGCATTTCCATGGGACCGATCGAGATGTCCGTCGCATCGAGAATCACGACCGTCCGGCCCATCGCGAGCGCTTCACCGGCAAATCCACTGGAATGCGCCACAACAATATCAGCAAACGTGAGGGCTTCCGTTGCGGACATATCCGTGTTCGAGGTGAACGGAACATGCGGGAAGGCATCCATCAGTGTCTTCATCTCCGTCAGGGTTTCGGAGGGGTGCAAGCGGATGATCGATCGGATTCCCGATACTGCCTGTGAAGCCTCACAGAAGATCCGGATATTCTGCATTCGGGCTTTCCGATCGATCGGGTTCGATGCGAACATCACGACGAGATCACCGGGTGAAATCTGTCCGCGTGTTCGCAATCCGTCACGAATCGCTTCGGATGGCTCTTCGATCCGGGGGAAACCCGTGATCCGAATGCGATCTCCGGCTGTTCCGTTGTCCATAAACCACTGTTTCTGATCCTCACCCCAGCAGAAAACCTCATGCGCGAGAAGCGGTGTATAAAAGAGTGGATAATGAACCTCCCCATGAACCAGCGTGGCCGTTGGAATCGAACGGGATCGAGCGGACAGAACGAGACTTGCGGCACGTGCATTCCGGTCATAGTCGACCAGCACCGAATTCGGACGCAACTGCTCCAGAAGGTCCCCGTAGCGCATCACACGCTGAGAGGCTGCCAGGAGGGCAAATCGGATCGATTCAATGAGGGTCGGATGGATCCGAAGATCTTTCTGAAGCTCAATCAGCACCTTGTTCCAGCGATCGTAACAGCCACGGACTTCGTGATACCAACGCCGTACATTCAGTTTCGGTGCATCGCTCCATGAGTGCCAGTCTGCAGTGATTGATTCCGATGGCTTCGGAGTATTGGCGATGACCGTGCAATCATTCCAACCGATCTGAGCTGAAATCTTCGGAATGATTCCTGTTGTATAGTTTCGGTGGCTGATCGATGCAATCAATACGCCATCCTGTTTCCACTGAATGGTTCTTCCGGAGAACGGATCGACGGGGAGCAACCGGGCTCGGATGGCTCGGAGACGCCCCTCCACGCGATGTTTCACCGTGAATTTTTGATGATCCGGTTCGAGCAGAGCAATTCGGATATCCTGGAGAGTCTGATCGATTGGTATACCGAGAAAAGGGATTTCCGACAGCCGACGCTCGATCTCCCCGATCACCTGTTCGGGATGGACCGAAACACGATGGATCCCACGAGATTCAGGCATTGAACGCAGCTTTCGGATTCCGGGATTCCTTCCACAGCATCTGCCCGATCATTCCATAGGAAATCAGCAGGAAGATACTGCGACCGAGCAGCAGGGCGATCGAGAAGTCAGAAAGATCCAATCCATCGAGGAGGAGCGCTTGCAGCACGCCATAATAGGCGATCATGCCTGTGATGATCGCCAGTGCATATCGGCCCTGATGTTTTGTCACGATAAATACGTTGTTGACGGTCGAGAAGGCGAGAATTCCGGCGGCAGCGAGAGACCATTGCGCCGCTTCGATTCCCTCGATGTATTTGGGCAAAAGAATCCGAACGATCGGCGGCATCGCAAACCATCCGAGCACGACGGTCACCAGGCAGGTTGCGATGGTGACAGCCATCGGTTTGAGCGTCATTTTGACGAGCTTTCGGATGGAACTCGCTTTTCCGAACGCCGAGGACATCTTGGGGTAGATCACGCTGTTCAGCGCCTGGGGAAGCAGGAAGACGGTCGGCCCTGCCATGTTTGAAAGTGCATACAGACCGAGCATGGTTTTGTCGCCATGGTGAAGAACCAAGGTTGCATTGAGGGTATTCCACCATGCAAGCAATTGCCCGACAGCAAATATCGGGATTCCGGTCTTTGCCAGATCGACCAGGCATCTGAAATCATATTGCGACGCCACGCGGATCGGACGCCACCGCCATAACAGCAACAAGCCGATCGCCGCAACGGCCATGCCTCGCAGGCACATCCCCCACCAGGCACTGAGCCAGACGAAAAAGATCAGGACCAGGGCGAGAACTCCATCGATGAGATTGATGGTGCCGAGTGTGATGAATTCGCCACCAGTCCTGAAGAGCGACCGCAGAAACTGCTGACCGAAAATGGCAAAGAGAACGATCACGATGTACGACCACCAGCCGAAGGCAAGATCCACTTGACCCATCAAGAGGTGATAGAAACCGACACAGGCCATCACGAGCCCGATCAGGGTACTGACACGGAGCGTCCACCACTGGGCGGCTGCAACGAGCCGATGCGCATGGTCCATCTCACCTCGTCCGATGTAATAGGGTAAATCACGCGTCAATCCGTTGCCGATTCCAATCTGCAGGAAAGGAGCATACCCCTGAATCAGTCCGATTGCATTGTATTGCCCCATGATGATCGGATCGACAAAGCGGGATGTGAGGACACCTCCGATCAGACGCAGGATCGTCGTGACAAAGTTGCTCGCGGCAAACGACCCCACTACTCGACGCATCGAAGGCGAGGCTTTCGTACGATTATCGGGCTCAGGGATGAGCCGCGGAGGAGTATCCGGCATGTTTATGGATTCAGATATGGTACATTTTGGGATCGAACTGATTCACACGCTCGCGAAACCATGCGATGGTTTCGGACAATCCGGTCTCGAGATCGAACCTGGGCATCCATCCCAGTCTTTCTCTGGCTTTGGATGGATCCGAAAGGAGAATCATCACTTCACTCGCATCCGGACGAAAACGTTCCTTCTCCTGGATAATCTCGGCGTCAATACCGACCAGACGGATCGCCATCCGGACGATTTCCTCGACGGATACAGTCCGTCCCGTGCCGAGTTGAATGACATCGCCTTCAATGCCGTCGGTCTTGCCTGCCAGAATAAAGCCTTCGACTGTATCCGCTACGTATGTCAGATCGCGTTTACTGTCCAGGCGTCCGAGTTTCACTATTTTATCTCCCGAGAGAAGCTGAACGAGGACTGTCGGAAGAAGCGCTCGCATGGATTGACGAGGACCATAGGTGTTGAACGGCCGCAGAATCGTCACAGGCACATCGAAGGAACAGTGAAAGGACTCGCAGAGTTTATCCGCGGCGATTTTTGAAGCGCTGTACGGAGATTGCCCTTGCAGCGGGTGTGTCTCCCGTATCGGCACATCGATCGGCGTACCGTATACTTCGCTGGTCGAAGTATGCACCATGCGGCGGCATCTGTTTCGCCGGACGGATTCCAGAACATTGAGTGTTCCCGTGATATTCGTGTCGATGAAAGACTGTGGAGCCCGGTAGCTGTAAGGGATAGCGATGAGCGCGGCAAGGTGGAAGACGGTATCGATTCCGTCACAGGCCTTTTCCACAAAACGGGAATCCCGGATGTCGCCCAGGCAGACATCGAGTCGGCTCCGAGCCGATCCGGACATCGAATCGAGCCAGCCAAGCGAGCCGTTGCTATTGTACATGCAGAAAGCACGCACTTCCGCGCCGAGTTCCAGTAACCGATCAACCAGATGGCTTCCGATGAATCCATCCGCTCCCGTCACCAGCGTTCTGACTCCGTTCCAATTCATCCCGCTACATTCTCCCCGCGCGCCCTGCGAAGTTCCATCGGCAATCCCACATCGATCCAGTCCGAATCGATGACACACCCACCGACACGTTCATGTTTATCCAGACAATCTTCGATCAACGCCGGCAGCGGATACTCGACACCACCGGGGATCCTGTCCAGGAGGTCCGGCGATACCACGTAAATTCCGGCGTTGACAAGCCATGACACCGACGGTTTTTCACGGATTCCCACCACTCGAGTGCCATCGAGATCCACCACTCCGAATGGAATCGAATAGCCATGTTCATGGATGCCGAGTGTCAGTTTATTCGAGTCGTTCCGATGCTGCCTCAGGAGCTGATCGATATTGCATTGGGTAAGCAGATCGCCATTGAGCACCAGAATTGAATCCGAGGGGTGTTCAGGCAGTAATCCGAGTGCGCCTCCGGTGCCGAGTGGAGCGTCTTCTCGCAGATAATCAATCCGGCACCCGAAGCCTGTTCCGTCGCCGAAATGCCGCTCGATGACCTCTCGCTTGTAATTCACCGACAGGAAGATACGCTGAATTCCATACCCGACGAGATGCAGAACGATTCTCTCGAGAATCGGGCGTCCGGCTACACAGATCATGGGTTTCGGAATCGAATCCGTGAGCGGTCGCAATCGTTCGCCCCGACCGCCTGCCATGATCACGGCCCAATTCGGCTTCAACGCACGCCCCAGCATCTCGCGGAGCAGATGCAAACCGGTCAGACGGCCTTGTTCATCGACGATCGGTATCTGTTCAATGGTCCGGGCACGCATCAGGTCGAGCACTTCGCTGCGTGTCGATTTTGCGTGGACCGATGTGAACCGGCGATTCATGACCCCATCTATCGAATCGTCCAGCGACGATCCACGGAGCAAGGCACGACGTATGTCTCCATCCGTCACGGTCCCGATCAGTTTTCCAGTCTCATCGATCACCAGAACGATTTCACAAGCGCCGCGGTCGATCATCTGCATCGCCTGCCGGATCGATGCCTGCGCGCGCACGGTCAACTGCTCCAATCGATCAACCATGCCTCCTCCGATCCGCAATCAAGCGGGCAGGAACGCCTGCCACAACGGTTCCGGGATCGACATCCCGCACCACCGCAGCACCTGCTCCGATAACCGCGCCTGCTCCGATTCGAAGACACTGCCTAACCGAAGCGCCTGCTCCGATATGCGCACCGGATCCGATGACAACCGCACTGGCAAGAGTCGCTCCGGACGCGATGTGCGCGTGATCCGAAATCTCGCAATCATGTTCAACAATCGCTCCGCTGTTGATGATCACATTTGCTCCAACACTCGCTCCGGCATTGACAATGGAGAGCGGGAGGAGTTGCGTACCGGGTCCGATGCGGGCGAATGATGAGACAGACGCTGTCGGGTGGCGAATCGACTCTGGAGTCAAACCCGCGGCAGCACACCGCTCGAACAGAGTCCGCCGAGGGCCGCAATCCGCCGCGGAACCTAGCCCGATCGTGAAGCGAGCCCCCGGTTTGAGCCGGACGATGTCTGAAATGAGATCATCTCCGCCAAGAACAAGACCCCCCATCACCTCGGTGCTGAACAGACGCGGATCCCGGTCGAGAATACCGATCAACCAGTCGGGATGTTGGAGGGAGAGGGTGTCGAGCAGAACGCGTGCGTGACCTCCGCCGCCGAAGATGAACAGCTCACACCGACGGATGAAATCGTCCCTGTTCATCGTGGTTCCGATTCCTGAATCGGGAGGTCGTAAAATGATTTGCTCAGAAGGCGGTCGTCCAGAGGTTCCGTCATCAATCGTCGTGCGATCCGATCCGAGGCTTTTCCATCTCCGAGGGGATTGGTCAACCCCTTCAGACTCGCACGGAACGCTTCTGTCAAAGCCCGTCTGACCGTTGCGGTGATCGACTCGGCATCATCGGGGCAATCCAACACATTCGCTGCTCGGATACGCCCCTTCTGCCGGTTACCGATATTAACCACGGGCAGTTTGAAGGAAGGCGCTTCGATCAAACCGCTGGACGAGTTACCGACCATTGCCGCCGCATAGGTCATCATGCTGAAATAGCCCTGTAATCCGAGACTTTCGACGCAGACAGCATCCGAACGGTGCCGGGTAAACGCCAGAAGTTTCTCACGGATCAGTCTGCCGGATGTATCCGCGTTGGGCATTGTGAATACTGCTGGAACGCCGATGGAATCCAGTGCGGCCAGCAACTGGTCGATCTGAGCAGCCGTTCTTTCAAACTCGAGAGTTACCGGATGATAGGTGATCAACAGGAAGCCTCGATCCTGAAGCGACATTCCGATTCTGCCGGAGAGGGTTTCGATCGTGAGCGGGCTGAATGCATTCAGGTGATCGAGCGCCGGAGCACCGGAGATCGTGATGCGCCATGGAGCTTCTCCCATCTGAATCACGCGGTTTGCATACTCCTCCGCTGCAACGAAATGCAGATGACTCATCTTCGTGATCGAATGTCTGAACGCCTCGTCGATCGCTCCTTCGGTCACTTCACCTCCGTGCAGATGCGCGACCGGAATCTTGAACGGTAATGCCGCCACAACCGCCGCGTGCATCTCGAATCGATCTCCGATCACAACCAGAAAATCAGGTCTCCATCGTGCATACGCCTGGGCAAAACCCAGTGTTCCGATCCCCATGGATTTGGCGATGCTCTGAGGGGAATCCGAAGCGATCAGCATGTCGATACGATCTTCGATCCGGAAGCCGTCCGATTCGATCGCATCGATCGTATGTCCGAAATCCCGCGAGAGATGCATTCCGCTGACAAACAACCGGACATCCAATGACGATTCAGCCTGCAGGCGCGCGATAACCGGACGAAGAATTCCATAATCTGATCGTGCTGTCGTGACAATTCCGATCGATCTCACTCGAACATCTCCCAATTCAGCATGTCACCCTCCCGGATATCGATTCGCGTACGCAATCCGATCACCCGCACCCATTCCTGAGGTGAAATCCCGCATCCCGGGCGTCTGGCGACAATCGTCTGCTCCGTCATCATCGAACCGCAGGGGATGAATGTCGCCGCGAACAGGCTCTTTCTGGCGACCTGAGCCGTTTCCATCTCGGAAGGAGCCGGGACTTTCCGGCCATCTCCGAGTGATCTTTCGATGTCACGAATGCATCGCACCAAGTCGCGAAGCTCATCCGGTTCAATCGATGCCCGATGATCCGGTCCCGGAAGAGAGCGGTCCAGCGTGAAATGCTTCTCGATGATACTCGCTCCAATCGCGATCGAAGCGAGAGCGATCGCGTTACCTTCCGCATGATCGGAGTAACCGACGGGCACATGGTAGGCATCACGCATGGTCTTCATCGCCCGCAGGTTGATATCGCATGGCTGAGCGGGGTAGTTACTGACGCAGTGCAGGAGTGCCAGAGGCGGGTTCCCGCTGCGTTGGATCACCCGCACGGCGGTGTCAACTTCGCGCATATCCGACATTCCGGTCGAGACAATCAGCGGCATCCCTTTCCGGGCAACATGAGCAAGGAACGGCAGGTTTGTGATCTCACCGGACGGAATCTTGTATGCCGGCACACCGAGGCGTTCCAGAAAATCAGCGCTTGACTCGTCGAAAGGACTCGACAGAAAGATAATGCCGCGGGTTCTGGCATGCGCGATCAACGCGAGATGATCGGATTGGGACAGTTCGAGGCGCTGGAGCATCTCCAGTTGCGTTTCCGAAGCATCCGTCACATTGCGCTGATACTCCGCCTTTGGCGCATACCGGGATGCGAGTCGCTTTGCCGAGAATGTCTGGAACTTGACGGCATCCACACCGGCCTCGGCTGCGGCGTCGATCAGACGCAGCGCCATATCGCGTTCCCCGTTATGATTGACACCGGCTTCGGCGATGATGAAACAGGGCTGATCCTGCCCGATGCTCCGACCCTCGATTTCGATCGGCGGAGCGGTTTCCCGTGAGACCAGGAAACGAGCGAAATCGAGATCCAGGGAGCAATCAATGTCGACTGATCGCTCGTTGGAAACCAGCCATCCGAGTGTCGGTTGACTGAAAAAGCTCCGGTTGCGGATCAGGCATGCGATCGACGCGATGTAAAATCCGCCGTTTAACCGGACACACCCGGAGGCGTCCTGGCGACGGACAACAGGGGCCGTTTTCAGAAACGGCGACAGCTCCTGCTGATCGTTCAGGCAGTAATTCCACTCCACCGGATGCTCGAGGTGCGTGACTGAAATCACGGAAGCGTTGCGCTTGATGTGTAACTGAATCGCTGCCGCGAGATCCTCGGCGTCAGTAAGTGGGGTCGTGGGTTGTATGAGCACCAGCGATCCCTCGGACAGGTGCATTTCACGGATCGCGTGCAGCACGACGTCGATGACTGCTGTGGAATCTCCGGCGAGATCCGCGGGACGCAAAAATGGAGTTTCGGCCCCCCACTCACGCGCCACCTGGGCAATCTCAGGATCATCGGTACTGATAATGACCCTCCCCTGCAATCCCGATAGTCGGAATGCTGCTTTGGCCGTCAATACCGAGTGGCCCACAAGTGGGATTCCGCCAACCAGGGCCAAATTTTTTCGTGGGACACCCTTTGATCCACCTCGTGCGATAACGAGAATCGTGATGGGATCCTGATTCATTTGCGAAACTCTAGATTCATTCATGTGTTAGGCCGGAAGTGAACAGAAAAACAGGTCAGCTTCATTCCGAGTCATTCAAGGGGCCGTATTCGTCCAGATCGATGCAGCGAACTCGTCGATCGAGCACAGAGCCCTTTGCAGACATCACGTTAACGATTTTGTATCGCAAACCCGACTCGGGGCATCGCATGATGCCATCGGGGTCGGCATCCGGGAGACGGTAACCATGGCGACTCATCCAGCCTGCCTGTCGTCCTGGCACGCCGATGATAAGCGCATAGTCAGGGATATCCCGAGTCACGACAGCGCCAGCAGCAATAAAGGCATAGAGACCGATCGTGACACCGCAGACAATCGTGGCATTAGCTCCGATCGAACATCCTTTTTTAAGCAGAGTTTTCTCGTAAAGTGCATGCCGATTGATCTGAGATCGAGGATTGGATACGTTGGTCAGGACACATGAGGGCCCGAGAAAAACATCGTCTTCGATTGTCGTACCTGTATAGATCGACACATTGTTCTGGACTTTAACATTGCTTCCAATGACGACATTATTCGCGACATGGCAGTTCTGTCCGAAGATGCATCGCTTTCCGATTTTCACACCCGACATGATATGGCAGAAATGCCAGATCTTGGTGCCTTCGCCAATTTCGCAAGGTTGATCGACACATGCGGTTTCATGACAGAAGTAGGCCATAATCTATCCTTCGATCCGCAGGTGTTTCATACAAGGATGCGAGGTTTCCTCGCTCCATGCTGGATGACACGAACGAATGGCATATGCCAGTTCAATGGAAGGTCTAGCGTCCGCGATTCGAAACCCGTGGCCAGCAAGCGTTTGTTCGTAGACTTTCGAGTGAAGATCGGTGAAACCTTCGGAAAAATGTAACACTTCACCGTCGATGGTCATCGTTCGGAGTATTGATACCGTGTGGGCTCCTTCCTTTCGCATCGCCTCGGAGATATCCCCTGCATCGATTGAAAGGAACCATCTCACATTCGCATTTTCCATTTCGATGAACCCGGACATTCGGGTGGGACAGCGATGATGCAATTGTACCGATTTGACATTCCCAAAGAGCCAGATCAGAAGATCGAATAGATGGATACCAATGTTGATTGCGATACCGCCGGATTTCGTCTCGGATCCCTTCCAGGATACCCCATACCATGCTCCACGACCGGAAATATAGGTCAGAAGAACATCGTGCTTTCGATCAGATCTGGATTCCTGGAGCCGTTTTTTCAAGTCCAGCAAGACCGGATGCAAACGGAGCTGCAGAACGGTGAACACACTATGACCTGTTTCTCTTTCAATCAGTTCGAGGGCATCGAGGTTCCAGGGATTAATCACCACCGGTTTTTCACAGATCGCATCCGCGTCCGTTCTCAGGGCCAGACGGATGTGGGCATCATGTAGATAATTCGGTGAACAGATGCTGACGAAATGCACGCGTTGATCTTCGGGGCCTCTACGCAGCTTTTCGATATGTCTGTCAAATCGTTCGATTTCAGGAAAAAAGCGGATGCTCATCGAATAACGGTCCAGAATACCCACGGCATCATGAGGATCCGTCGCTGCGATGATCTGGTTACCGGTATCGTAAATCGCCTTCATATGCCGCGGAGCGATGTACCCGGCAGCACCAATGAGGGCAAAGTTTCGAGGCATGTTATCCGTGTGTCACTTCCACGAACACCAATCAGGTGGGTTCTTTTGGAGGATCTGAACGGTAGTACTTCGAGTAGTACTGCGGATAATAGTGGTGATAATAGTATCGATCTCGCCGCGCATCGATTCTCGACATGATGATCCCTTTCACATTCCCGCCCAGATCCTTCAAGCTTCGAATCGTTTTCTCGACCAATCGGCTATTGGTGCTTCCAGCTCTGACGACGATATAGATGGCTTCGACTTTGCGGGCAAGTACACCGGCATCGGAAACAATGCCTGCCGGTGGAGAGTCGATGATAATGAGTTTGAATCGGTTTTTCAGTTTTTCGAGCAGATTGTCGAATGCGGGAGATCCAAGAATTTCCGTTGTGTGCTTGATGGATTTACCGGCTGGAAGAACACTCAGATTGCAATCTTCGATTGGCTGGATCGGTATGGAATCCGGGATATCTTCCAGCAAGAGATCAGTGATACCCGGCTTTCGATGGATACCGAACGCTTCATGGACCATTGGTTTCCTAAAATCCGCATCCATGAGCAACGTAGGCACTTTGGCGATAGCACACACTCGAGCCAGGTTGCATGAGACCGTGGTTTTCCCCTCGGATTGCACCGAACTGGTGATCAGGATTGTGGAAGACCGTTTACGAGTCGTGGAATCGAGGGCGGCTTCGATCTGGAGGCGCAACATTCGGAATGCTTCACCCAAAGGTTCCGATGATGAATCGAAATCGAACAAACGAACGCCCGTCGTTTTTTCTTCTTTTGATTTGAACATGCGAACACCCCTGAATTCGTTAAAGAGCGCTGGAATGCTCAGAAAATCGCACGCGGCACGTAGATCATATCGCCGGGTTGAAGAGTGAGATCCTGCGTTTTATCGCCGCCACTCATCACCTTTTCCATGTCGGCACTGAGTGTGGTGATTTTGTTGTTGATTCTGCGTTTGATGTTGGTGCGACTGGGAGCAGCTTCTTTCGTAAAGTTACCGGCACTGATGATGGCCCGGAGTACGGTCATGTTCTGGCTGAATGGCACGAGTCCCGGTTTGGTGACTTCTCCGAAGACATAGATGACATTATTGAGATCCGAGACTGGAAGATTTTTGTCTTTACCGATAATGTAGACGACATCATTGCCCTTGATGGTCACCTGGTCCTGCGATGTGGACATCAGCATTTCATCCAGATTCACCACCATGGGTTCGACGCTTCCCTGGTTTTCGTCCCTGAGAATCACCAGTGTTTTATTGATGTCTCCGATGGGTCCGCCGGTTTGAATCATCAGTTCCTTCAAAGAGATCGAGTTTTTTTGCAAGGCGATCTCTCCGGGACTCTTGACTTCACCGATCACGAGAATCTTTTTACTGACGTACTTCGCGACTTCGACCGTCACTTGAGGATCATAGAGATAATGTGCAGCCAGGAACCCGGTCAGTTTCGAATCGATCTCATCGACTGTCATTCCCTCGACGATAAACGGTTCTTTCATAATGGACAGCGTGACTCCGCCTGATGCACTGACTGGGATTTCTTCGGTGAGACGATAATCCGAGCGGCCCGAGACTGTGAATTTCAGTACATCATCGACGCCAACGGTATACTCGGAAGTTTGAGCCGTTCCGGGGGATGACAGAAACGCAGCGATTCCGAGAAAAACGAAGAGGTAAATAAGTACCCGCTCGACGCGGATCGAATAGAATGTTGAGTTCATGCAGTTCCTGTTTGCGACAAAGGTCCGGTCAGATTCGATCAGTGATTGAAGTCTTTCGAGAAGTGCAGGTAGATTGAGATGAGGTGATTATCGAAATCATCATTCGGTCGTTCTGAATCCCGGACCGAGTATTGATACTGGCCACGGACACTGACCCAGTGATTGAACCGGTATCCCAGTGTGACCGCGGCACGAAGAAAGTCATCTTTCCATCCTTCGCCGACGTTGTCGTATGAATACTGTGAGTAATGGAATTTGAATGCGGTTTCGACATGTTTTCCCAGGATTGTGAAGAATTCGCCCTCGAGACCTGTGCTGCGGTAGAAAGCCCCGCTGATTCTTTCCGAACCCTCAAATCGTGAGAATGCTCGGAAGGTGAAACCGCTGTAGGCCTTGAATCGATTCTCCAGTTCGATCGATCCGCCGAAACCATCATACGCCGTGTCTTCGGACTCTGCGATCTGATCATCGAATTCACGGTGAGAATATTGAGCGTAGCCACGCATATTGAAGTTTTCGCCAAGTTTCTGTTTCAGTCCGAGGTTAACGGAGTATCCCTGCGAGTCACTGTAGCTTGCGATCAATGATTCATCGTACGCCCGTTCCCAGAATTCGGTCGAAACCGTGACATCTGTGCGGGTGTTCAACGAGATTTCACCGTCCAACTGGCCACCGAGTTCTTCCCAGTCGGCATATCCGATTTCTCCGTTATCCGAGATGATCGGTGCTTCCTGATAGTTCTGAATCAACCAGTTGAATCCGCCCTGGATCACAAAGCGGTCTTCTTCGCTGTATTTGATCTTGGGAGCGAAGTGATTAAACCGGTAGTCATCCCGGATTTCGGGAACTTCATCGCGTTCCAGACCATACAGTGAATCCCGGTACAGATCATACAGACTGACCGTTAGGCGATCCGTGGCTTCCCATGAAAGGTCGATGTATCCGTCATGAAAACTCGTATTCGTCCGATCCAGATTGTGCTCCTCGCGATACCATTCGTGATAATACTGATAATACAGGATCATGGATGTGCGAGTGCCTTCTGCAAGCAACTGCAGATAGGGATGCAATTGAAGGATGTAATCTTCAGGGTCCACGTTCGATTCGGCAATCTCGTCGTCGCTCAAGAGCAGAATATTGTCGTCGTAAGTTCCATATACATCCAGACCACCCGAAAAATTAAAAAGAGCCGCTTGGCTAATGATTGGCGCAGCGGCTATCAGGGCGAACGCGACAGTCAGACTAAAAGCTAGTTTTGACATGAATCAACCTCCAGGGGATGACGATCAATCAAGCCGGCTCAATGGCGGTTCACGCGGAATTCTTGGGAGCAGAACCGTCTTGGGAACGGCATTAGGCCCCATCGGAATTTTGCGAATGACATCGAGGGCGAAATTGTAATCGACCAGTTTTGTCGGATCCATTTTTTCGGTGAGTATCTTTTCGTCGACCAACAGATCAATGGCCTGTTGCTGTGTGAAATCCTTCTGGAGTTTGTCCGTCAGGCTATAGACGAATACCAAGACCTCCGCCATTTCGCCGAACGTGAGCTTCTGTCCTGGGATGAACCCTTTTCTGGGAGTAAAGCCGAGTTCGATCAATGCTGTCATTTTCTCGGATTGATTGATCGCCGTGCCCGGATCCCCGAGTTCGAGGTGATCGAAGAGCAGCCCCGCAAATTCCTCATGCAGGACAAAGTCCTTATTCTGCGCGGTTTCCTGCTGCGCAAACACGCTTCCAACCAAACAAAACAGAGCCATAAAAAGGACCATATGTGTTCTCATGTCCGCCCACCTTTCATGAGAAGTGCATCTCACTTCCGGACAAGTATTGCAAATCAGATGGTATAAATCAATATCGTGGTAACGCATGGCGGGTATGATCGAAGCGATCACATCTCCTTGCAACCGACACGGCGGTACCATTCGACAGTTTCCCGCAACCCTTCGTCAAATCCAATCCGTGCTCGAAAACCGAATTCATTGAATGCACGCGACACATCGAGACACCGGCGAGGCTGGCCGTTCGGTTTTGTCGTATCCCATTTGATACTTCCTTTGAATTCCATAATCTCAGTCAATGTTTCGACAAGCTCCCGGATCGATATCTCTTGGCCCGTTCCCAGATTGACCGGTTCCGGTTTGTTATACCGCTCTGTTGCCAGAACGATGGCTTCGGCGGCATCGCGTGCATGGAGAAACTCCCGACTCGGAGATCCGTCTCCCCATATCGTAATCGAGTCGCGTCCCTGAGTCTGTGCGTCATCGATTTTTTTAATGATGGCCGGAATGACATGGGAAGTTTCGGGTGAGAAGTTATCGCGCGGGCCATAGAGATTGACCGGAAGGAGATAGATCGAGTTGAACTGGTATTGTGCGCGATATGCCTGGGATTGAACGAGCAGCATTTTCTTGGCCAGCCCGTACGGAGCATTCGTCTCCTCCGGATATCCATCCCATAGCGTTTCCTCGCGGAACGGAACCGAAGAGTGTTTCGGGTACGCACAGATCGTGCCTATCGCGACGAATTTGGATACTCCGCTGCGCCAGGCTTCATGTATCAACTGAACCCCCATGATCAGATTTTCATAAAAATACCGTGCGGGGTTGCGCATGTTTGCGCCGATTCCGCCGACGATTGCCGCGAGATGAATCACGATCTCCGGGTTCGCATCCCGATACATTCTCAGAACGTCGTCATGTTTCGTCAGGTCATAGCGATTGATCGTCGGCACAAACACATGCTCGCAACCGCGATCACGCAACGCCTCCAGGACATAACTCCCCAGAAATCCTGCGCCCCCGGTCAAACAGATCCGGGTTGTCTTTCCAAGCATACCCACACGGTGTCTCCCTTGCGCGAGTTCAGTGTTCCGGCAGTGATTTGAGATAATCCGAATACGAGCACTTTCCCAGATTCTTGGCAATCTTCAGCAGATCATCCGAACTGATATAGCGCAATCTCCAGGCGATCTCCTCCGGGCACGATATTTTCAGTCCCTGCCGGGATTCGATCGTGTAGACGAAATGGGATGCCTGAAGCAGGGACTCCTGGGTACCGGTATCCAGCCATGCGACTCCGCGACTGAGCACATCGACATACAGTCTGCTTGCTTTGAGATAGACCCGATTCAGGTCTGTGATTTCGAGTTCACCCCGAGGGGATGGTTGAATCTCACGGGCAATCCGACTCACATCCGAATCATAATAATACAAGCCAACAACGGCATAGTTGGAACGGGGATTCGCTGGCTTCTCTTCGATCGATTCTGCCTGGCCTTTCGGATCGAAGGATACCACGCCATACCGCTCGGGATCCTTCACCCAATACCCAAAGATCGATGCACCCGAGCATCGCGCGGAGGCATTCTGCAGGAGACTCTGGAGGCCCTGTCCATAGAAGATGTTGTCACCGAGGATCAGGCAGGCCGGATGTCCGTTCAAAAACGATTCACCGATGATGAACGCTTGTGCCAGACCTTCCGGATGAGGCTGCACGGCATAGGACAGGTTGATCCCCCATTGAGATCCGTTACCCAGCAACTCTTCATACAATGGAAGATCGCGCGGAGTGGAAATGATCAGGATTTCGCGAATGCCCGATAGCATCAGAGTCGACAACGGGTAATACACCATCGGTTTGTCATAGATCGGCAAGAGCTGCTTGCTGACCACACGGGTCAGCGGGTGCAACCGCGTACCAGCTCCTCCCGCGAGAATGATTCCTTTTCGATGCATCATTTTTGAATCCCCATTTTACGGCAGTAATCCCGAAGTGTTTGATTGGTTCGATCGCGATCCGACAGCAGCGGATTCGGCAGGGGCCAATCGACGGCAATGTCCGGATCGTTCCACATGATGCCATCTTCTGTGGCGGGGTCATACTCCGTGCCACACTTGTACACGACTTCAGACCAATCACTCAAAACCGCATATCCATGCGCAAACCCTTCCGGAATATAGAGCATGCGGTGATTTTCAGACGATAGAATTTCAGCATGCCAACTTCCAAACGAGGAAGAACCCGGTCGCAAATCGACGACGACATCCCAGATTTCACCTGTGATACATCGCACCAATTTCGCCTGTCCGACACCTCGCTGAAAGTGCAAGCCTCGAAGAGTGTCTCGAACGGAACCAGCATGATTATCCTGCAGCCATTCCGTGCGGATCCCTGCCGCCGCAAACTTCCCCGCGTGATAACTCTCAAAGAAAAAACCTCGTGCATCCTTGAAAACACGCGGTTCGATCAACCAGACACCCTGGAACCGGGTTTCGATCAGTTTCATAGTTCTTGGTTTCCCGCGATCAATTACTCGTGTGCATCATGGGCAGCATCGGTTCGCAGTCGTTTTCACATTTTCTCGGGGATCATCCCGACCACCGGCAACCCCAGTTTTCGTTCGACATCTTCCGGGCTCCGAAGTGTCGTTTCAAAGTAATCGATCAGCAATGCGATCACCACACCGATAAAAATCCCCAGAGCAATTGCTTTGACGATATTGTGAGGGATCCGCTTGGGGTCCGGAGCCATCGGCACGAACGGGGGTTCGATGACTGTGATCGAGGTGGCCTCGATTTTTCCCCGAAGATCGGTCCCTTCGAGTTCGGACAGGAGGCTGTTGTACAGCTCGGAATTGGTTTTGACATCACGTTCGAGGATTCGGTACTGGAGTTCTTTCTGCGACACCGCCTGCGACATTTCTTTGCGTTCGTCGATTGACTTCTGCACGATGCTCGCTCTGTCCAGCAGAGTCTGATTCCGGATTTCCAAAGCCGTGATCGCAGTGGTTTTTTCGGCTTCGATCCGGTTTCGCAGTGTCGCAATCTGCTGTTTTATCTCGGCGATGACCGGATGCATCTCCTTGAACACTTTCAGATTCTCATCCAGCTTGGCTTTCAGCGTGTTCATCTCCGTGAGCATCGTCGTGATGGTGGCAATGTTCTGACTCTGGAAGGTCAGATCCGAGTAAGACTCTCCCTTGCTGATCGAATCCTTCAGTTTCTTCAACTCGACTTCCAACTGGAGTTGCTCATTCGTGATCTGGGTCAATTCCGAAGTGGCGTCCATGATCGCGCGGCTTTCGTTCAATTTCTGATCTTCAAAACTGACAACCATGATGCTCTGTTTGTATTCCTGGAACCGCGCCTCGGCTTCCTCCACTTTTCGCTTCTGATCGGCTAGGCGGTCGGCCATCCAGGTCATCGAATCCCTCGTCTGTTGCAGTTGATTATCGAGCAACTGAGAGCGGAAGGCCTTGATCATGTTATCGGCCATGAGATAGGCATCATTCGGCACTCCAGCCGAAGCCCGGATTGAAACGAGTAATTGTGTGGTGATTTCCCCCGGTTTTCTCAGCGGGAACGAAATATTGAAATTCCCGGCAAACACCATGGAATCCGGGGGCATCAAGGCCCGGATCTTGGTCATGACCGGCGTGGAATACATCCACTGCTTGATCATATCCGGATCGAGGTAATTCGGGAGTCTGTAGTAGGGGTTGTTCGTTCCGACCGATATGCCCTGATTCTCGACCAGAATCACCGCCGATGTGCTGTAACGATCCTCCTTCGAGTGCATTTTAATCGCCATGATTGAAACAGCGAACAAGGTGCACAGGAGGATGATCCAGATGTGTCGCAGGAGGGCGTACACATAGCGCATGAAGTCGAAATCGGGCTCGCGTGCCTGCAAGTCGTACTGCTGTTGGAACTCAGTGTTTTCCATGTTTTTTTCTTCCTGTCACCAATATGGCTCCGCCACTCCGCTATGTCGTATCATAGCGGATAACGCATTGATAATAATCACCTTTCTCACATCGGACGCAGCATAGCACGAGGCAATTCCAGTCGCGGTTGCGTTCCCATGACAGAAAGGAGCACCTTCACACGACTCGTCCCAGGCATCTCCGCGACAAATATCGCCTCAATGTCCTTGAACGGTCCTCCAACAATCCGAACCGGCTGGTTCGGACTGAACGATCGATTCATTCGAATGATGCCTTTTCGATCCGCACGCGTTCTGATCAACCGTACAACGTCCAGCGGCACACACGCAGGTTCTCCACTGAACGACACGATTCGCTTCAATCCGTAGTTCCAGACAATCTGAGCACCTTGATGATGATAGTCGAAACATGCGAACAGATAGTTCGGAAACAGCGGTTGTATCCGGTTGACAATCCGCCCGAATTGCATCGATTCATATTCGATTAAAGGGAAGAAGGATCGAATACCACTCTGGGTGAGCTGTGCGATAACCAGATTCTCCTGATGTGCTTTGGACTGGATGACATACCAGCACTTCCGTCCTACCATTCGCATTCTCCGCGTGTGATCCTATACTGATTCACGCCCTGAGAAATAAGGCATTGGCATGCGATTGTCAAGAAGATCCAAGGCGTCCGGATTGGATTTCCGATGCGATCGAATTTGACAAGCGGATCATCGCCCTAGACAATGATGTCCCGTGAATCGGATAACACCCTCCACGTACTCTCATCTCGAACGAAGCCGCAGACTGCATACGGAGTATTTCAAGGAAATCGAACGATTCATGCGATCCGTCATCGCGGACGGTTTGAAGGTGTTGGAACTCGGATGCGCGACCGGTCGACTACTGGCCGCAGTCAATCCTGCGATCGGCGTCGGTGTGGATCATGATCCGGAACGGATTGTCGCAGCGCGTCACATTCATGCTGGAAGACCAGAACTCCACTTTCTTCACGATGATGTGGAAAAATCGGAATGGCATCAGCTGCTTCCCGACGAGTCCACGCCATTCGACGCGATCATCCTCAGTGATCTGACTCCCCTGCTTCACGATATCCAGCAAACTCTCAGAAACATCAAGCCGCTCTGTGCCCCCCACACCCGGATCATTCTCAATTTCCACAACAACCTCTGGCAGCCGCTTCTCACGTTCGCCTCGCTTATCGGTCTGCGAACCCGCCACAAGAATCTCAACTGGCTGTCCATGGCCGACATCATGAACCTGCTGTATCTCGCGGATTTCCAGGTCGTCACGCAAGACACCCGGGTCCTGCTCCCCATGCGAGTGCCGGGGGTAACACCGCTGTTGAATCGTGTGCTCGCAAGAATGCCCGGCCTGCGCCACCTCTGCCTGACCTGCTGCCTGACCGCCCGCCCCGCTCCCAGACAGTTTTCGCGATCGCAAACCCCGCCTTCCGTCTCGGTCGTGGTTCCAACGCGAAACGAAAAGGGCAATGTGCCCGGCATCTTCTCACGAACACCACGGATGGGTCAGTTCACCGAATTGATGATCGTCGATGGGAATTCGACGGATGGTACGATTGAGGCGATTGAGGCCGAAATTCGGGCGCACGACGCAATGGAACCCCGGAAGTTTGACCGGATCGAACTACTGCATCAGACAGGCAAGGGGAAAGGACAGGCGGTACGGCAGGCGTTCGATGCCTGTCGAGGCGACATCCTGATGATCCTGGATTCCGATTTGACCATGCCCCCCGAAGATCTCGCAAAATACTACGATGCCATTGTGGAGGGTCACGGTGAATTCATCAACGGATGCAGGCTCATTTATCCGATGGACCAGCATGCCATGCGATTTCTGAACATGATCGCCAACAAACTGTTCGCGATCCTCTTCACCTGGCTTCTCGGACAACCAATCAAAGATACATTATGCGGAACGAAAGTTCTCTGGAAACGGGATTATCTGAAAATCGCGGCCAATCGGGCACATTTTGGCGATTTCGATCCATTCGGTGACTTTGATCTGCTGTTCGGCGCAGCCAGGCTCAATCTCAAGATCGTCGATCTCCCGATCCGTTATCGCGATCGTTCATATGGTGACATCAAGATCGAGCGATTTAAGCACGGCTGGTTGCTGCTTAAAATGTGCGGGGTCGCCCTCAGGAAACTGAAACTGAACTGAGCAAACAAGACCTTGAACAACAATACGATGCCGTTTTGGATCTATCCGTTGGTCGGCGCATGTGCGGCCATTGTCATTCCCGTTCTCATGTACGCGCCCGGCGTTCGGTTTTCCGATGATACGCAGTATCTGACCGGAGTGTGGCGCCTCGCTGAATTCGGAGACCTGTGTATTCCCAAACATGACATGCTCGAAGAGGGAGTGATCGGTAGTTTTTTTGTCCCGGGTGCCGGGAACTGCTTTTACTCCATCAATCCGATCGGCACGGCTGTCATCTTGTTCCCATTTTACTTTATTGCCGGGTTTCACGGTGTCTTATCCGCCAACATCGTTCTCGGCGGAGTCGCTATCGTCCTCGGCTACGTGTGGTTCCGTCGGATGTATACGCCGCTTGTATCTTTCATCGGGATGCTCATTCTCGGCTCTTCTCCCCTCATCCAGTTTTTCATGCTGTCTTCCATGTCCCACATGGCTGCTCTCTGCATTCAATGCACCGTGCTGATTCTGATCACACGACCGAAGCAATCAAACGTCTCTTCGGCATACCTCGCGGCCTCCCTAATCTCCGGGCTGGGGATCATGATCCGATTCGATTTAGGCCTGTTGCTCATTCCAATCATCTGCTCCATATTTCTGTCTCCGAGCGAAACAGAGGTTCCTTCAGTGCGAATCAGATTCAAACGCGTTCTCCATCCCTGCCTCGCTTTCGCTCTCGGTTCATCGTTCCAATTGCTGTACCAGCATTTTTTCCTGGGTGACGTTCTCAGGAGCGGTTACCAGCAACACCAGCGGATCGGGAATCTGCTTCAATGGGAGATGCTCGGAAGGGAATTGCCTCGGGCACTGACTGCCATCTGTCACGAGGGACTGGGTTTTTTTTGCGATTCTCGGTCTTGCAGGCTGGATCCGGCTCAGTTTTTCGGATCGCCGCCGAGCGACTGTTTTTCTCAGTATCATGTTCCCGATGTTCTTTCTTTATCTCTTGTTTCACACCG
>CAYYMM010000040.1:12377-34804 GCA_964472395.1 uncultured bacterium | reverse complement strand
CGATTATGTGACCAAACCCTTCAGCCCCCGCATTCTGCTCGCCCGGGTACGCGCGGTGCTCCGGAGACGTCGCCCGGATGCCGCAGACGATACGAGCGTGATTACGGTGCATGATATCGTGATTCATCCGGGGCGGCACGAGGTTCATGTCGCAGGTCGGGTGGTCGATCTGACCGCCACGGAATTCAGCATCCTGCAGTATCTCGCGGGACGCCCCGGCATGGTGTTCACACGCAATCAGATCATCAATGCCGTCAAGGGGGATGATTATCCCGTGACCGATCGATCGGTCGATGTGCAGATGGCCGGACTGCGGAAGAAGCTGGGCGATTCGGGCGACTGCATCGAGACGGTGCGGGGCGTCGGGTATCGATTCCGGGAGTGACGGGAGGGCAATGCCGAAACGGCTGATCTGGCAACTGTTTCTCGGGTTCGTCCTGGTCATCCTGATCGCCATGCTCGGGGTCTCGATCGCCACCTCCCGTTTTTTTCACGATACCTACATTGCGCAGATCGAACGCAACCTCAGAAACCAGGCCGCGCTGTGCGCCGAAGTGCTCAAAACGCGCTCCCCGTCATCCGACGCCGAACAACTCGACCCTGAAATTCTCGTCATCTCACGCCAACTCGACGTCTCCATCGCCGTCCTTTTCGCCGACGGCAGAATCCTCGTGAGTGACGATCGGGCTCTCAATCGCGGCGGCGATATGATTTCGGGATCCGTTCCCGTCACGGTCGGAGGCCGGGAAACGGCGGTCGTCATGGTGTCCGTGCCGATTCAGACTATCGAAGCGTCCCTGAAATCGCTCTACGGGCGCATGGCGCTGATCGCAGTGGCGATTCTGTTCGGAGCCGCCCTGATCGGACTGATCCTCTCGCGACGGGTCACCTCGGTCATCCGCGATATCCAGTCCGGTGCCGCTCGGTATGCCTCCGGAGACCTGGATTACCGGCTGCGCGTCCACGGGATTCTGGAACTCGAACAACTCGCTGCCTCGATGAACGAGATGGCCGCGCAGCTCGACGACCGGATGCGGATGGTCGAGAAGCAGCGGATGGAACTCGAGACGATCCTGGCGTCGATGGTCGAGGCTGTGATTGTGGTGGACAATGAGGAACGTGTGATCAAGACCAACGCCGCGGCACGCAAACTGTTCCGGCTGTCCGAACCGTCCTCCGCGTCGCCCTCGATCCAGACCGTCATCCGGAATCCGGATCTGCATCGGTTCATTCGTAAAGTGCTGGCCTATTCGATTCCGATCGATGCGGAAATCACATTTCACAACGGTGACGACCGCGTGCTCAGAATCCATGGAACGGCGCTCATGGGATCGCGCGGTGAACAGATCGGCGCGCTGATCGTCATGAACGATGTCTCGAACCTGAAGAAACTCGAGACGATCCGGCAGGAATTCGTCGCCAATGTCTCGCATGAACTCAAAACCCCCATCACCTCGATTATCGGTTTCATCGAAACGCTCCGCGGCGGCGCCATGGATGATCCGGAAAATGCCGGCAAATTCCTCGATATCGTCTCACGCCAGTCCGAACGCCTCGGACGGATCATCGACGATCTGCTCAGCCTGTCGCGCATCGAAATGGACGCCGGTGCCGGATTGATCGCATCGGAGAGGATCCCGGTCCGGAAAGTGATCTCGCAGGCGATCGCGGCGTGCCAGGAATCCGCCGCCGCCAAACAGATTCCGATTGAAACCGAGATCCCCGAAGACCTGGTGATCCGTGTCAACCCGCCGCTCTTTGAGCAGGCTCTGATCAACCTGATCGACAATGCCGTCAAATACAGCGACGCCGGCAAACCGATCCGGATCGTGGCCCGCGAGCAGGACCGTCAGGCAGAAATTCTCGTCATCGATCACGGTGTCGGGATCGGGCGGGATCACCTGCCTCGTATCTTCGAGCGTTTTTATCGGGTCGACAAGGCGCGCAGCCGGAAACTCGGCGGGACGGGACTGGGTCTCGCGATCGTTAAACACATCGTCCTGACGCACGGTGGAACGGTCGATGTGACGAGCGTGCCGGGCGAGGGTTCCACCTTCCGAATCCTCCTGCCGCCCGATCTCCCTGCCGTCTCCGCGTGATCCGGCACGCACATTTCGGTATAATCATTCCATGCGTTTCAACACCCGGCTCGCTATTCTCATCCTTGTCGCGCAGCTGACCACTCCCGTTTCACTCGCGACCGTCCACTCGCTGCGTTCGTCCGACTGCGGCATTTCCTTCGAGTGGCTCCCTCCGGTTGCGTCTCTTTCCGAATCCACCCATGCAACCGAAACCGTCCTGTTTGTCGTTCCGCCCCGATGCCAGGTCTCCATCGATCCGCCCGTTTCCGCAGATGAGGGGGCCCGCGCCGAATGCATCTCGGAGGGGTTCTTCCGGCAGCATCGTCTCGTTGCCGTCCGCCTCGTTGCCTCCGCACCGATCCCGGTGGGCCGTGCGCGACCTTCGCCCTGCGTGTTTACGCTCCGCTTCGACCGGCAGGAACCGTCGGCGGGCGTTCCCCCTGATCCGCTCGATCCGCTTCTGCGCTCGATCGTCGAAAACCCCTCCGACGTATCGCGCTGGGGATCCGCTCCGGAGTCGTCCGCGCCAATGCTCCGGGTCGCTTCAACCGAAGCCCATGCCTCCCCATCGCTCAAAGTATCCATTTCTCACGACGGGCCGTGCAGAATTCCGTTTCAGGAGTCATTCGGGGCGATCGATCCGCGGATGATACAGATCGAGATGAATGGTGACGGAGTTCCCGTGCGGATACGAGGCGAGGAGGACGGCGTGTTCGATCCGGACGACTCGATCGAACTGCTCGGCGTCGCAAACCGCTTGCCCGACGACTCTCCCGATCCGTATTCGGACACGAGTATTTACTGGATCCGTGAAGGAGCGACGCCGGGATCGCGCCTGGGCAGGCAGTCCGCTGCGCCCGGTTCGTCCGTGCCGGCATCTCATTACACCGAAACGCTGCATTCCGAATCGGATCAGGTTCACTTCGATACGGGATACTACTGGATGCGCGTTCTAGCGGGGGAGGCCCGTGAGATCACGTTCCGGATCGATCATGCGGTCGCCTCCCAGCCGCTCGCGCGGTTGCGCCTCTGTATTCGCGGCGGGAGCGATGTCGAGGCCGATCCCGATCATCACGTCCGCATTCTCCTCAACGGACAGCTCATGGCCGATCGCTTTTTCGACGGGTATGACCGGCTCGATGTCGATACGTCCTTTCCGCTCAACCGGCTTGTCGATGGTGACAACACGTTCGGAATCGAATGTCCGGGAGATACCGGAGCGGGTGAGATCGACGCCGTGTATCTGGATTGGTTTGAAATCGCGTACCCTCGTTATTATGTGGCGGATCAGGCGGTATGGACCATCCGGAGTCCCGATCCGTTCACGGCCGCCCTCCGAGCCTATCGTGTGACCGGTTTCCCCTCACCGGTCAACCGATTGTTTCGTGCGAGCGATCCGGCGATCGAATTGGTCGATTTCGTTTCCGAAGCGGATCCGGGCGGCGGCTACCGGTTGCGTTTTGCGGTCGATGAATCCGCGCCGTCCCGGTACATCGCCTGCGCCGAAACAGCGATGGCCGTGCCCGATTCGATCGAAGCCGACATGCCGTCGGACTGGCGAACCGGAGTGCACGGAGCGGATCTCATCATCATCACCCATCATGATTTTCTGGAAGCGCTCGATCCGCTCGTCGCCTACCGGCGTGCGCAGGGATTACGTGTCGAGATCGTGGATGTCGGGGATGTTTACGATGAATTCAATGCGGGCGTGTTCGATCCGCACGCCATCACCGATTTCTGTCGTCACGCCTACGTGCACTGGCAGGCGCCCGCTCCGGTATACGTGCTTCTGGTCGGAGACGCGTCGTGGGACTATAAACAGAGGCTTCCACAGAGCACGAAGCAAAACTTCGTCCCGTCGTACACGAAGACTTGGTTCGAACAGAGACGATCGACGAATACCGCGTGCGCGGTGGGTCGAGCAGACAGTCGCGACTACGATTTTCTGTATGGCGAGCCGATGGTGGACGATCAGTTTGTGTGTGTATCGGGAGATGATGTCTTCCCGGACATGATGATCGGGCGTTGGCCGGTCGAAACCGCGGCCGATGTCGAGGTCATGGTCGGCAAGACGATTGCGTATGAGGGGATCGCACGCGATCAAAAATGGCTCAAACAGCTCACGATGGTGACCGGAGGCTTCGACGATTCCGAGCAGTCGCTGTTCCTGCAGCAGGCCGAAACACTCATCCGTAACGGCGTGCTCCCGTCCGGCGGCTACTGGCATTTCGACCGGATCTACAAGACGACTGATAATCCCGATTTTGGCCAATATGAAGACGACATTCTCGCCGCGATCGACTCGGGCACAAGCCTTGTGACGTTTCTCGGGCATGCGGGCAGTTGGAGCTGGGAGGCGATGTTCGACTTCGATGATCTTGCAAGGATGAACAACCAGGGGCGGCTTCCGTTCATCGCGAGCATGACGTGCAACACCGCCCGTTTTGCCAATCCTGACATGGATTCGTTCGGCGAACAGTTCATCCTCGCCGAGGATCCGCTCACCGGCGCTGTGGCGTTCTGGGGCGGATGCAATTTCGGCGGATTCTGGGCGGATTACTACCTGAGTTACTTCTGGTATGAACACGTGTTCCTGCGCCGCGCTGTGACCGCCGGCGAAGCGATCCTGGCGGCGAAGATCCGGACGCTGGCGAGTTATCCCGATTACGGGGTCATCATCGAACCGTATACGCTTCTGGGAGACCCCGCGCTGCGGATCCGGCTCCCGTCGGCTCCGATTGTGCGCCTGGCCGGATGGTTCGACACAGAAGTCTCGACGGATCAGGGTGGCCGCATCCGGTTGCTCGCATGGGTCTTCGATCCGGACGGAGTAACGGATATTGCCCGCGTCGAACTTCTGGTGGGAGGTGTTCCATCGGGCATTGAACTGAAGGATGACGGAGCGAACGGAGATCTGGCGGCCGGCGATTCGATTTTCGGGCTGCTGGTCGAGGTGGGCGAAGGGTTCGCGCAGGCGCGCTACGGCGTCGGTATCCGTGCTGTCGATCGATCGGGATATGCGGGTTCGGTGTTTCCGCTTTCTGCTTACTGATCCGGCTACTCGTAATGCAGGGCGACGATCGGGTCGAGCCGGGCGGCTTTCCGGGCAGGATAGAACCCGAAGAAAACACCGACCAGACTGGCGAAACCCATGGCGAGGATGATGGTTTGGGTGGTCACGAGTGTGGACCAGCCGGCTATTTTCGAGACGGCTTCGCAGATGCCGTATCCCAGCGCGACACCGATGATACCGCCGATGAGCGACAGCACGATGGCCTCGACGAGAAACTGCCACAGAATGTCCCTCGGCCGCGCGCCGACCGCCATCCGGATGCCGATCTCCCGGGTCCGCTCCGTGACCGACACCAGCATGATGTTCATGATGCCGATGCCTCCGACGAGCAACGACACGGCGGCGATGGATCCGAGCATCATCGTCATGACCCCGGTGACGCTTTCCGCTGTCGAGGCAATATCGGTTTGCGTCCGCACGAAGAAATCATCGTCTTCGGATTTCTCCAGGCGGTGCATCGACCGGAGAATGGTCGTGATCTGCTCGCTCGCCTGAGGCGTGTCCTGCCGTGAGAGCGCGGAACAGAAGATCATGTGAATCGTGGTCGATCCGGTGATGCGTCTCTGGACGGTCAGCAGGGGTGCGATGAGCGTATCGTCCTGATCACCTCCGAACGGGGAACTGCCCTTCGACTCGAGAACCCCGATGACCGTAAAAGGTAGATTCTTGACACGAATGATCGCTCCGACCGGGTCGCTGCCGGGAAACAGATTTTCCGCGACGGTCGTGCCGATAACACACACCTTGCTCGCGGAATTGTTTTCCGCCGTCGTGAACAACCGTCCCTGAGTGACCCGCATGTCTCGGATCGTGAAGTAATCCGGGGTCGTTCCGATGATGCCGGTCGGCCAGTTCAGATTTCCGGCAACGACCTGGGCCGAACTACGGGTCATGGCGGCGACGAGTGCGACCGAGGGCGCTCGGGCGCGAATTGCGTCGACATCTTCGAGTGTCAGCGTGTGGCGCGAACCGGTTCCGCCCCTGACGCCTCCCCGATTCCATCCGCCGGACATGACCATTAGCACATTGTCGCCCATGGCGGCGATCTGATTCTGAACTGTGCTTGACGCGCCTTCCCCGATGCCCACCATCGCGACGACCGTGGCGACGCCGATGATGATTCCGAGCATCGTGAGGCTGCTGCGCATTTTGTTCCGCCGGATCGCCCGAACGGCAACGTTCACCAGTCTAGTGATCATCATCGTCTGTTTCCTCGGTCTTCTTCTGTCGCCGCGCCTCCTCCAGATCGATCATGGCGTCGCGCGGCGCCACGGCCTCGTCCCGGCTGATCCTCCCGTCCTTGAGTGACAAGACCCGTTTGGCGTACAGGGCGATGTCGGATTCGTGCGTAATAAGAATGATGGTGATGCCGTTTTGGTTGAGTTCCTGGAAGACGGCCATGACTTCAAGAGAGGTCAACGTATCGAGATTCCCGGTGGGTTCATCCGCAAGGATGACTTTCGGGTTGGTCACCAGTGCGCGGGCGATGGCGACACGCTGCTGCTGTCCGCCGGACAACTGGTTCGGGAGATGTTCGATCCGGTCACCCAGCCCCATCCGTGTCAAGGCGTCGATTGCCAGTTTTCGCGCCTGTTTCTGAGGTGTTCCGGAATACAGTAGCGGGAGTTCGACGTTTTCCAGCGCGGAGGTCCTGGGAAGCAAGTTGAAACCCTGAAAGACGAACCCGATGAGCTGATTGCGAGTACGGGCCAGTTCATCCGCGGTGAAGTTCGCGACATCCCGGCCGTTGAGAAAAAACTGACCTGAGGTCGGTCGATCGAGGCATCCCAGGATGTTCATCAGGGTCGATTTTCCCGAGCCGGATGGACCTTTCACTGCGACCATTTCGCCGGGGTGAATATCGAGTCCTGCCGAATGCAGAGCGCGAATGCGGATGTCTCCCATTTGATATACTTTGGAGACGGAAACGAGGCGGATCAGGGGTTCCATCAGCGTCTCGGCGGTCCCATCCCGAATGGACTGCTGTTCTGTTGTGTTTTGGAAGAGGCTCGGACGGTTCCAGTAATAATGTCCATACCTTCTTGCAGGTCTCCGCCGGTCAGTTCCGTGAACGAACCGTCATCGAGACCGACCGTGACGGAGACTGGTTTCGGCTGCGTATTTTCGAGAATATACACTGTCGGGGATCGTGCGGTTTTCGGCCCGGCCTGCTCCTGGCTTCGGTCTCGCTGGTCTCCGTTCCGTGAATCGCCTCTCTGTGATGGTCGAGCGCCCGAGGAAGACCCATTATTCGCGCCGTTCCCGTTCGATTCCGGTTTTGCCGGAGTGAAACGGAGTGCGGAAGAAGGGATCCGGAGTGTGTCGAGTGCTTCGGCGACGGTGATTGTCACATTGGCCGTCATTCCGGGCATCAGTTTCTGTCCCGGATTCGACACGTCGATCACGACCGGATAGGTCACGACATTCTGCTCGAGTGACGATGCCAGGCGGATCGTTTTCACCTCACCCGTAAACGATTCGGTTGGATAGGCATCGACGGTGAAAGTCACGTGCTGGCCAGGGCGGACCAGTCCGATATCGGATTCGTCGATCGGGGCGATGACCTGCATTCTGGATAGATCTTCGGCGATGACGAACAGTTCGGGAGCGGACAGTGAGGCGGCCACAGTCTGGCCGACTTCGACTTTTTTCGACACCACGATACCGTCGATCGGAGAGCGAATCGTGGCGTATTTCAGGTTGGTTTCAGCCCGGTCGCGCGCGGCCTGGGTCTGCCGGACGGATGCGCGGGCGACTTCGGCTGACGTTCGGGCGGAATCGAGTTCCTGATCGGACAGCAGTTTGCGTTCGAAGAGCGATTTCGCGCGCTTGTGGTCCCGTTCAGCCTGATCGGCCGAGGCTTGCGCTTTGAGCAGGTTCGCATCGGCTTCCTGTTTCTGGGCCAGAAGGAACGCCGGATCGATTTCGGCGATGATCTGATCCTGGCGGACGCTTGAGTTATAATCCGCATGCAGCTTTGCGATGGTTCCGGTAATCTGAGAGCCGACGGTGACCTGATTGACCGGTTCCAGTGTTCCGGATGCGGTGACCTGGCGGATGATGTTCCCCCGCGTGACGGGTTCGGTATGGTAGGCGATGGATTTGTCCGCGGATCCATCCTTGAAATACAGGTAGTAAGCGCCTGCGCCTGCCGCGCACAGCAGAATCAGAACGATGATCAGACGTTTCAAAGTCCGGTCTCCTCTCCAAACGGCACGCCGGCTGCCGCCATGAGTGCCGCGAAAGCCGTTCTCCGGACATTCCGAGCGCGGTAGAAGGCGTCGTTTGCATCGAGATAGGTCTGGCGGGCGTCGGCCAGTTCGAGTTCGGTCGCGAGCCCGGCCTCGTAGCGTCCTTCGGCCAGGGCCAGACTTTCTTTAGAATACTGAAGGGCTTGACCGGCCGCCGTTTCCCGTTTGTCGGCATCGGAAAGCGCCGTGTGAGCCTTGTGAATCTCGGTCCGGAGACTCAGTATCAGTTGCTCGGTCTGCGCCGTCGCACGCGCTTGCCCAGCCTGCGCGCTCCGGACCGTATGACCGGTCTGAAAACCGTTGAAAAAGGTCATCCGGATCCCCAGCGAGGCTGATACCGATTGATTGTACGGCGTATTGTCCCCACTCCACATGCTCTGCCCCGACAACCCGATCGCCGGCCAGTAACCCGATCGGGCCAGATCAGTCTGTAAGCGTTGCCGTTCCTGATCGAGTCTGGCCGCTTTCAGATCGGGCCTGCGATTCATCGCGATCGCGATCAGTTCTTCGGCCGACGGAATCGAATCGGGAATGAAATCGACCGGCTCGACCGGCGTATACGTCGTGATCGTCGTCGCTGCCATCAACTTGAGGAGATCGTGAAGCGCTGTCGCGGCAAAGTTCCGGGATGTGATCAGGTTGGATTCGGCATTCGCCACGTTGACCTTTTCCTTTGATACATCCAGAGGCGACACCCGGCCGACTTCGAGACGGGCCTGTGCCGATTCGAGGTGTCGCCGGGCGAGATCGAGTCCCTCGATCCGCACCTCAACCGCATGTTCCGCTTCGATCCAGGTTAGGTATGCCATGACGGTATTCCACGCCACGCTGAGTCGCTCGGATTCCATAGCGATTTCGGAACTCGTGACCGCGTTGCCAGCCAGCCGGATACCCGCCTTGCGTCGACCGAAATCGTAGATGTTCTGGTCCAGGGACAACCCGAAACTCGTGTTCCCCGATCGGCCTCCGCCGCTGAACCCCTCCTGGGAATGAGTGGTCTGATCGGATTCCGTTCGAGTTGCCGATCCTGAAAGAGTAGGATACAGATCGGAGCGGGCTGCGCCGAGATTCTCACGGGCGACGTCGATCGACGCGGAAGAGGCGGCCAGCGCGGGGTTGGCGGCGAGCGCGCGTTCGACGGCGGTGAACAGCGGCAACGGATCGGTTCCTTCGGCTCGAATACCGGCCGATGACCAGCAGGTCGCGATGGTCAGACAGACTGACAGGATGAAGTAACGGGTATGTGTGACGGTGTGTTTCATGGATGAAAAGCCCTCCCAAGGGACCCGATTCAATCACAGGAAGCGGACGATCTCAAGCGAACGTCAGCAACGCATTGGATACGGAACACACTGGAAAGGTTTAGGAAAAGTTTAAAAAGGCCGGGGTTTGAAGCAGCCAGCGGACCAGTTCGTCCAGATCATCGAAGCGGGGCGCGGATTCTTCACCGAGAGCTTCCGGAAGGCCGGTTTCCCGACGCAGTTGTTCCAGACGGTCCGCGCTGTCGCGGCTGACCGAAGGGTGACGCGACACGAGGTTGATGATCGCTTGTGCTTCCTTTAACCGAGGAGGGGTCAGATTGACGAAAACCTGGGTGATTTCGATCAGTGAATCCAGCATCATGGGGATGGATCGGATCGAGATGGCGATGTCGAGTCCTTCGCGGAGAAATCGGAGCGCGCGGTCGAATGCGTCCTGTTTGAATGCCTGATACGCCAAGGTCACTTTGCTCAGGATGATCCCCCATTTGTCGCCGATCTCGTTGAACAGTTTCACGCTCTCTTCAATCATCGGCGCTGCTTTTTCGTCTTCATCGATCATCATCAGCATACCGCTGTAGTTATTCAAAGAAAGGGCGATGCCCCAGCGATCGCCGATGCGTCGGTAGATCGCAAGGCATTCCTCGAAATTTCGGCGTGCGGCGTCAGGTTCTTTCTGAACATTGTGAAGATTGGCGAGGTTCAGGAGGGATAGAGCGATTCCCCATTGGTCACCGATCTCACGGCGAATCTGCAGACTGTCCCGGTGCATCTGTCGGGCGATCGAGAAGTTGCCGAGGAACTGTTCGACGTTTCCGAGATTGTCGAGAGCGCTGGCGATGCCGACCCGATCTCCCATTTCTTTGCGGATCTGGAGGCTTTCCTGCATGAGCACGCGCTCGCGTTCGCGATCCCCGAGCGCTCCGGCGGCGATGCCCAGGTTGGCCAGGAGGCCGGCCATGCTTTTCCGGTCTCCGATTTCACGGACCAGTCTGAGGCTCTGTTCGTAATAATCGTGGGCGAGAGTCAGGTCGCCGAGAGAACCGAGCACGTTGGCGAGGTTGTTCAGCGATGCAGCCGTGCCTTTCCGATCATTGATTTCACGGCGGATGGCCAGAGCTGTTTCGTGGTATTGCCTGGCGTGGATGAAGTCACCCATCCGGCTCGAGATACCGCCCATGCCGTTGAGCGCCAGCGCTTCTTCCTTCCGAAGTCCCTTCCGGCGGAAAACTTCATGACTCCGGCGGATCAGTTCCATGGCGGAATCGAACTGGGCGAGATTGAATTTGAAGACCCCGCGCCTGTTGCACAGCTTGGCAATGACCGTTTCGAGTTGTTCGGTGAGCGATGGATCATCGATGGCCGACAACGCGTCGGAGGCATACCGGAACAACTCTTCACCCTCGTGGAACATACCGTTGTCACTGTAATAGAGGGACAGGGGTTCGAGATATTTTTCGAGGGTGTCGATATCGGACGTCTGCACACTCGACCGCCACCCCGTGCGAATGTTGTCGATTTCCTCAGTGATCTGCGTCTGAAAACGCTTCTCTTTCTGTTCGCGGTGCAACTGAAGCGATTTCTGGCAGTAGATGGCGAAAAACTCACGATGGAGCCGGGCCACGCGGTCGAGTTCCTCGGGGTCTCCGTCGAGTTTTTCTCCGAGGTACTGTCGGAGCACTTCGAGCACGTGGTAGCGGTTTGAGAACGTGCGGTAGAGGAGGGATTTGTCCATGAGAGCGGAGAGGGTGGAAATCGGTGTTCCGGTCACCTGCATAGCGGCCTCCCGGGTGAATCCGCCCCTAAAGATCGCCAATCGCTTGAACACCTGTTGTTCTTCGTTGATCAGCAATGTCCAGGAATGCTCGAAGACCGCTCGTACACTCCGGTGACGCTCGGGAACATTCCGTTGCGTTGTCGAGAGAAAATCGAAGTTTTTCGAAATTTCGTCCGCAATCTCCTGACACGAAAGGACGCGGATCCAGGCCGAAGCGAGCTCGATTCCGAGCGGCATACCTTCGACGATGCGGCAGATCCGCCCGATGTGGGGTTTGATCTCATCCGTGAGTACAAACGGTGGATAGGTCCGTCGCGCGCATTGCAGGAACATTTTGACCGCGCTGTAATCTTCCGGCTGGTAAGGCTGATTTTCAGGCGGATAGGTAAGCCCGGTGACCTCGAAAATGACTTCTCCCATCAGATTCAGGCGTTCGCGGGAGGTCGTAATGATCCGTATATCAGGGCATTTCTCAAGAATCCGGCCGACAAACCCGGCTCCTCCCATCAGGTGTTCGAAATTGTCCAGAATCAGCAGCATTTCCGTGTTCCGGATGTGTCCCATCAGTTGCTCTTCGGGATCCTGCGCGCCGCTGAATGTGAAACGGATCGCTTCCGCGACTGCCGATACGATAAACTCGGGTGCGGTCACGGGAGCCAGGGGGACGAAAAACACACCATCCTGAAAATACCGAATTTTCTCTTCCGCGATCCGCAATGCCAACCTCGTTTTTCCGATTCCGCCCTGCCCGACCAGCGTGATGAGCCTTTTTTCCTCGATGATCCGTCCCAGTTTGAGGATTTCCGGATGTCGTCCGACAAATCCGGTCAGACTCGACGGGAGATTGTGCGGAGGAATTTTCGTGGCGATTTCGACGCGATCCTTCAACGGAATATCGGTGATTTCGCGCGTGAACTCCCAGCCCTCCTCGGGTAATTTCCTGAGAATCCCGCGTTTGACCAGGTAGGTCGTGGCGCGCGCGACGTGAGAGGGGAGTCCGAGCGTTTCGCGGTGAAGCCAGTCGATAAATGCGTCCGGAGGTTCCCATTGCAGAATGCTGCGGAGCCATATCTTGACTCCGTTTCGGGAAATCGGATTCAACTCGATCGTATCGCGTAACGGAACATCCATGGCGATGGACCGTGCCGAGGATTCTGTATTGATCGCGTAAACAATCGCAAATGACGCCAGTTGAATGTTCTGCTGAAGGAATCTCAGAAACTCGAGTGTGGCTCGATCCACATGGTGCAGATCATCCACAAGGAGGATCAGGGTATCCTTGCCCTGTTCGAGAAGGCACCGGTCGATCGTGGCACAGAGATCTTCCCGGGACTGGTAAGGCGGGATCGTGTATCGCCATCGCTTCCGCGCTTCCGCCCATGCACCGTAGGGACGGTTTTTCATGGCGGAAAAGCCTGAAATCATCAGCGTATCGGCGCCCCGCATTTCTGCCGTGGCCCGGATCTCCTTCAGAAAACGGGATCGGCCGGACCCGGGAACGCCTGCGACCGTCAGAACCCCCCGATGCTTGTCCGGAAGACTGTCCAGAAAACAATACAGAATATCCAGCGCGGAATCCCGTTCCACAAGACGGGACAACTGGTCGAACTGAAGGTCTGGACGCGCAAAGGCATCCTCGTGAACTACCCGGTTCCGTCCCCGGCTCTTGGCCTCGAGCAGGCGCATGTCCGCCTTGTCGAACAGTGTGCGTGGATCCAGCGTGTCCTCGGGATAGGTTGCAAGGCCGATGCTGACGGTCAGCGTCAGCGGCGGATCGCCGGAAAAACGTGCGGGTCGGATTGTTTCCATGAGCCGGTTGGCTTGATTGAGCGCATGGTTGCGTGTCGTGTTCGGCAGCAGAATGACGAATTCGTCACCCCCGTAACGGAACAGAATATCGGCGGCGCGAATCCCGTTCGAGATCCTTTCGACGACCTCCATCAGCACTTCATCCCCGCGTGTATGGCCGAACGCATCGTTGATGCTCTTGAAATGGTCGATATCGATGATGAGGATGGACAGGGACGAGGCATACCGCTGCGCACTTTCAGCCTCTTCATAGAACCGCTGCTGGAACATCAGACGCGAGTAGGCGCCGGTCAATGGATCACGAAACTCACCGGTTCCTGACATCAGAATCCTCCTGCCCACTGCGCCGATTCAAACTCTTCACGCCAGTCTAATCCGATGGTCTTGAAAAATCAATCGATGCGGCTCATAGTCAAAAGAGAAAGGAGAGACATCGATGAAGTGGCTAAAGTATCTGTGGATCGCAACCGCTATTCTCAACTCTGGTTGCTTCGGCTCCCGACGCACGCATCCGTCTCCCGTGCATGTTCCGATGACATCTGCGAAACTGGCCGGGGTTTCGGGTCTCTGCTCGGGATGGAATGTCCTGCTCATCACGATCGATGCTCTGCGGACCGATCATCTGAGTTGCCATGGATACAGCAGAATGACGACTCCTGAAATCGACCGAGCGGCAAGTGAAGGGGTCGATTTCCTGAATTGTTACGTGCAGGCACCGCACACACACGCATCCGTTGCCTCGATTTTAACCGGTCTGTACCCGTTTCGCCATGAATCGGTGATCGGATCGCGGAAACTGAGTCACATTCATGAGACGATTGCGGAATGTTTGCAAAAACATGAATATACAACCGGGGCTTTTGTTTTTAACTACTGGCTCTCGCGAGAAATGGGTTTCGCACAGGGCTTCCAGGACTACAACTATCTCAATCGGGACCTCTCGGATCAGACCGTCGAAAATTCGATCAAGGAGTGGATTTCAGGGCAGAGGGGCACGCCGTTTTTCCTCTGGTTGCACTACCTGGAACCTCACGCCGGGTATATCGCCCGTGACCCGTACTTCGATTTGTTCATGCCGGGTTACCGCGGGCCACGCGACGAGTTCACCAATGACAGTCTCAACCAGCATCGGCTCGCAAAGCACCGACTTAAAAAGAAGCGGTTGCAGTATATCATCGGATGCTATGACAGTGAGATCCGGTGTGCCGACGCCTCCATCGGCAGGATTCTGGATCATCTCCATTCGGAGGGGCTGACATCGAATACCCTGGTCATCATCACGGCGGATCATGGGGAGGAGTTTCAGGATCACGGGTCGCTCGGACACGATCATACACTCTATAACGAATTGCTCCACGTGCCTCTTGTCATGAAGGCTCCGGACGTCCTGGTCCCCGGCCGATCAACGGTCTCCGTTCAGAGTATCGATCTGTATGCGTCGATCATGGATCTGCTGGGTATCCCGGTTCCTCATACCGTTCAGGGACATGCCATATTCACAGAGGATTCGACCGAAAGATTCGATGAACCATACGCTTATGCGCAGCGTTATTTTATAAATCCAGATGCGCATCTCGTATCCTTCCAGACATATTCCTGGAAACTGCTCCTGCAGATCAACCAGATTGATCGGAGTGATTTCAATCACTGGTCACCCGATGCGAAGCGGGATACGATATTTCTGTATAATCTGGCCGTGGACCCTCGGGAACAGAACAATGTGGCTGACGAGAATCCCGAGAAGGTTGAATTGCTGATCAGATGCATATGCGAACTATTAGAGAAAAACCGACGATCTCCGGCCCGAAGCGTCCGCGAGGTTGAGACGGATCTGGACGAAGACACCAAGGCAAAACTCAGAAGTCTGGGGTACGCCCCCTGAAAGGATCGATATGAAATACAGGGTACTTGCTTCGCTGGTCATGATGCTGGGATGGGGATGCAACTCCGTGACGACCGAATATCCCGTTACAAACACCTGTCCGCCGCAGGTTCATGACGTGTTCGACGGTTTTTGGATGACGGAGGACGGTGTATTCGAACTGCGGTTCGATGCGACGGGTGTGGCGCATTTCGGGTCCATGGACTGGTCGGAGCAGAACGGAGCGTTCGAACCGCTCACCGGGGATCTGATGATACAGGGTGACGATCGGGGAGGGTACCTGAGCGCCCGATTCAGGGACGAGGGCAAACCGGATCCGGAAAAAGGCTATTATCTCGCAGCATACACATTCGAATCGAAGGACCGACTCCTGGTGTATCTGCCGAAAGTGGAGAGGTTCATCGGGTGGATTGAAGGCGGAAAGGTGAAGGGTGTGGTGCAGAAAGGTGAGCATTCCCGGTCGGCGCATATCGAGTCGTCAGCTGCGGAATATCTGGAGCTGATCCGATCCTCTGCTCTGGATGACGCTTTCGATCAGACGGAGCCGCTCGTGTTTCATCGGGTCCGGTTGCCGGAGCCCCGGAAGAGCCCGGTGCCGGAGAAAACACCGCAAAAATGAGTCGATAGCGGGCATCCTTGATCATTCTCACGCATATGATATGATGAAGACACACAGGAGGAGAAGAAACATGAAACAGTTCCTGAGTGTGTTGGTTCTGTTTTCCGGAGTATCTCTGTATGCCATGTGCGCTGCCGCGACCATCCGTGTGCCTCAGGATCAACCCGACATCCGGTCCGCCGTGGACGCGTTGATCGCGAGCGGCACATCGATCGAGGCCATTGCTGCGCCGTGCCGGACCCCGTATGGTCTGGCCTGGGACGGGCAAAACCTGTGGTGTTCGGATTTCGAGACCCGCCGGATCTATAAAATGACGCCCGATGGTGAGGTGTTGGACGATTTCCCCTCACCGGCGGTCTATCCGACGGGGATGACGTGGGACGGACAGCATCTTTGGTTGGCCGATGCACACGGAGCGATCATCCGGATGGATGAGTCCTGCCGTCCGGACCGAATCCTGCCCTCGCCTGGACCGAATCCGGAAGGCATCACCTGGGACGGACAGTGCTTCTTTGTAGCGGACAGTGTTTCACAATCGCTGTCTTTGATCGATGCCGAAGGCGAGATTGTCGCACAGACGGATTATCCGACGGTCGACTTCGAAATCGATGTGGCGGGCTTGGCGTTCCAGAACAACCGGTTGTGGATTGTCGATCGGTATGCTTCGTTTCTATATGTATACGATCCGATTGAAGACAGATTCGCAGGCGGTGTTCTCTTGCCTGGGAAGGATTGCAGGGGGGTTGCTCATGATGGAACCGATGTCTGGTTGTCCGATATCTCGGATGGAAAAATCTACCGTGTCGGCATTGATTTTTCACCTGGAGAAATCGTATTGGCCGATGGAGTGTATCAGGGGCCGAGAAATCGTGGTTTGACGGTTGATGGGCGAGCCATTCGCATTCGATCCGAGAATGGACCGGCATCATGCATCGTTGATTGCATGGAGAAGGATAGATTGATTCTGATCCGCTACATGGAAGAGCGCACATCGGAAATTGAAGGGATCTCGATACGAAACGGGAATTCGGTCGATCTCGAGAGAACCGGTGGCGGGGCAATTCGGTTGTTCGGCGCCTCGGCGGTAATCCGCAATTGTCGGTTTTTCAATTGCAGAGCTGACTATGGGACGGTTTTCTATAAGTATAGTTCAGGAGAGGTCGATTCATGTCAGTTCGACAGAAGCGGAAATGTCGGATTGGGAACTGATTTCGCGAACAGGAAGACAGTGATTGTCCGGGAGAGTCGATTCACGAAAAGTTCCGGAAGTGGGATTTACGTTCCAGAGGCTGCCCGGGTGCTGATTGATCGTTGTATATTTGAAGAAAACAGTGTCAGCATAGGAGGTGCAGTGGATCTCAGGAATACTGCGGATTTGAAGATCACGGCGTCGGTTTTTAAATCCAATTCAGCAACAACTGGTGGAGCTGTGTATCTCGAAAACAACACATGTGCGATGATTCAGGATTGTGTATTCTTGATGAACATCGCGTATTCTGGTGCCGCAGTTGCCTGTGGAACAGGTGGGTTGAATCACTTCTGCAACTGCCTGTTCACTCGAAATCGAGCATCCAAAAGCGGCGCAGCGATTTCCAACCGATCCATTGTGAGTCTCAATGCGTGCTCCATCGTCGATAACATCGCATATTGGGAAGGCGGTGGAGTATCCTGTAGCACGAATTCTGCTCTGAATACGACATCATCGGTTGTTTTTGGTAACTATCCGGATCAGATCGCCGGTGATGCTTTGTATGCAGTGGAATACTCGAATGTTCAAGATGGTTTCGACGGTGAGCACAATATCGATGCCGATCCGCAGTTCGAATTCGGTGTTCTGGGCGATTATTGCCTTAGTTCCGCCAGCCCCTGCATCGATGCCGGACACGGAATGGCACACGACATCTGCATTCCCGTTGCAGATGGCACGGTATGTCTCGATCGATTGACCACTCGACAGGACTCCGTTCCGGATTCCGGAATACTGGATATGGGATATCATTATACGCCGTACCGGAATGATCCCGATTTCAGGATACGCATCGACCTACCCCATCACTTTTTCGCTCCGGGAGATCCATGTGAAGTCGCGGTCGATATCTTCAATCCGTCCGGGCAGACGGTACCCGGCACACCCGTGTTTGTCTGGCTGGAAATGGGTGGGGTGCTGTATTGTGCCCCATCGTTCGGGACATTCGACTATTACTCGATCGATCTGGTTCCCGGCGAAACGAGGCTTCAGGTGCTCGACCCCTTCATCTGGCCCGAGGGGATCAGTTCGGTGATCGGGGTCCACTGGTATGCCGCACTGACCGATCCCGGAATGACCCGGATTGTCGGCTGGATGGATCTCTTCCCGATGGCCTGGTGACCCGCTCATACGGATCGCAGCTCCTGTTTGACATGCCGGAATCATCTGAATAGACTCGCTCGCGCACCGTCGGAATCGTTTGATTTCGCTCGGTGTGCATTCCGCAGCACGCACCATTCAGAGGATTCATCGCATGAACGACATTCCCGAGACCATTCATCGACTCAGGCACTGGCTGAAAACCGCCATCGCCCGTCTCGAAACCAAATTCCCCTACGCCCAGGCATCGTTTTCCGAACAGGAAGGCCTGGCCATCATGTCGAACCGGCAGGAAACGCGTGTATCCGAGATTCCCTCGCGGCGCGGCATCACTCTGGCGGTCCACACGGGTCAATTCTGGGCGGAAGTCGGGGCATCCGAAGTCACCGAAGCCTCCATCGATGCCTCCGTTACCCGGCTGCTCGAACGGATTCCCGTCGAATCCGGAGGCACGCCGATCGATCCCGGCCGGCCGTGGTCGGGCGATTTCCATTCGGAATACCGGATTGACCCGCGGCAGATTCCGCTCAGGGACAAGATCGAACGGCTGGCCGAGATCCGCCAGGTTCTGACCGGCGGCAGTCCGCGCGTGGCGGCCGCGTTCGTCCGGTACGGCGAGCGGATCGTCCGGAAGGTCTATGTCAACCGCGTCAAGGATCTGTATCAGGAACTCCTCCATGTCTCGAGCGTTCCCGTGGTGATCGTGTCGGACGGGCGGTCGACGAAAACCATGCACGGTGGCAACGGGTATCAGGCCGGTTTCGAGAAGATCGAATACTCGCGTGAGGCGCTTGAGACTCTCGTTCGGGAATCCGAATCCCTGCTCGATGCGGGCACGATCGAACCCGGTATTTATGAGGTGGTCGGGGGCCCGGGCCTGGCGGGGGTGATCGCGCACGAGGCATTCGGGCATGGCGTCGAAGCCGACATGTTTCTCAAGCAACGCGCCAAGGCGGTCGATTATCTGGGCAAACCCGTCGCCTCACCACTGGTGAACATGATCGACTCCCCCCTCACGAAGGGGTATCCGGGGAGCTATTTTTTCGATGATGAGGGGATGCCGGCCACCGACACGCATATCATCGAAAACGGTGTGCTCCGGAACGTTCTGACGGATCTGCGTTCCGCATCGGAACTCGGGGTCCCGCGATCGGCAAACGGACGCCGGGAAGCGTTCACGAACAAGGTCTATGCCCGCATGACCAATACGTATTTTGCGCCGGGCGAATCCACGCGGGACGCGATGATTGCCTCGGTCGACAGAGGTCTTTACATGCCGCACGGCAGCAATGGGATGGAAGATCCCAAGAACTGGGGAATCCAGGTCGAAAGCCCCTTCGCACTCGAAATCCGCGGCGGAAAACTGACCGGAAAAGTGTTTGCTCCGGTCGTCATCACCGGATTCGTGCCGGACCTGCTGAATTCCATTTCCATGGTCGGCAACGATCTGCATCTCGAAGGTCTCGGAATCTGCCAGAAAGGCCACAAGGAACAGGTTCCCGTGGCGATCGGCGGCCCGCATCTCAAGATGACTGCCCGAGTCGGTTGAAAGGACGGAAGGACATGATCGAGACTATCCGAGCAGCACTGGACAAACAGGATCGGCTCTCCGCATGGGCGATCTCGGAACGGCAACTCCGCTCGACGCAACTCTATGAGGTTTTCGGCAAACGGGAATCCATCCGGGCCGTTGACGCGACGACGTATGATGTCGATCTGCATGTGCCGGTTCATCTGGACGGTCGTGAACGCATGGGGTCGATCCGGATCGAAATCGCTCCCGGGGAGACCGGCATCGACACGCGTGTCCGGAGGGCGATCGAATCGGCGTCGGTGCATGGGAACCGGCCATTCACATTGCCCGGGGGCGGCATGACCTATCCGGATTTCCAGTCTGCCGATCCGGATATCGTGACCAATCCCTGGCAGGTGATCGACGATATTCACGAATCGCTGCGGGAAGAGGCAGCGAAGGCGCCGGATATCCGGATTTCGAGCACCGAGGTGTTCGTGAAATACATCCGGCAGCGGCTGGTCAACAGCAGGGGACTCGATGTCAGCCAGGACTACACGGATTGTCTCTGGGAAATCGTCCTGTTCCACGGGCGGAAGCCTGAGGAGAGTGAGTTCTGGTCGATTTTCAGTCGCCCGCAATGGAGGCAGTTGAACATCGGGGAAAAATTCGGGGTATTTGCGCAGCATGCCCGCAATGCGCTGGTCGCGCAGACTCCGCGAAGCGGGAACTGTCCCGTGGTTTTAACCGGAGACGCGCTCGAGGTGTTGTACCAATATATGATTCATCACGCGTCGGCCTCGGCGAGATTCACCGGGTCATCACTGTTCGAACCGGGCAAACCGGTATTACCTGATGAACCTCTAGGGGATCGCTTCACGATGTATTCCAATTCGGTCATCCCGGGAGGCACCTATTCGCGACGATTCGATCCGGACGGTCTTCCGGGCGGGCGGGTTCGGATCATTCATGACGGCGTTCTGGAGCGGTTCTGGGCGACCCGTCAATACGCAGAGTATCTCGGAATCGAACCCACCGGAGCTTTTACGAACATCGAGTTACCGCCGGGAACCCGATCCTGGGAGGAACTCCTCCAGTCGGATGACCGGGTGATCCTGGTCGAGCAGTTTTCGACATTCGATCCGCAGCCCGTCGCCGGGAATTATCTCGGGGAAATCCGTGTGGGCTATGAATACCGGGCGGACGGTTCGGTCGTTCCGTTGCGGGGAGGCAGTGTTACTGGTAATGTGGTGAGTGGATTGACGAATGCGTGTTTCTGCCGGGAGATGGAGATTTTCCAGGGGTATTATGGCCCCCGGGGCGTCCGGTTTGAGGAAGCGCAGGTAGCGGGACTTTAATCGAAGGAGAGACAACATGACGATGCAGGATCCGTTTGTGGTGAAAATCGAGCAACAGTTCGATCAGATTATTCGAAATTTTCAGAATTCCGGGGTTTCCGGCAAAGCGCTGATGGAGGATCTGGTCAAACGGTATACCGAAGAGAAATGCCTGTCGGGCGGCAAGCCGTTTCCGACGTTTCTGAAGCCCGCATTTCTGTCTCCGTCGCAGATGACCATGGTCCGGCATGTCACGGAAGTCATCATGAGTTGTCTCGAGAAAGTATCGAATCTGTTCTTCGAGGATCCGTCGTATCTGCCGATCTTCGAGATGGCACCGGGGGAAGCCGACATTGCCCGTGTGCGGGCGAAGTATCCGAACAAGGTGCAGCATGCCCGGCTCGATGCATTCATGACCGGCGACAATCTCCAGTTTTGTGAGTTCAACTGCGACACGCCCGGAGGTCCCGGATACTCGGATATTCAGGTGCAGTTATTGCTGGAAACTCCTCCCATGAAGGAAATCATGAAGAGTTACCGGATTGTGCGGGATCATTTCATGCAGAGCGTTCTGGATTGCCTGCTGGATTGTTACCGGCATTACGGTTGGGACGGCAAGGGCAAACCGCGGATTCTGATTTTCACCTTTTTTGATCTCGATCCGACCATGGAAGAACTTTACGTTCTGCAGAAGTATTTCCAGTCGCAGGGGCATGAGTGTGTTGTGGCTCAGCCGACGGATTGCACGTTTGAAAAGGGCAGGTTGGTGGTCGGTGGCAAGCCGGTTGAGTTGGTGTATCGCCGCGGCGCAACGCAGTGGTGGCTGTCGCATAAGGACAAGTTCGCGGCGCTCTGGGAGGCTTACAGCACCGGTGCGATCTGCATGGTCAATCCGTTGAATTCGAAGCTGGCCGGTAAGAAATCTCTTATGGCCGTACTGCAAAGCGATGCGATGCAGCCAAAGTTGACCGAGGAGGAACGGTATATCGTGCAAAAGCATGTACCGTGGACGCGGTTGGTTGAGGATGCTTCGACGCAGTATCGGGCGAAGACCGTGAAGCTGATCGATTTTCTGAAGGAGAATCGAGCGAACATGGTCATGAAGCCGATCGGCCTGTACGGCGGCAAAAATGTGGCGATCGGGCACGAGATGAGCGATGGCGATTGGGCGAAGGTGATCGACACGGCGCTGGTCGAGCGCTATGTGGCGCAGGAATACATTCCGATTCCGACCATCGATCTGCCGATTTTCGATGATACCGGCGTGCGATTCGAGCCGAAGAAGGTGAACATGAATTTCTTCGCGTTCAACGGCAAGTACGGCGGCGGCATGGCGCGCGTGTCGGACAGCTCGATCATCAATATCTCGGCGGGCGGCGGCCTCATCCCGATTCTGCAGGCCGAGTTGCTGTAGGCTGCCCACACCCGCTCCCTGAGCCTGTCGAAGGGAGCTGTTAGCAGGAACCGACGAACGACGAT
>CAYYMM010000040.1:0-12277 GCA_964472395.1 uncultured bacterium | reverse complement strand
GGGGTGCTGCGCTTCAGACGGACACTTCGACAAGCTCAGTGTCCGGGGGTGCTGCGCTTCAGACGGACACTTCGACAGGCTCAGTGTCCGGGTGCTGCGCTTCAGACGGACACTTCGACAAGCTCAGTGTCCGGGGATGTGCTCGCTGAACGTTACATCAAGCCCGCTCCCTGAGCCTGTCGAAGGGAGCTGTTAGCAGGAACCGACGAACGACGATCAGGAGGGTCCTGTAAGTGGACACTTCGACAAGCTCAGTGTCCGGGGTGCTGCGCTTCAGACGGACACTTCGACAAGCTCAGTGTCCGGGGGTGCTGCGCTTCAGACGGACACTTCGACAGGCTCAGTGTCCGGGGGTGGGGTTGCTGCCAGAACTTAGCGATTCAGTTCTCTGGAATGCTGCAGAAACCACTCATACAAGTCCCAGTCCGAATACACCTCATCCCAGATTTCGTGGCCACCCTCCGGGAAAAACGTGAACTCCACCTCCGCCCCCTCACGCTGAAGCGCTTCAACCATGTCGATCGACTCGGTGACCGGCACATGCGGATCTAGCTCTCCATGAAAGACCCACACCGGCAAATTCTTGAATTTAGGGGCGTTGGCGGCATCAACAGGACCGCAGATCGGCGCGATCGCCGCGAACCAGTCCGGGTGTCGTGCCGCCAGATCCCATGTGCCCATGCCGCCCAGACTCAGCCCTGTGGCATACACTCTGGACCGATCGACTCGCAGTGTCCGAATGATGGTCGACACGAGCGCAGAGAGCATGTCGATATCCCACCATTCACCGCAGGGACACTGAGGCGCGACGACAATGAAGGGGAAATCCGGGAATTTGGAGAGATGAGGTAACAGGCCTTCGTCTCTGACGTGAACAAGGTCATCGCCGCATTGTCCGGCGCCATGCAGAAACAGGATCAGAGGCCACGTGTCATCCGAATGCGGATCATACCCCCGGGGCAGCCTCAGTAAATATGGCGCTTCGACCTGCTTGGTGATCGTCGTCCTGAATGTCTTCTTCTGGAATGCATTTCGTATGGCCATCGGAAATCTCCTTGCTTGGTCGCGATCCTATCTCGATCCAATCCGGAACGCATCAGGAATTTGAATCAGTCCGCGCGATTCCGTTGACTCGAAACGCGACAGCCTGCTGCTTCCGGAAAAAACTCCAACACGGTTCGCCCGTTAGGACACGAAAAAGTGGCTATTATTATCAGATGCCGCGACACGATTTGATAATCATTTATTTTCAATTGGTTTACTGATGTGATTCGAGACATATGAAGCGGAAACCGAGCGAGAGGAAAACGGAATTTGCCTGGATCGTTTTTTCTTGGCACATGGATTGCTATATCCCGGGTCGGAGTGCGAATTCAACCCACCTTGCGAAGGAGGTTCTCATGAAACGGTTTCTTACAATCAGTCTGATGGCGGTTCTCATGACTGCCACGATGGGATTCGCTGCTGCGCCATCGATCGTGCGATGCGGTGTCGATCCCGTCAATGTCGTGCCAGGGCAGGCGTTCACGGTGTATGCCGATGTGTCCGACTCCGATGGCTTGTCGGATGTCTCGACCGTCGGCGTGATCTACAACAATCAACTCGTGCTGACGCTTCCCGCGACCGAGACACCCGGTCGGTATGAAGCGCATTTCGTCATGCCCGCGAATGCATCCTCAGGAACATTCTCCCTGATGATGGCTGCCGCGGATGCCTCGTCCATGATCAGTCCGTTCCTGCAGTTTTCGTTCGGGATTCTGGGCGGAGGCGATCCGGGTGTCGAACTGCTGTCTCCGGAAGAGGGCTACACGGTCGAATGTGAAGGTCCGACCGAGTTTGCCTGGGCGCCGTATGCCGGCAATGGAGGGATTGCCGCCTATACGTTCTCGCTCTTTACTCCGGACGGACTCCAGTATACATCCGAACTCCCGCCGGTTCTCACATCGTTCACCGTTCCCGGCCACGTCTGGCATCTGCTTCCGGACGGCACATATTATTGGCAGGTCGGTGTTCTCGAAACATTCGGCGGCGAACCGATCGCTCTGAGTGAACTCCGGTCGTTCAATGTCTCGTGCACAGAACCCATGCCGCATGAAGTGTTCGGACGCGTGGTCGCTCTCGATGCGGAACTCGGTCAGATCACAATAGCGAGTCGTTGGCATCACGGCCCTGAAACTGTCACGATTCAGGTAACCGACGAAACGGCGCTTTTGAATGCCGCCGGTGAGATCATCACATTCGACCAGATCGTCGAAGGGCAGTTTGCGTTTGCGACCGGCGAGTTCGTCGAAGAACTCTTCTTCGCGACACAGGTCATCATCGAAGGTGAACCGGGTCCCGGTCCCGCGGATCATGTCGGCGGGCGCATTACCGCCATCGATGCGGAAGCGAGAAGCATCATGATCACTCCGCGGGAATGCCCCGAAAATGGATCCATGGAACCCGTGACAGTTCAGGTGACGGATGAAACCCGGATAATGGGTCATCACGGTGAGGAACTGACATTCGAAGATCTCGTGATCGAAATGTTCGCGCTGGCGATCGGCACTTTCGATGAATCCGGTGTGCTGGTTGCGGACGAAATCCAGGTCGCGGATGTTCCGGGTCCGGGTCCCGGTGATGATCACGTGAGAGGCATCATCGTGCAGATCGATGCGGAAAATTCAATTCTGTATGTCGAGGCCAATGATCATCGCGAAGGTGTTCAGATCGCGGTTCAGATAACAGAAAACACGGAACTGACCGGTCCCGAAGGCCCGATCACGTTCGATCAAATTCAGGTTGACATGATTCTGGCCGCTGTCGGCACATGGCAGGAAGAGATTCTGATTGCGCAGCATGCGCATGTCATGCCCGGGTCTCCGCCGGGACCCGGTCCTTCAGATCATGTATATGGTCTGATCGCCGCAATCGACGCAGACAATCACATCGTGACGCTGGGGCGGAATTGTCCGGACGGACAGACCGTTGCAGTGTTGATCACCGAAGAGACCGTGCTCACCGACGAGACCGGTCCGATTACATTCGATGCTCTTGAAGTCGGGATGGAAGCGATGGCGATGGGTGAGTGGACGTCTGAAGCGCAGTTCACTGCAGCTGAAATGCACGTCAGAGAAGGGTGGACCCCGCCGCCGCCGCCGCCCCAGCAGATCGGTGGCATGATCCAGGAGATCAATTCTGAGACCATGCAGTTTCAAATCGGGATGCATGAACACTCCGTCTGGGTGCAGGTAACGGAAGAAACCGTAATCCTGGCGGAAAACGTGGAAGTGACCTTTGCCGATCTGCAGATCGGACAGCGCGCGATGTGCATCGGCGCATTTGCGGAGGATCTGTTTGTGGCAGATCAGGTTTTCATCGCACCACACCATTGACCCCTGTTTCCTTTACGTAACCCGGTGCTTCCTCCACCGGGTTTTTTTTTGCTCATCCGATCCATCATTTGCTCTGACGGCCTCATATTTGCTATCTCTTTACCGGGAGGTCGTGAGCGTATTCCATGAAATCACAGTTTTCACTCGTCGCCATCAGCCCGGATGCCGGAACTGTTTCGTGGAACACCGTTCTGCCTCCAATTACCGACATGAAGCTGATGCTGATGGGACCGGATCGCCTGAAAACCGATCCGTTCAAAACGGCGAGTCCGGACCTGGCAATCGTTTGGATCTGTCCGCAATCGATGGAGGCTCTCGAAGCTCTCCAGCAGATCGGCATGCTGGATCGTTACCGCGATCACATCGTTGCTGTCGGTCGATCAATCAGCTATGTGGCCGCTCTCAGGATCGGGCGTCTGGGTTTCGATACCCTCTATGATCTAGATGAAGATGCCGCCGGCTTCAGCGAACTGGTGCTCGACCGGTATGCTCAATGGCGATCGCGACAATCCGTATCCGTTCCGATCCGGTCACTGAACGATGTATTGATCGGAGAACATCAGTCGATCGTTCGCTTGAGGGGAATGATTCAGCGGATTTCAGAGAAACCGGCCGTGACGGTGTTGATTCAAGGTGAAACGGGCACGGGAAAGGGTGTTGTCGCGCAGGCCATTCATGACTGCAGTTCCAGAAAAGACCGTGCTTTTGTCGATGTGAACTGCACCGCCATTCCCGATACACTAGTCGAAGCGGAATTGTTCGGACACGAAAAGGGTGCGTTTACCGATGCTCATCGGAGTCGCCGTGGAATATTCGAAATCGCGCATGGCGGCTCTCTGTTTCTGGACGAAATCGGCTATCTCAAACCGGAAATTCAAGTCAAATTGCTCAAGGTTCTGGAAGAAAAACGGTTTCGACGCGTCGGTGGCGAGCATGATATCAAGGTGGATTGCCGGATCATCACCGGCACCTCGGTTAATCTTGAAGAGGCAGTCAGGAACGGCGCTTTCCGGGCGGATCTCTTTTATCGACTAAACATCTTCCCCATCGAAGTTCCTGCTCTGCGGAACCGGGGGCGGGATATTCTGATCCTGGCCAATCATTTCCGCGAGTTTTTCACAAAGGAATATAATATTCGTTCCGATGGATTTTCCGAGGATGCCGAGCAGTATCTGATGCAGCATTCCTGGCCTGGGAATGTGCGCGAGCTGAAACATGCGATCGAACGAGCGGTGATCATGAGTGACGGACAGCGGATCACCGGAACCGATTTCTCGTCCGAATTCCATCCGGTTCATGCGGAGACGACTCAGACATCTCCGGGCAGGATGTTCCGGATTCCGTTTCCGGAAGAAGGACGGTCGATGCTGGAGATCGAGCAGGATGTGATCCGTTCGGTTCTGGAGTTTACGGGAAACAACAAGAGCGAAACGGCTCGATTGCTTCAGATTTCCCGTTCCCGTCTGCTCAGAAAACTGGATGGATCCGAGGCGGATACTGACGAACGGGGTGACTCGATATGAGTCGGCACATGGAACACACATCACACAGATGTGTTTCGAAACGATTTGATTTCAGTGCGTTGGAATTGATGAATTCTTGTGGAACAAGACTTGCAATAGATTGTTTTCGAACCGGTCAGCCCATCCGGCCCGGATTCGGAAAGGAAGCCTGGAGGAACCTATGAGAACCATTCACCTGCTGATGCTGCCGATGCTCGTGTGCGCGATCCCTGCGCTGACGACAGCCGCAGGCGTGATGATGACCGAAAAGCCGGTCATGCAACACCAGACACTGGATACCGACTCCACCTGGGTCGTGCAGGTTTTTCCGCACACCGTCTTCTTTCCGGAGGCCGGCCCGCCGGGACAGTATCATATCGACGATCTGTTGCCCGGTATGCGCGTGGCGGTTATCGGCACGTATGTCCTCGGTGAAAACCGCATCAATGCCGAAATCATCAATTTTGCCCGTGAGCATTTTGGCGGGTTCGATTCCGGATCCAATCACGGTGGAGGCGGATGTCCGTTCATCGGATTTGTGACGACGGTCAGCCCGGCGGACGCGATTTTCGAGATTACCCGGTTCCAGCATCAGGAACACAGCAGTGAGGTGTATGTTACGGAAGATGTTCTGGTGATCGATGCGCCTCCCGGTGGTAGTTTGAACGTCATTTCCTATGCCGATCTTCATCCCGGCGATCCCATCATGGTGCATGGGCAGTTGCAGGATGACCTTAGTTTCGTTGCGGAAATCATCGTCCGCTCGGATGACTGGGACATGCACGATCATGCGTTGAACGGGGCGACATTCGAGTATTTTGGTGTTTTGATGGACTTTTTCGGTCCGCATCCTCCTTACTTTCTCCCTGGCTTTATGATGTTCAAGGCATATGAATCGGGTGATGAGGAATTCACCTCGGTCGTCAAAACCATCGGTCCCATGGGCGATCTGTTCCGCTTTCCCTGGGGCCATCTCGATTTTCCCCCCAACGCCGTTGATGAACCCGTCCAGATCTCGGTCAGCAGCCAGTTCATGTTCTGGAACACGCTCGATAATGTGTATTTTTTCCAGCCGCACGGTCTCGAATTCAATACCCCGGTCGAAATCGAAATCCGCTACTTCAATCTCGACGACATCGACCCCAGTCTCGTAAGCCTGTCCTATTATGACGAAGAACTCGGTCGTTGGGTCATTGCAACGCACATGACCCATTATCCTGAAGAACATGCATTCAGGGGAATGATCGAGCATTTTTCCCGATACTCACTATCGACCAACAACCGTCCGATTCAACAACTCGGTCAGGCATCAAAATGAACCATTGGCAGGATATTCAGCACGCCATCCGGAACGACGATTCCCGATTTTCGGGAGATCGTGCCGTTCTGGTCGCGATGCGTGCCGAAGTCCTGCTGATCGAGTCCGGCCACGAGAGTAACGTGCCGGACATTCCAATGATCATCGAAACAACGCGTGAGATTGCAGGAGTGCTGGAACGACTCGACGATCGCAGCAGACAGATCCGGTTGCTCCTGAGACTCGCCCGATGGCTCGAACGCATGTCCCGCTGGGATGATGCGATGGAGGTGTATTCCGAGGCCGAGGCGGCCGGCCGGGGAGCCCGCTTTACGGTGTTGTATATCCAATCGATGGAGGAGCGTGGTGAGATTCTCCGCCGCAGAGGCTGCTTCGATGCGGCACGCTCGATCCAGTCCGGCGCTCTGGATCAAGCCCGATCCGCTGATCTCAAACCCCTCGCCGCACACGCCCTGAACAACATCGGTGTTATCGATGTGGATCAGGGAAAATTGACCGAAGCTCTCACGCATTTCAATGAAGCTCTCGACATGATCCGCGGTAATCTCGAACCGATTCTCGAGGGCCACCTCTACAACAATCTAGGGGTCGTTGAATGCATCATGGGACATCCGGATACCGCCTATCCGGATCTCAAACGCGCCGAGTCGATCCGCCGTACACTGCATGATATGAAAGGTTTTGCAGAAACCAGTCATAATCTCGGAATGGCACTCATGGATACCGGCCGGATCGGCGATGCCGAATCGGCTCTGGATGAGGCGTTAAATGCGGCCGAATCGATTCGCGACGCGCATCTCAGGGCGAATATCCTGCTGTCCAGAGCCGAATTGATGATCCGGCTCAATCGTCGGGAGATTGCCCAACGTTGTGTGCTCGAGGCCCAAACTACATATTCGCTGGTGTCGGATCAACTCGGTTCGGCGGACGCCGGCCGGATACTCGCGGACATGCTCCTCACGGACGGAAAAATCGCGGACGCCAGGGCCATCGCGACCCGGAGCATCGAGGTGTTCCGAAGTCTCCAGCATGTTCTCGGCGTCGCCCAGACCGCCGAACTTCTCGCGCGTATCGCCCGTGCTTCCGGCGAACCGGACGTACTCCGCGCCAGCGCTGTCGAATCAATGGAAGCGTATCGCTGTTTAGGAAATGATCAGGGGATCGAACGTATCCGGACGCTGATGACGGAAAATGACGGTTGCTCGATCAATCCAGGCGACGTGCCCTGAATTCAGCACTCCGCATAAAATCCCCGATCACGTCTTTCCGTGTGCGGTTCGCTGCGAGTTCGTTCAGGAAATGCTTCAGACCGGATGCGTCCGGATTCCGTCCGAGAATGCGGCGGTAGAGCGTCACGATGAACCAGATATCTGCGGACTGCCGTCTCGCATCGATCATTGACCGAAAAAGAAGGTAGCCCCTCGACATCGATTTTCCGATTCCCGGGGCGCGGACGAACAATCGTGCGAGGGGATCGACAGCGGGAACGGTTGATCGCGAGATATTCTGCACAAGGAAATCCGGGGTTCGGGAAGCCAGGAGCGAATTCATGTTTCCGATGGAACTGCGGCAGAATTCGACTCGTTTCTGATGATCGATCGGACTCTCAGGATCGAAGTATCCGTTGATCTGGTCAAAAAATTGGTAATGCCGGAATCCGGTCACGATCAGGAGTTTTTCGAGTTGTTCGCGTGTATAGGGGCGTTCCAGGGTGCGATAGCGGGTCATGAGATCGAGATTCTGCCGGAAGCAGGGGGTATCCGGATCCGGTGCGACGCTTTCGTTGATATAGAGCACTCCGTCGGGCTTCAGATGAGCGGCAATATGACGCAGGGCCCGGATCGGGTTGTAGAAATGGTGCAGCGCCGATTCGAGGATGGCGGCATCGAACTGTTTTTCGATCGGAAGAGGAGCTTCTTCGATATCATGAATGAGGAATTCCGAGTTCAAAGGCGCATCACAGTATGTGCTGAAGGGATCCGAGGCGATTCGTTTTCGGGCTGCGTCGATCATGTCTCCGGAAATATCGAATCCGAATGTTTTGTAACCAAGTTTCGCCATGAAGTGTGACACCCAGCCGGACCCGCACGCGACATCCATCACGGACGATTTCATGGGCAGTTCAAGGCGCGAGCACATATTCAGAAAGGTATACATCTCGAGGTAGAAGGGGCTGAAATCCGGTCCTCCGAGAAACGGCTTTATCAGATGATAGCGTTCGTTGTGGATGCCTTTTTCACGGATCAGATCTTTCAGATAGCTGATCGCACCGGCTTTCCAGTCGATACCGGCCGGGAGGTGCCGATTGATGTCCTCCAGCAATTCCCGTTCATCGATGGCTACGGGATTTTTCACGCGACCTCCTGTCAGTTCGACCAGCCGAACTCCCAGGTATCCATCGAGCCCCACAGGGCTGTCATGTCCTGTGTGGTCATGGCCCCGTAGAAAAACAAGCCGTTCGGCACGTTTCCCGCGCCGGATGGCCAGGAGAATTCAGGAAGCACGCTGATCGGCGTTGTTCCGGTCGGCAGATCGCGATAATACAGATCGACCCCCTGTTCGATCGGACGGAAGGATGGTGCGCAGAAATAGGCCCCGAATGCGTCCAGGATGACGAATACCGGCATGGCGGATACCGGCAGAGATGCGTTCGATGCATGCGCGGTCAGACTGCACGGGTCTCCGGGATGGAATAGGTGCGCCGGCATCTCGAGACGGACTCCGGTGGCCAGCGCAGGACGATCCCCCGTCCTGAAATGGAAATGCATCGCATCCATCGTGTTATTGGAATCATCTGAGGCCGCGATGGCGAGATCGACCGGGGTCAAGCCGGGGAGGCCCGCCAGGCTGAGGGATACATCGAGATCGCCGTCAGGTGTAACCGTGAGCAGAAGCGGGTCTGCGGGAACGGTCCCGTTGATTGTCACCACCACGCTGTTCGGTTCCGTGTCTCCCAGATTGTCCCTGAGGACGATCGAGGCGGCGGTGTCCATGACTGCAATACCGAACGGGGTCCATTCAAGTGGATACGGAGGTGATACGTCGGCGGCGTCGGCGGTGTCGGCGCTGTAGACATACGGAACGGGGGTCATCGTCGACGATCCCGCGACGACGACGAGATCGACGACCGTGACGGAAGAACCGAATCCAGGGATCTGGACTTTTTGATTGATCATGTCGAAGGGAATGACTCGACGAGCGCCTTCGGGTTGTTGGATGATGGCAAACGTCCGGATCGGATGCTCACCGGGTTCATATTCGATGTTGAGCTGACCGGAGCCGGAGCTGAAACGGTAGGCGCGTGCAGCCCATCTCTTGGAGTTCGTGCTGATCTGGCCGGTCGGGAACGTCTGGTGAGTCGTTGCGATCCGGAACGCCGGGACATCGAGGCCCTGATAGCCTGCGATGCCGTGATCCCATGTCGTGTCATTGAAGTAGTTCGCGAGACACCAGTTGGCGAAGACTTCGTCCGGGTCGAAATGATAGCCCAGCCCCGTCATCCCGTTGACCAGTCCGGTGAATCCGTCCGCCGGATCAGACACGATGGACGGCCAGGCGTTTACCCCGCCGAACTGCTCATACAGGTAAATGAAAAACAGGGCGACCTGACCATAGTCTCCGGCTTCATCCCAGCTCGTCAGATCATTGTTCGGGCGGTCCGCGAAGGTCGCTTCGTCACCGTCCGTGCCGAAGCCGCAGAGGAACCAGGACAGCTGCGAGCAACCTTCGTTCACCCATGTGTCTTCGTTCGCATCACCCAGCCAGTGGATCATGTGCTGGAATTCGTGAGCGAGGACACCGAGCATGTATTCACTGGCGGGTTGCTGGGGATTACAATCCAGATTGACCAGTTCGCATTCGTTCGAATGTCGGCCCTGGGCCTGCGCTTCGGCATCGGTCATCTGGTCAAAGCTGTTGAAGAAACCATCGAATGTGAAGCCCTGGAAGCTACCGATGTCGAAAAAAAGGATGTGAATCCGGGGATCCTGGTCGAGTTCGTCCGGTGCGGGTCCGAACACCGATGTCGCGATGTCGTAAATTCCCTTCTGGGGATCCAGTGATCCCTGAGGGGTCTGGGATTCCCATGCGGTGAACACCCCGTCGACTTCGGTCTGGTCGACGTTGATCGACCATTGATCGTCCGCGACCCAAATATAACAGGCGTCGCCTTTGGCCCGGCAGGTGAACGAGACCTGAACGTCGACCGGCGGCATGACGGACAGATCCCAGGTCCAGAAAATCCGTGTATCGCCGACCTGGTATTCCGTTCGTGACCGTTCGATCGAGCGATGATCGGTGCGCAACTCGGTCCAGTCGACATCCGGTTGATAATCGCGTAATTCGGCGGTTCCGCAATGGAACCCGGCGCCGGCGGGGAACGACACGATCAGTCCTGTAACGGCGATCAGGATTGCGACGAAGGTCTTGAGCCGACTCATGATGGTTCCTCCTTGGTTTGACCTGACAGCATGGTAGCACAGGGTTTGAAGGTTCGGCAATTCTGAGTCAAGCGGTCTGTGGTCGGAGGTTCAACCCGTTCTGTCCCTCGACTCGTCGCTTCGCTCCTCGCTCAGGACGAACGGAAGCGATCCTTAACCGCACCCTCAGCTTCCCTCGCCACACAGTATCGAAATCGTCATCGTTATCTTAATCGTTGTCGTCATCGTTATCGAGGCTAACACCTGAATCCGATCAACCCCGGAATAAGAAATCCCCTACCAGGTCACGGGGGATCCGGAGGAAATCTGATTGATTGGAGGGCGGCGGATTGGGCATAATGCCGAATCGGGTCCGGTTCACGGCGTTCGGCAATGGGGGCATCATGAGACGTAATCTGATCGCGAACATGACGGTGATGCTGATCTCCTGCATCGTGTCTCTGCTGATTGCGGAGGCTTTCATCCGTGTGTTCCGCGGGGGTGACGTCGATACGGCCATGCTTGCCCGACGTCTCGAATCCGTCGATGTGAAAACGATGATGCAACCGGATCCCGACCCGATCATCTATTATGGTCTGAAGCCCAATCTGCGTGTCCCGTGGCTGGGTACGGTCATATTCACCGATGCGCGAGGCTGGAGGGTTCCTGTAGAGCCTCGAAACAGCCATCCGGATCCATTCCGTCTGGTCGTGCTCGGTGACTCGACTCCTTTCGGCTGGAACGTCAACTTTGAAGATGCCTATCCGGATCTCGTCCGGAAAGGTCTCGAAACCCGTCTCGGCCGTCCCGTCGAACTGATCAATACCGCGGTTCCGGGCTACAATGCCTGGCAATACGAACGGCTGTTCGAAACCCGGATCGTACCGCTCAATCCGGATCTCGTGATTCTCCATTACGATCACAACGATCTCGAGCCGACCTCGTCGTTCCAGCCATCTGATTTCCTGGCGCCTGAATATGGCGACAACTTCCTGCATTCCGCGCTTTACAAGTTTACGGTTCGATCGATCCGGATCGCGCGAAACGAAGCGCAGAAACGGCGTCTGGTCGGCGATTACGAACGCGTTGCGGAATACATCGTGTCCGGTCGGCTGTACGACGAGCACATGGCCGCGCTCGGGCGCCTGGCTGCCATGGCCCGTGAACACTCGATCCCTGTCGTTGCGGTCATTTACAATGCGTACGTCCGCCTAGATCCGGATTATCGGGATCATGCGATCTATCGGCGTCTGCACGAGTCGAAAGCGACGTTTCTTGAGGCATCCGGCTATCATGTCATCGATCTGTATCCGCCGTATCAGCGCGCCCTTGAGGAGCGGGGATGGATGGATCTGCGCGAGTGGTGGAACTCGGCGATCGACCCCCTGGATGCGCACCCGAATCCCGATGGGCACCGGTTCATCGCCGATTATGTGCTCGATGGAATCCGTGCGTTGCCGCTGCATTGACCCATCGATCACCTGCGTGTATAGATGAGCGGAGTTTTTTCCCCTGGAGGTTTTGATGAATAGTTTGCCTGATCAGACCGAACGAATGAAACATCGGAGATACGTACCGCAAACGATCGACCTGAGTGACTGGAATCAAGTCAAGCCCCTTTTCGATGCGCTTTTCCAGCGCCGGATCGACTCGGTGGGCGCGCTT
>CAYYMM010000039.1:0-34846 GCA_964472395.1 uncultured bacterium | reverse complement strand
GTTCAGAGCGGAAGATTCACGGGTGATACCCAGCCCGAGAAGATGTGCATTGCAGGTCCGACAATCCGTGCTGAGTTCGATGCCGGGGATCATGAGCAGCCGTTTTTGATCGGCAGCCCGGATCGCTTCCGGAACTCCGTCTTTCGTATCGTGGTCGGTCAGGGCCAGAATCGAGACTCCCGCTTCAACGGCATGTTCAACGAGTGCGGAGGGGGACAACGTGCCGTCCGAAGCGGTTGAGTGCGTGTGCAGGTCGATCACGAAGGTTGACGGATCTGAGGGAGACAAAAGGGCATTCATCAGGTGTTCTGCATCAGAATTTCGGCGATTTCCGGACGGGTGAACTCGACCGGAGGTGTGATCCTGTTTTTCAGCATTTCCCGAACTTTCGTTCCCGAAAGCGTAATGTGGTTTTCAGGCGGATGCGGGCAGGTCTTCGGTGATGCCATAGCGCCGCATTTCTGACAGTAGAATGTGTAATCGAAAAACAGAGGAGTGATCCCGATCTCGGCTGGGTCAAATTCGCGGAATATGTAATGAGCATCGAATGTGCCGTAATAATTCCCGACTCCGGCGTGATCACGGCCGACGATGAAATGTGTGCATCCGTAATTTTTCCGAACCAGCGCATGAAGGATCGCTTCCTTGGGCCCGGCATATCGCATATTGGCCGGCAGGACGGACAACACGACCCGATTCTGCGGATAGTAATTCTTCAACAACGCCTCGTAACATTTCATCCTGACATCCGCCGGGATATCGTCACTTTTAGTTTCGCCAACGAGGGGATGGAGCAGAAGGCCGTCGACCATCTCCATCGCGCACTTCTGGATGTACTCATGCGCTCTGTGCACGGGATTACGGGTCTGGAATGCCACGATCGTATGCCAGTTCCTCTCCTTGAACAGAACACGGGTTTCTTTCGGGTCGAGACGATGTGAACGGAAATCCGCGTGGACGATCCCTTTGACCAGGCTGACGCGGCCGCCCAGATAATACGATCCCTGTTCGTTCAAAGCCGCTACTCCGGGGTGTTTGACATCGTCGGTTTTGTAAACCTGTAGCGCTTCTTTGGTCTTGTCGTAGGGGAAGATTTCTTCGAGGTGAAGCACACCGAGACAGTCGCCATCGATGCTGTACATCGCCAGATCTTCGCCTTCCTTGATCTTTTTCCGGCTGTTATCGTCAACTGAGAGCGTGATCGGGATTGTCCACGGAAGACCATTCACCAGATGCATGTTGTGCAGGATGCTCTCGTAGTCCTTCGACGTCACGAATCCTTCGAGCGGACTGAATGCACCCGTCGAAATCATCTCAAGATCGGCGATTTCCCTGCGGTTCAGTGTCAAACGCTTCAGTGTCGGAATGCGTTCAAGAAGTGCGGTTCGTTGCTGGCCTTCGAGCACCCGATTGACCAATTTACCGCCGTGCGCTGGAATCTGTTGAATCATGGTCAGTCTCCTTTGGCTTCATGATGGATCAAAAAACGTGACAGGCATCAAAAGATCACCTGTCCGTCCGATTCAATATCATGAATCCCGAAAAAATTCAGGATAGATGAAAAAAGATCGCGAATGGTGATCGCGTCTTCTGTTAGTGTGCGATTGGAAACCCAGAGAAATGCATCGTCGAAGGTATGCATGCCTCTGAGATTGCTCTTTGTTAAAATCGGAGATGGTTCGAGTTTCCCTTTCAGATCATAACCGTTCCGGGGAATCGCGATGAGATCAGGAGCAGTCGGATGGGGTGTGAACGCATCGACCGAGGCAATCCGGACGTCACTCAACACCGTCATGTCATCCGAATCGAGCCTGAATTGACGCAACGCATCGGCCAACTCTTTCACAAGTCCGCAATAATGTCTCAAATCCACACACCCCTGGGGTTCGCGGCCCTTCAGGTTGAGATACACTCGACCAGGAATCAAGCTATAGGCTCGCGAGGCTGGGTCGATGCGTTTGAGTCCCGTTCCGCTGCCCTCTTTCCATTTCAGATATCCCAGTTTCTCGAGAATCGCATTCATTTGAACTTCGGATCGGATCGCACAGAATCCGTGATCCGACATGAGAATGAGTGTGTCGCCCGAACGCAGTACCCCCGAGATCTCACGGATCACATCATCGATTGTCCGAAGGAGGCCGAAAACGGCATCGGAAAGCGGATGGTTCGTTTCGAGGGCATCCCATAGGAAATGAAACAGACGGTCCGTTTCCATGATATGCAGATGCGCGAGCCGCCAGTTCAGGTTGCGGCCAAGTTCGAGAAAGGCGGATCGGCGACGCTGCACGACATGGAGAAGATGATCGATGAATACGGCAAATTCTCCTCGTACAGCTGCACTCGTGTCGGCATCGATCACATACCCAAGTGATCTCAACTGTTCGGAAATGCGAGGCGGAAAGGTGATCCGATCGAGGTCGGTTCCGAGGAAATCTCCCACAAGAATGCCTTTGAGGGGCTTCGGAGGATACGACATCGGAACATTCATGGCGAACACGGTGTTGTTATTTTTGGAGAGTATCTGCCAGAGTGTCTCTCGAAGCACAGATCGGGCGTCCGGGATGAACACTTCCCACCGTTTCAGGTCACGCTCGAGAAAACCGTGGATCCCATGAGCGATCGGCTGGCAACCGGTCAGATAGGATGCCCAGGCAACCGGAGAGACAGTGGGGTGGACGGATTGCATTTTTCTAGGTGGAATTTGATCGAACAAGCCGGAGACGAAGGGCATGGCCGTCCGCACTGCTTCTTGGTCGAACAACGAACACGGAAAACCGTCCAGACTGATGGTCAGGATTCTGGGTTTTTGGAAGAAACGGAAAAAACTCAAAGGATGTCCTGTCGGCACCACGCCAAAAACAACAAAATAGCGCGAATTTTTCACGTAATCAATTTACGTGAAAAACCCCGTTTGCAACTTGATTCCGAACACAGCAATCGCGTTTACTTAAGAAGCAAGAATCGGAGGAACGATGCTAGAACTCAGACAAATCACCAAACGATATCATGGCCGCACCGTCGTTCGCGATCTGGATCTCACTATTGACGATGGAGAACTGTACGTGTTTCTCGGTCCAAACGGCGCAGGTAAAACAACGACGATCCGCATGATAACCGGACTCGTACGCCCTGATTCAGGTTCTGTTTCGATCAACGGGATCGATCTGGTCAGAAAGCCAAATCAGGCGAAGTTGCAGTTCGGTTTTATGCCTGATCAACCTTTCCTCTACGAACGACTCACCCCACGCGAGTTTCTCAGGTTCATCGGCGGGATCTACAGAATGTCCCCGCGTGATTGCGATCACGAGATCGACCGATGGCTTGAACGTTTCAATCTGACAGCATTCGATTCAGAGCTTCTCGGTGCTTTTTCACATGGAATGCGTCAGAAAATCAGCCTCACGGCAGCCCTCATCCATGACCCTCCGCTGCTGGTCGTCGATGAACCGATTGTGGGACTAGATCCGAGAGGCGCGGTAACGATCAAGGAAGTCTTTCGCGAACGATCGAAATCGGGAAAATCGGCATTTATCTGTACACACTCGCTCGATGTCGCTGAAGAACTCGCACACCGAATCGGAATTCTGCATTCCGGAGTTTTGATTGCGGAAGGTTCGATCGGTGATTTACGTCAGAGAGCGCGTCTGGAGGAGGGGAGACTCGAGGAGATCTTCCTGGAATTGACCGAATCTCAGCAGACATCGGGACGAGGGAGTGCTTCATGAGCCGTATCGTTCTGGGCTCCATTCTCGCAACGGATTACAGACAAATCCGCAACAGTCTGACACGATTCGGATCAGCGCCGTACTACAAGCTGGCGATCGGTTTGATACTGATCGCTTGTATCGTGATCACCGAGTTCGTCGTGTCAACCGAGCTATTCAGATTCATCATGAAGCAGCAATATCTGGAGGAACTGCGATATGTGCTGCTCGCCAAACTCCTCTACATGGTTTTTCTCATCTTCTTCGCACTCCTGACATATTCCAACACGGTGCTCTCAATCTCGGCTTTCTTCCTCTCTCCGGAACTCGATGTACTACATGCCCGGCCAGTATCAAGCGGGACGCTTTTCTGGAAGGGGTTGGTGGAAACATTTCTGGGAGCATCTTGGATGTTTGTTGCGTTCGGCATCCCGATCTTCGTTGCTTACGGCTATGTACTAGGTCAGGGTCTGTCATTTGTTACAGGTCTGCTCCTGATCGTTCTCTGGATCCTGCTGATCCCGAGTGGCATCGGTGTGTCGATCGGAATCACGCTTATCTCGATCTTTTCGCCACGCCGAACCCAACGTGTGCTGATGATTATCGGAGTTGTTCTGGCGGTTGGGCTGGTCATTCTGTTCCGTTGGATGCGTCCCGAGCAACTGATTGATCCGATTGGTGTCGAGCAGATGGCTGTGTATCTCGAGACACTACGTATGCCTACGATTGACTGGTTACCGACCGCGTGGGCATCCGAAGGGATAGCATCGATGGGCGAGAATCGCTACGGGCATGTGGTTCCGGAAGTGATTCGACTAGCGATTGTGGCGGTTCTCACGATACTGGTTGCCAGGGTTGTTTTTCAGTTACTCTGGTGGCGGGCCCGATCAGGAGGCCAAGGTGGGCTGCACACCCGGAAAGGGAGTTCGACTATCCGTGCGGGAAAACCAACCCGTTTCAAAATGACGTTAGTATATCGGGATTTCATGATTTTCGTGCGCGATCCCGGTCAATGGACGCAAATGGTGGTTGTGGCAGCGCTCTTTGCCATTTACGTATTCAACTTCAAGAACCTGCCATATGCGCTCTATGGGTTCAGTCATGCCATGACTTACATTGCCATTGCGGCTTCCGGACTGATCCAGGCGGCGTTGCTGGCCCGATTTGCTTTTCCGGCGATCAGTACAGAGGGTCCAGGGATGGAGCGTCTGCGGAGTACTCCGATTTCCTGGACTAAGTACTTTCTGATTAAATACGTGCAGCACGTCATTCCCGCCGGGTTGTTCGGCGTATTTCTGGTCGTGTTTTCCATGATTATTCTGGACATCCAGGGGACTTTTTTCGTTCGTTCCATAGTCCTGATGATCGAAATCTCACTGGCTTCAACAGCACTCGCCCTGATGATCGGTGCCCGGTTTCCGAGATTTGATCTCGTGGATGCCGCCCAGGTTGCGGTCAGCACGGGTGGATTCATCTATATGTTCGCCGCACTCTCCACTATTGTCCTGATGACGTTCATCTCAGCCGTGCCCGATCTGATCCGATATTTTTCGTTCTACACACCTCGGATGTATCCAATCCTCAAACAATTCGATGGGATCGGGTCGATCGTCGCGTCTGCACTGCTCTCGTTCATCGTCAGCTTGGCTTCAATCCGGTACGGACTGCTGACAATGAAGAAAGTGCGAACGGATCATTTCGGGGCTTAAAACCGGATACCGGCTTCGATGCTGAAGATTCGGGGCAGGTTCGAGTCGTTCGCGTACGGATCGTAGGTTTGAAATCCGGTTGAAGGATCGACAGGCGCATCCTGCCAGGTATTAAAAAGATTCTTGACTCTCAGCGCGGTTTGGATCCGGACTCCATACATGAGACGGAAATCTTTCAGAAGCGCGAGATCAAACCGGTGCCAGGCCTGCGCGCGACGTGAATTCATCTGGCCGAAACGGAATTCCTCCGGCGAGGCAGGATTGTAAATGACGGGTGTGTAAGGACGACCTGACGAAAAAAAATACTGAAACTCTGCCCGGACATCGTGTGCAGGGAAAAGTGCGTAATCCAACACTCCATGGATACGATGTTGGATCGAATCATTCAGCTTCACGGATGCGGACTCATCCGGTAATTGATCGGGTAACGGGAAACGGGATTCGGGCATCGGATCAAAAAATGATTCCAGTGCGATGGATGGGCTGTGAACTTGCGCATACGAGAACAGGTATCCGGCAGATACTCTCAATCGGTCTTCCCGGCTATATTGCAGATCGAGTGAGATGCTGTCACTTGTGCGTTCACGTGTGCGGATTGGTGCGAACCGATACACACCTCCGGTCAATTGCACTCGAGTGGTCTCGAAGGGATCGGACATGTCGGTATGACAGATTCCGAACGAATAACTCAGCGAATGTGAATTACTCCCACCCGCGCCAAGAAACCACCTCAGACCCGATGTTGGAACGAACGAGGTGTCAGGATCCGATGCGTCGGGAGTGAATCGTACCGTGAGATAACTAGCGGGAGGTGCCTGAACGATGCGCTCGACTCCTCCGAAGAACCGAAGACCGAATCGATGATATCCGATATCGAGCCGCGGTGACAGATTATCGCGATCAACGAGATAATTGTATCGATCCCACCGTACGATCGTCGTGATCTCGAGATTCTCCGTCGCAAACCATCGATCACTGCCCCAGATCGCGGCTGTGTAATCGTTGAACGAATAATCCGCTCGTGATTCATTCTCCGGTGCTCCGTTAGCACCAGGCCCGAGTAGAAGTTGTTCTCGACCGTCCCCGTCAATGAGCTGCATTCCAGCCTGAATCAGGAATACATGAGATCGGCTCGTTCGATGAAAACGCGATGCAAAGCCCGATTTCTGGCTTGACCAATCGCCGCTGTAACGGTAGTCGTCCATTACAACCGGTGGGTTATTCTCATCCGGTCCGACGATCCGGCCATCATGTAACTCTCCCTTCTCCCGATCCGAACCGGTCGAGTACACATCGATTTCCACAAGATCACCGGAGATCAAGCGGTATCGCAGGCTCAGGGCTGCGAAGTAACCGGTCCGGTAGCTGATTATGGGGTCTTGCATCCTGAGTTCAAAGGGCGCACGAGGACGACGCCAGGATTCCTGGTAGCCGACAAGGGCGAGCAGCTCCATGCGGGGCGTGAGATTCAGCCCGTTTTTTATCCAGATGTTTTTATCGTCGCGGTAATCCGGGTTGATGTGTCCGGAAATCGGACTGTGTGACGAGTCAATCAGGGTTCCTGCGGCTAGAAACTTCCAGACAGGCAAATTGAACTCGATGAGCGCGGCGGTCTCGTTATCGCGGATGTTCGGATTATCCTCAGGTGCTGAGTAATCCGGATGGCCATGCTCTCGCCAGTAACTGAATGCATCGCGTGCTTGACCCGAGTCGAAGCGACCGGAGTTGTAGATAGCCTGGGAACGAAGAAGTGACACACTGAACGGCTTTTCATTGGGAGTTCGGGAGTATAGGCCTACCGAGCCTGCCGACGATATCGCAAATGGTGCATCCAGACCAGCGGTCACAATGTCCATGTTCCATAAAAAAGCTGCAGGTGGAATCAGATACGGCCGGTTGAACGCGGGATCGGTCAAATCATATTGATCCAGCATCACGCTCGAGTCGATTCCACGGGATGATGGGAAAAGAACATGACCGTTCGGGTCAAGAAGCATCAATCCTCGGTCTATCAACTGATCGACCGTGTCGAATGAGGCGAGTAAACGATCCGAAGATTGAGGCAGACTTCTGACAAGAGAGGGAAAACGGGATTCGCGAATACGGACGAGTGCCGGACGGATCGTCGATACGGTGGTATCGAGCGCTGGAATCAATCGAATCGTGACGCGCTGAACGCTGTCCTTCGCCAACCGGAGAAAAGGAGTTTGTACGGTGTCGAAACCCGTTCTCGATGCCTGAATCCGATAGAGCCCGCCCGAAAGATGAGCGATGATGATTTCTCCCTCGGCATCCGTTTCAAACAGAGCGATCGGTATGTTCTGATTCGACCGGTACACAACGATCTCGACCGAAGGTAGATTGACGTCCCGATCGTCACATGTGGTGACTTCGATGCTGGCTGCGCGACTGAACCCCACACATCCGATCAGCAAGATGGTGAGCATCAGAAGCGAGTTTCCTGAAACTGCAAAACGGATTCGCATGGATCGTCTGGGTTTCATGGCTGATATTATGATTCGATTTTCGGTTTGGAATCAATCGATCCGTTCTGAACAAAGATTGGGGGAAGGATTTCCAGTGTTCCCCGACCATTTTTTCGTCCCAGGATCATGACAGCATTTGCACGATCGCTTCTGCGATGATGAATGAATTGTGCCTTGATCGGCGTCAATCGTCGGTAATTCATGATCTCAAACAGCTCAAGTAGGCGCTCCGGAAGAACAACTGTCGCGAATACCCCTCCCGATCGCAATACGATCGAAGCTTCATAGACACAGTCATTCATCGTAATGGAAATTTCGTGACAGGCAATTGATTTGGATGTATCGGGGCTGATCCTTCCTGTTTGAGTTTTCCGAAACGGTGGATTGGCGATGATCATGTCGAATGTGTTGGGTGGATGGATCGCGTGGACCTGACGGATGTCTGCGACGGAGCAAATGATACGGTTTTCGACAGCATTACATTTGCAGTTTGTGCGAGCCATCTCGATCAGTTGCTCTTGAATATCGATCGCATGGAATCGGACTGTAGGTAGTGCGAGTGAGAGGATGATAGCGAGTAATCCGCATCCGCATCCCATATCGAGTGCCAGTTTAGGATTACGGATATTATCGAAGGCGAACCTGGATAGAAAAAGGGCTTCCTGGGAAACAGGAAGCCCGATTGAACGATAACTGAAGGACGCGAATGTGATCGGAGACAGGATCTGTCGCGAGTCGGCCTCAGATTCCATTGACTATTTTTTCGCGGAGCCGGCAGGCGCGACGGCTCCCGGTTTTCCGGAGGCCGGTTTTACAGGGGTTGGTGTTCCCATCGGACCGAATTCGGCAGGCTTCTTTCTGAGCATTTCCATGCGGTACTTTGGTACGATATAGACACGATCCGATCCTTCAATCTTCGCGAAGAACTGGTCTTTCCGCTCTCTGCATTCTGCGCCGAAAACGAGCGTGATTTCCGTCCCGTCCGTTTTCGTGAGGACAGCCCGGATGTCGGGCGGATCGAATCCGTATTCGACTGGATCGGCAACCACCGGAGCAAAATCGGTAGCCTGGAGATTTGCGAACATTCCCACTAATCGATCGATCTGCTTGGAATCGGTTTCCACATTCGCTGGCTGGATCAAATCCCATTCCACTGGCTGTGCCTTTACCGGTTCGGCTGCTGGGGTCGTCTCTGCAGCAGTGGTGGAAGACTCCTGAGGGGACGGCTCAAATACAAGTTGTTCCTTGCCGCGAGTCAATGTGATTCTGGCCAGATCTGTCTTTTCGACTTTACTGAGTGTTCGATCTTTCCAACCTGCGGCATCTGGTTTTGAGAACACCATCTTCAGGTAGCCATCGACCAGCAGCACAGCATCGGATTTGTCCTTGCGGACATATGTCGACATGAAATCGCTCGAACTGTTTTTTCCCACGAACAGATGCACTTTTTCAGTGTCATTTTGATCTTTCAGCACGACTTCGGTTCCCAAGGTGCCCATAGTGAAGGGTTTTGACGATCCATCCGGATCCGAAGCCTGAGTCTCTTGAGGAGCATTGACTTCGAAAGTCATGTGCTTGCCGGGGTTGTTTGAAATGAGCTGCCGAGCTTCCATCGTCTGAATGGTCTCGAATACTTTGTCGATACTGGCGGAATCAGCGGGGAATTTCTGATCGTTGTCCAGGACCAGCCAACTGTCGTTTTCACGGATGAGAACGATTTTGGAGCTGAATGCACCAAACTCCATTCGAGTGATGTCATCCTTTTTGAAGTCGGGAAACATGAGACCCAATTCCGGCGGGCGCGCCGGTTTCTTTTCGGTGAAGGGTTGCTCCATGAAATAAACAATCGCACCCAGAATGATGAAAACGGCGAGCATCAGCATGAGTGTTTTATTGTTCATGTGTCTACCTCCCGGCGTTACTTTCAAGCAAACCGCGTTTCTGGTTTCGTCGGATCGCAAGGCGGACGATCCCGAAGATAATCAGTACGATGGACATGCCGAACGTGCCGGCAACCCGATGAAAACTCTTGAGTTTCTCCTGCTGTGCCTCTTCGATCTTTTCACCCGGTTCGCCGAATGATAACGGGCGATCCGTCACGGCACGCGAACGGATTCCGATGAGTTGATCACCGATCAGATACGAATCGATCAGATTTTGGAAGAACACCATGTTGTCTGGAAACATCTGAACAAACTGGTTGGTGATGAATCGTGTGCTTGCCACAACCGCGATCGTCGTGTTTTTACTTTTGTTTACAGTTGTTTCCGGATTTTTCTGAGCCGCTCCGTCCTTGGGTGCTTGAGAATCGTCAGGGATCGGCCGGTTCTCGAACATGCTGTTGAAAACACCATCGATCTGGAGCGCGATCGCTTGCTCCTTGAATTGCCCCGGATCGATATCGAATCGCTGTTGCGGATTCAGATCGAAATTTTCGGCTATAGTTGCCGAGTAGCGTGATGTTTTTGCAATTTCTGTAACCTTGAAATTGTCGCTTGGTTCGGCCATGACCGTTAGTGGGCTAGTCCATGGCAGCACCAGTGACTCCAGTTGATTGACAGCAGGGAAATCTTTATTGAATCCCTCAGGAAGAATCTTGGGCCAGAAAGGATACGGAAGGCTGAATCGCATGAATCCGCTGTTGAAGGCAGCATAGGCGTTGCTTCGGTCAACGATGAGCGACGGTTGGATGCCTATGCCATAGAACGTCAGCAGCGCGTGTACATCCTGCGGAGCGGCCGACGCCGTCATGGATTCATTTTCGACCGTGATGCCATCGGACAGGAAAACAACCTTACCGCCTTTCATGATGTATTGATCGATCGCATACTGTGCCCGTTCGGGTAGAGGCTGACGTCCGTCGATCACGACAACACCAATCGTCTCGGGAATCGATGACAATTTCCCGGGTTCGAAAAAACGTGTGGTGTATTCCTGTTCAATCATTTTACCCACTTCGGTGTATCCGATCGGCGAGTTTTCTTCACCTCTCGAACCCACCCAGCCGAGCATTCGTTGCTTGGTGTCGGTGACTTTGAAGATTGCGGATGTCAGGTCATATTCAAGATTCGACAGGTTTTTAATGACTGGAATGACCTGATTCTTGTCACCGTATTGGACGGAAATTCCCAGGAATGCCTTGCGGACCTGGCGCTGGTCTTTTTCGATTACGGTGAGCTGTAGTTCAGGAATACCAAGCCGTTGAGCCTTTTCCTTGACAGCAGGATCTTTCGCGGGATCGATGAATTCAACAGCGATTCGATTCTTGGAAAAAGCTTTGTATTCATCCAGCAGATCATTAACCTGGGTTTCCAGGTTAGCCAGATAAGGTGGTAGATCACTCGAGAAATACAAATGCACATTAACGATGTCATCGAGATTTTTAAGGATCGTCTTGGTTGAATCAGTGACAGTGAATTCCTTGTTCTCGGTCAGATCCGCTCGAGTGAACAGACGAGAAGCGATCACGTTGATGAAGAAGAGGATTCCGAGCATCATGACAATGATCAGAATGGATTGACTTCCGTACCGTACGATGTTTCGCGGCATGGCGACCTCCTATCTCCAGCTACGGCTCGCCAGCGAGCGAGTGTTGAGGAAGAGGAAGAAAGAAATGATCGACAGGTAGTAGATCAAGTCGCGCGTATCGATGACGCCGCGTCCGATCGAGTCGAAGTGAGCACCAAGACTCAGATACTTCAAAAGCGGCACGATCGACACCGGCATCGTGCTCAGAACGAAATTTTCTCCGATGATCAGTAAAGTAAAGCATAGAACCACTCCGAGAATGAAACTGATGATCTGATTTTCCGTCAGACTTGATGCGAACATCCCGATCGAGAGGTATGCGCCTCCCATCAGGATCGCGCCGAGATATCCGCCGATGATAGGTCCGAGGTCCGGATTACCGAGAGCGAAGGTTGAGATGACAAGAGGAAAAGTGAGGAGAGCGGTGATACTCAGAAACAGGAAGCTGGCGAGGAACTTTCCGAGAACGACATCGGAATCTTTCAGAGGCAGTGTCATCAGGAGTTCCATCGTGCCGAGCTTCTTTTCTTCGCTCCACAGACGCATCGTCACGGCCGGTACGAAAAAGAGGAACAGCCAGGGCATCAGATCGAACAGAATGCGGAGAGATGCGTAATTGGCCAGAAAAAAGTTCTTGTAAAACAGCCATCCGGACAGAACGAGAAAGACGGATGAGAAAATGTATGCGATCGGAGAATCGAAATAGCTTCGAAACTCTTTTTTCATGATTGCTATGATGTCTCTCATGCTGCTCAACCCCTTTCAATTTGTGGTCAATCGTGCGAAGACATCTTCCAGGGAAGCGGTTTCCCGATACAGTTCGGTCAACACCCATCCCTTCTGCTTCACTGCATTGAAGATCTGTTCTTCGATCTGCTGTTGGGAACGGAATTTGAGCCCGAAGCGCGAACGATCCGGCGATTCCGTTTGGAGCCGGACATCGAGAACACCGGGGATCTGGGATAGCTCAGAGCGAACTTCATCCGGGCGAGCCTTGATCGTCACCCAGTAGAGTGTGTCCCCGGAAGATTGGGCTGTGAGATCCTGCGGAGTGCCATCGGCGACGAGTCGTCCTTCATTGATGATCACAATCCGATCACAGGTGGCAGTTACTTCCTGAAGGATGTGGGTGGAAAGGATGACGGTTTTCTGTTTGCCGATTTCCTTGATCAGATCCCTGATCTCGACGATCTGGTTCGGATCGAGTCCGGAGGTGGGTTCGTCGAGAACCAGGATATCGGGATCATGGATCATGGTCTGGGCAAGACCGACGCGTTGTCGATAACCTTTTGACAATTCGCCGATTTTCTTGTGCATCACGGTTTTCAGACCGCACAGCTCGATCATGCGGTTGATTGCAGTGCGATGCTTATCCGATGGCACTTTTCGCACTGTCACAATGAACTTCAGGAAATCAGGAACGTCCATATCGAGATAAAGTGGTGCACTTTCCGGCAGGTATCCGATTCGCTTCCGAACCTCGAGTGACTGACTGAATATGTCGAAGCCCGCGATGGATCCCTCACCGTCATCGGCTGTGATATAGCCGGTCAGGATCCGCATAGTCGTGGATTTCCCCGCACCGTTGGGGCCGAGAAATCCAAGAACTTGCCCGGCTGGTACCGAGAACGTCACATCGCGAACTGCGACCGTGTTCCCGAATCGCTTAGTCAATCCTTTTACGTTTATCATAGGCTTTCATTCTCAGAAGATGAAGGTTAAAGGTTTCGGTCCATATCGCAAATCGATACAAACCACTCAACAGACTCGTCCAGATCATCTCTACAATCGAAACGGTGGAGCGGTTCCAACTATTGCGGTTTTTCTCGGCGTAACGCCGGATCCAGGCCTAACTCCTCCAAAAGGTACTCTGAAAAATCATCCCAGGTTCCAATCGGTTTCGACGGGGGAGACAGAATGCCGTTTTTGGGCAGTGCCACCCACATCGGTTGTCCCGATTCGGTATTGTAGACAATAAAAAGCGTATTCATCTCAACCTGCGCCGCAAACAAACGGCTCAGAACTCGCGACGCGAGGTCTTCCTGCAGGTTCTTCTCATACTGTGCGCTGTTCCAATCGAAAATCATCACGAAGTGTTGTTCTTCCAGTCGGGCTGCCCAGTTCATCGAGTCATCCACAAGCTCGATTCCACGTTCCGAATTCGTCTCGGGAAAACCGACCAGCGCATCCAACTCCCTCCCCAACGTGTCTTCAATTATGGCGATGTTTCGACCACTCGTGAAGTATCCGGCGGCCCAACCTTCACTCTGAAGCAGTCGCACGAGATCCAGATCGAACGGGATTCGTTCCGAAATACCGGGCTCGGTCTCGGTCGCCGATCCAACACCGGTCTGAACCGGAGTGTTCAGGATAAACTCCTCGCTTGCCGAGTAAAGTTTCTCAAGATCGCTTCCCGCGACAACCGTACGCGGGGGCCAATCTGAGCCACTGCCCGGGAGCATAACGATATTGACCGGGAGATATTTATTAATGATGACAGGTGTAAGCCAGCTTCCGAGATTAGTTCCTGGTGAAACAGGGGGATCCTGAGTGGTTTCGAATTGGAGATCGACCGTCTTATTGGCAAAGGAAGCAAGATTTCTGCGGTACTTCTTCCATCCCATCTCGAGCATTCTTCTGGGAGGGTGCATTCTGGCCTGAAACACATCGTTCCAATCCGTAGATCCGACGAGCCGGACACGCACCGCGAATCGCGTGGGAGGGGCAGTATCCGAAATGCTGTCCGGAAGAATCCCGGCGCCGAAATCGAGTAATGGTCGGCTCGGAAGATGCACTTGATATGTGAATGCTGCTGGAAACTCGTCACATATCACCTGTTGAGATGCTCCCTGAAACGTCAGATCGATTTCTCCCAGAACCTGTGAGATGGTGCGGTTTTGAGGGGGAAGCGGTGGTCTAGCGGGACGAAGAACGCAGTATGCGTAAGAAGCTCCCAGGACACGCATATCGGTCGTATTCGTCACGTCACTCGGACGAAACACCTGCGATTGATGAATGAACAGAGTGTTTTCTCCCAATCCCAGAACCGATTCGGGCACCTCCAACCGATACAAATCCCAGTCTTTTGTCAGTTCGATCCGCCCGATTGGTTTTGAGTTCCATTCCAGTGACAACGTGACGGAAGGCGATCCCTCGAACACAAAAGGACGCACACTCATCAGCAATTCGAGCGCTTCGATTTGTTTCACATCGAAATGGATGAATGCAGCGATGTCGGATGACCAGAGGAATCGCGAATACGGGATGATCCCTGGTTGCGGGAGGTTCCAGCCCGCTCCGAGGTGGGAATAATGTCTAGGGTTTGAGAAATCGATGATGACTTGCTGAAATTCCCGTTGAGCGTCGGGTAATTCGAGAATCGCATCAAATACCGTGCTTTCGGCTGTGTATCGACTGCAGCCCCAAACATAAAACAGGGCCAAAATCAGAAAAACCAGTATGATAACTCGAATCAGATTCATTCAGTTCGACAGCAGGGATCGACTGGATGCCATATCGAATAGATGGATACGAGAAAAATCGAAACCAATCGTTACGGTCACTCCTTCTCGAAGATCGACATCAGGAGAAAGCCGTGCAACGAGCGATTGGGTAGCGGCCCGCACGTGAACCAGTGTTTCGGATCCGGTTGCCTCAACTAGCTCGACCGAGCCCCTGATCGAACCGACAGCTGGGTCGGGAGTCTCAAAAATGCGGAAATCCTCAGGACGGATACCCATGATGAGCTCGGAACAGGATGGTAAGGTAAACTGCTGCATGACGGATGCGGGGATCGTCAATTCCAATCCGTCGGATAAAAATCGTGCACTTTGCGAACCGTTGTTCGATATGGATCCTTGCAGAAAATTCATGGCGGGGCTCCCGATGAATCCTGCAACGAAGACATTGGAGGGCTTTTTATATATCTGGAGCGGAGGTCCTTCCTGTTGCAACACGCCGTCTTTGAGAATCACGATACGATCCCCCATGGTCATCGCTTCGACCTGGTCGTGGGTGACATAGACCATCGTCGCGAGCAATTGATGATGGAGTTTTCTGATTTCCGACCGCATCTGAACGCGCATCTTCGCATCAAGATTGGACAGCGGTTCATCGAAGAGAAACACGGAAGGTTCTCGAACGATCGCTCTTCCGACCGCCACACGCTGACGCTGTCCGCCCGACAGTTGCTTCGGTTTGCGCATCAGCAGGTTTTCGATCCCGAGAATATCCGCGGCTATTTTAACCCGCCTGTCAATTTCGGCTGGATCCACTTTCCGCAGCATCAGACCGAATGCCATATTTTTGTATACGTTCATGTGGGGGTAAAGAGCATAATTCTGAAACACCATCGCGATGTCGCGATCCTTCGGAAGGACATCGTTGATCACCCGATCTCCGATCCGGATGATCCCATCGGAAATTTCCTCCAATCCTGCAATCATTCTCAAAGAGGTCGATTTCCCGCAACCCGACGGACCGACGATAACGACAAATTCCCGGTCATTGATTGTGAAACTGAGATCGTTGATGATTGTGGTTTCGCCGAATCGTTTATAGACATGTTCAAAGGTGACAGTCGCCATCGAGACTCCTCCAAATTCAAACCACTATTATCGTCAAACCCGACGAATCATGCAACGGTCAATTCGAAGGTGTGATCCGTTCCCTACCATGATTGTCAATAATGTCCAGAAACTGCCTCAGAATCCGATATGTCGCTCCCCAAATCCGGACATCGAGCCAGGGGTAGAACTCGATCATTACCTTCCGCCCGCGATAATCGATCACCTCTTCCTTCGGTCGGGTCTGAGCGAAGTAACTCAGAGGGATCAAAAAGAATCGATCGATCTCCAGGACGTTGATTCTCAATTCGAGATGCTTATCCGTAATCCCCACAATCGGAGTCACGATAAAGCCGGTTGTGGTGTCAACATCATCCAAACGGCCGATCACCTCAACCGCATGAGCCGGTATTCCTGTTTCTTCAAGCAACTCCCGCAAAGCCGTCGCCTCCGGGCTGGTGTCCCCAGGTTCCTGTATACCGCCCGGGAATGAGACTTCCTTCTTGTGATGCTGAACGGATTCCGAACGTTCCGTGAAGAGGATCGCCGGAGATCGTCTCGGATCGATGAGCAGAAGCATCACGGAGGCACGCATTCGTTCCTGATGATCGGATCTCGAAGGAGTAGCAGCCCGGATGCGCCGCTTTAATTCGCTGAGATCGATCATCCGGAGAACTCCTTTTCTATGTCCAGGTGGATGCGAACGCCTCCCCGTACCCGCGACTTATGGTCAAAATATCGCCTCGATGTCGGATTTCAGGACATAGGTCAGTCCAAGTGTGTCTGTAATGGTTCGGAATTGATCGCGTGTGATACCTGATTTAATCAGAGCTTCTAAAAGATCACGGTCATTTTCAATGTAAGCCATGACGGTCAGCCAATCGCGCGGCATCAGCCAGACTTTCGACAGACTGACCTCGAATGGATCGATCGAGAAAAAAATATCATCGATGGGGATGCGGGCGCTTCGGTTCCCGATGGCAAACTCCGGATCGCCAATGATCGCAGCGTCGATTGATTCATGACGGAACGTGCCGATCCATCCTTTCCATGGTCCGAGATCTCTGTGCTTGACCTTCTGAGTTCGGAACGCTTCGAGCTTGTTTCCAATGATATCGCAGACTTCCGATGTCGTCATGAATGACAGTGCATTGCTGTGAATAATGACGCCTTGCAGTGCAGCAGCCGTCCTGCCGGTCAGGAGCCAAGGTCCACCTGTTGCGTTTAATTCATCGGCAATAAAGACCAGAGAGTTTCTCATGCATCGATCCCTCTATCACGGGCATTGAAGGGCTGTGATCGCGGCCGTGTTGACGATGTCGTCGATCGAACATCCTCGGCTGAGATCGTTGGCGGGTTTCGAGAGTCCCTGGAGAATAGGACCGACCGCCTCAACCCGCCCCAGCCTTTGAATGAGTTTATATGCGATGTTCGCAGCATCGATCGATGGGAAAATCAGAACATTCGCTCGTCCGGCAACCCGGCTCGCCGGTGATTTCAATCGTCCGACTTCGGGTACGATCGCGGCATCGGCCTGGATTTCTCCCTCGATTTCCAGGTTCGGGTCCATCTTCCGAGCCAATGCTGTCGCTTCCCGAACCATCTCTACTCGTTCGCCAGTGCCGCTTCCCAACGTCGAGTAACTCAACATCGCGACACGCGGAGTCATACCGGCGATATCCCGGGCGCTGTGGGCGGTCGTCACGGCAATTTCAGCCATGGTCTGCGCATCCATTGCGATGTTGATTGCAGCGTCGGCCATTGCGAATAACCCGCCGTCAAACCAGGACTCATCGGGATGAATCATGAAAAAAAGACTCGACATCCGACGCACTCCAGGCCTGGTTTTGAGAATACGCAGACCGGCCTGCACGGTCTTGGCGGTCGTTGTAACAGCACCCGCCAGATATCCGTCCGCCAGACCTTCCCGGACCATCATCGTCCCGAAGTAGATTGGATCAGTCATGACCTCTGTGAAGTTCGTGTCATCCCTGTCCTTGCCTTGGCGAAGTGAACGATACACATCCGCAAATTCATCCAGATGAGGGGATGTGCGGGGGTCTACAACATCGATTCCTCCCAGTTCAACACTTGCACTGCGGGCTGCGGCATGGACCGAGTTCGTGTCCCCGAGAAGAATCGGCCGAACGATCCGTTCTTTCGAAAGTTGGTGCACGGCAGCAAGCGTTCGGGGTTCCGTTCCTTCCGGAAAAACAATCGTTCGCCCTAGTTCTCGTGCGCGGGACCTGACAAGTTCGATAAATGACATGTGTTTATCTCCTGTTTCAATCTGCTCTCGCGGAAGCAGCATATCCGGCGGATCTGTTCCTGAAGTCTCTGAGTAGAATTAACAAACTCAAAAACAACAGAGCAAACGCTCCCATCGCCGCCGTGCCTAGGGTAAACCGCTCGGAAATCGCTTCGCCTGATTGGATCATGATCCCATTATATAGTGCGTGCAATATCATTGCAGGGACGACTGAGCGTGATAGCATGGCGAGATAGCCGAGAATCAATCCGATGACGAGTGTGGGGGCCAAGCGGAACACACTGAAGTGCATCAAGGCAAAGCAGACCGCCGACAGCCATACCGCACGATGCATGGAAACACGGGTTGAAAAGCTTCCCATCAATGCACCCCGGAACAGCAGTTCCTCGCATATACCCGGCGAAACCGCAAAGGTAAAGAGGGACATCCACACAGGCAGATCGTTGTCGATGAGAAGATCCCGAAAAGCCTCGGTGAATACCTCTGGCATCGGCATCACGATCTCCTGAACCCGAATGATCACCATCGCGGCGAACATCGTACCAGGTAACGCGAACACGAGGGCCAGCAGAGACAACACGCTTGGTCGATTCAGCCGAAGTGTTGATCGGAGTGGAAGTTCGAGGACTCGCAGCAACACCCAGGTTGACAGCAGCATCAGACCCCACAATGTGACCAGGAGTCCCGTGACCGGCATGTATGCCTGAAAGGGTGCCATGACGAAGTACATCATGAGCCAGATGATCGAGAAACCGATCAAACCCGTGCGTACTGGGTCGCGTCGCATCTCGAACCGCGACACCCCATCCTGAACCACCCGAACCAGTGATTCCTCCTCACCCAGTGCCCGGACTGCCATCCTGAGAAACACCATGGAATAGATCAGATTGGCAAAGTTCATCAGGAAGAATGACGGAAGATGGAGTTTCCCTTCCATGATCTCCTTGATGACGATGACTGTATTGGCGACCGGAATGGCGACGAGGAACGAATTGGAATGCAGACCGGGCATAAAGGCGACGAGGCAGGGAAGGATCGCCCCGAGTGAGAACGGGAGCAGCATGATCTGACCATGTTGATAACTCTTCGCGCGGGTCGCAAACTGGATCAAGAGTGCCGAGAAGAGGACGGCGACGGGAAGCAGACAGACGAAAACCAGTAGAATCGTTCCCGGATCGATCTGAAATCCGGTCTCAACGGTGGGATCCGCCGGGCGGAACAGCCCGAGTTTCATGGTAATGTACATACTGGTCAGATTCAGGATCACCGAGACGATCCCCGCGATCAGAACGATGCTGAACTTACCGAAAATGACTTCTTCGCGCTTGACCGATGACACCAGCAGCGTTTCAAAACACCCACGTTCTTTTTCTCCCGCTATCAGATCGATTGCTGTGTAAGAGCATCCTCCGACCAGAATCATGATGAGGAGAAAGGGGATGATTTTTCCAAGAGAGAATCCGCTGCGAGTTTCGGGAGTCGACAAATCGCGCACAGTGATCGTGACGGGCGATGTGCTCGCCTCCGGAATGCCCAATCGGATCAGTTCCTCTCTGATCCATTCCGACCGGTTTTTATTTATGAGGTCGACGAGAGCATGCTGTCCGAGCATCGAATCCTCGTTGCTCCCGGAGAAAATCATCCAGAATTGGAGGGTATTCGCGTGCCTTCCGGTCAGAATTTCGATGCCGAAATCCACCGCCTGCTCTCGAATCAACCTATAAACATTGTCGGTTTCGAGGAAGTTGAAACGATTGGTGGCATCTTTAAGGAACACATCCAGCTCCTCGCGATCTCCATCAATCCCTACTCGATACTCCTTGTGTTTGAGCTTTTCGGCTTGAAAGTTCTGAAATGTGGATATCCCAAAAATCAGAAGCGGATAGATCACCAGCGGCAGTATGACTCCTGTCAGCAGGATCTTTGACTCTCGGATCGTTTCGAGCAGTTCTTTCCGGATGATGACGCCGATCTGATCGAGCCTGATGTGCCTGAGATTCAAAGCTGGCTCCCGTTCGCCGATCCATCGATCAGAGAAATGAAGATATCTTCGAGATACCGGTGACCGGTCTGATTCCGCAATTCATCCAGAGATCCAATCGCGGCAATCCTTCCTTGATGGATAATGGCAATCCGGTCACACAGTTTTTCGGCTTCACTCATGATATGCGTCGAGTAGAGAATGCACTTGCCCTTGCATCGATGATCCTCGACAGCCTTGAGCGTCTGAGCTGCCGCCAGAACATCGAGTCCAACTGTCGGTTCGTCAAAGATCAGCACAGGAGGGTCGGTAATGGTTGCCCGGGCGATGGAAACTTTTTGTTTCATCCCGGAGGACAGCTTTTCACAACGAACCTGAGCATACTCACGGATTCCATGGACATCGATCAATTCGTCGGCACGCGCCCGGGCCCGCTCCGCAGAATATCCACTCAGGCGTCCGAAGAACATTAGAATTTCGCGCGGGGTCAATCGGGGGTACAAGCCGGTGGTCGAGGATAAAAAACCGATCGAAGCGCGAACCCGATCCGGATCGAGTCGAATATCAAATCCGTTAATCACCGCTGTTCCCTCCGAAGGTGTCAGCAGCGTAGACAACATCCTGAGTGTCGTCGTCTTACCGGCGCCGTTGGGGCCGAGTAATCCGAAAATTTCTCCAGGTTTACATTCGAACGAGATCCCGTCCACGGCTCGAAACTCTTTCCGTTGTGGGTCCTTGAACACTTTGGTGATTTCTTTCACATGGATCACTCTGGGCTACCTCCGCATCGTCCGCCACGGGATCCGAAAAGCTCGCTTTTTTTTCGTCGCGTCCTTCTCAGGTCGATACACGAATGTTTCCCGGCTGATGAATAGACGAGCGGCTAGAAGGAAGGCTGTGGCTAGAACCGTCAGCATGGACAAGGTGATGACCGAGGGAATAATCGTCAGTTCCCCGCGTATTGCATCACGGAAAAACAGCGCGATGTTGGTGACGGGAATGAGCGCTGTTGTAGGAGTGAATTTTGTGCCCGGCAGGGCAGCTACGACCGCTGGTTGAAAACCCAGCATGTACACCAAGATCACATAGCTCTGACCTTCTTTAAAATTGCGCGCGAAGGAGGCCAGGAATACCATCAACGCGTTGAAGATGATAGAAATCAAAAGAGAACCCAGAAGGATGGCAGGGATTGAATTCAACGGCAGGGTGAATTGCATGTCCTGAAACTCATCAGCCATAAACAACGTGTGTTTCAATGTAAGCAGGATGGAAATGACATTCAAGAAAACCGAGAGCATCGACATGATGACGACGGCGATGAACTTGCCAGCCAACAGCTGAGTTCTGGAGATGGGTGCCAGGAGCGACGTTTCAAGGGTGTTGCGTTCGCGTTCGCTCACGATCACCTCGATCGACGGATACAATCCGCCCATCAGGGTGATGATGACGATGATCATCGGAAGAATGGCGCCGATGAGGAACGTCGATCGTTTTGCAACGGAAGCTGTATCAATCGGAATAATCTCGAAGGATGGAAACGAATCCAAACTCATCCCGCTGGTCTCAAGCAGCAACTCCTCACGGATCTTGTCGATCAGATCATCCAGTCGTTTTTTTGCCTCGATCGAACGCTCGACCGCCTGATCGTAAATCAACTCTAAGCGGATATCCGGCGTGCATTGGAGGGGACGAATCACAATATCCAAATTCAACTCGCTAAGGGAGCGGGCGTCCGGAACCGGGTCTCTGAGAAGATCTGGCCGAAGCTCGAAGCGGGAATCTTCGAGCAGGCGTATTGCGAGCCGATCAAAACTCGATTCCTGAAATGCAACACGCGTGGCTTGCTTTTCGAGATCTCCCTGCTGGAGCAACATGATCTGATTCATGATCCAGAAGGTGACAGGATAAAGGATGATCGGGAAGAGAAGAGAGTATAGCAGGGTGTGATGATCGCGAAAAAATGAAAGTAGTTCTTTTCTAACGACGGTGATGATTCTGTTCATGAAAGTAAACGATCCAATCCGCGCGAGAATCCTGAAGGTATGCGGAATTTCATTGAATCCGCAAGCAGCTATTATATACAATCGCTCCGGGATTCCAAGTCAATTCTGATGCGGAGGAGATAGATGAAAGCGGTGATTCTGGCAGCAGGTTTGGGCAAGCGCATGGCACCCATCACTCATCGGATCGCTAAGCCGGCCATGCCGTTGTTCGGACGTCCACTGATCGTTCATCTCATCATGCAACTGCAACGCGCTGGTGTTTCAGAATTCTACGTCAATCTTCATCACATGCCTCACACCATTCGATCATCCCTCCGTCGGTTACGTCCTCTCCGCATCCAATTCTCGTTCGAAGAGTCCATCTTGGGGACCGCCGGGGCACTCTATCCATGGCGGGATCAACTGCGAGACGATCATTTTATTATTGTGAACGGGGATATTGTGACCGATGTCGATTTTGAAATCATGATTGCCCGGCATCGAAAATTGGGTGCTGACGCGACTTTGGCTCTGCATCCAGGTTCCTCTGAACGGGGGTTCCCAGTCATTGGAGCGGATGAATCCGGTCGAATAACGCGTTTTCCCTACAGCATTATCCGCTCCGGTTCATACGCTTGGGGTGGAACGTTTACTGGAGTTCAGATCGTGTCGTTCCGATATCTTGATTTTATTCATTCCAGGCGGTTTCTGACGAGTACCGAATCGGTCTACCCCGAAATGATACAGAAAGGATATAATTTACAGGCTTATTGCCATGCAGGTTATTGGAATGACGCTGGCACTCCGGAACGATACTTCGAGGCTCATCGAGACAGAATGGACACAAAAAAAGAGGCGGCTGAATTATGCCGATCTGAAAAAGTGTCAGTATGGTATGAAGATCAATGGTTATTCAAGGATTCCAGCTGTACAATCGCTCCGGATATGCAACTTGACGGGATCGTTGTACTGGGTCGGAATTGCGTGATCGGTTCGGGTGCGCACTTGCGGAATACTATTGTCTGGGACAACATCGAGATTCGGGAAAGAATGGACTTTGAAAACGCCATTGTCTTCGGTCCGGATGAATCAATCAATATCGGTCATCTGCCGTGATACAGGAGATCGAATGATCACGTTGCATAAACTGGAGAATCTGAATCGATTTATGGAAGATTCGATCGGCAAAAGTGCGGATTACATCGCGAAACTCGCGGGTGATGCGAGCACGCGCGTCTATCATCGGGCGAGAGTCGGGGATTCTTCTTACATCATTATGGAACTGGGGCAAACCTTTGATCCTGAATCAGATCCTTTCTTCTCAATTCAACATCTGCTGGCTTCTGTCCATCTTCCGGTTCCGGACATCATCTCTTCAGCGCCGGATCGGGGACTGGTTCTGCTGGAAGATCTCGGGGATACCACACTCCAGATTCTCGTCGGAAGTCAACCATCATCCATCGGACAATTCTATCCGCTCGCAGTCGAACTGATACTACGGATGCAACGGGATGCAGTTGATGGTGTGGATCGGCGATGTCCCGCGTTCCACAGACGATTCGATACCGACAAATTCATGGAGGAGTTCGCGTTTTTCAACAGGCATTTTCTGCAGGGATACCGAGGTGTCCGACCGGAATCACCAATGTTTGACCGACTGTCGGAATGGTATCTCAGGTTATCCCGCGAACTGGCACTCCAACCTCAGGTGTTTGTTCATCGAGATTTTCATTCAAGGAATCTCATGGTCCGAGGTGATGATCTCATCATAATCGATTTTCAGGATGCTCGGTTGGGGTTGCCCGAATACGATCTCGCTTCCTTACTGCGTGATGCCTATGTCAAGCTGCCCGAACCGTTTATCGACGCTCTTCTCGACCAATTTCACCGTGAGTCTATTTGCAAGGATACAACGCAAGAACAATTCCGCAGGTGTTTTTACCTGACTTGTATTCAAAGAAACATCAAGGCTCTCGGTACGTTCGGTTATCAGGCCACTGTGCGAGCCAACCCGATCTATGTGCCTTATATGGATACTCTGATTACGTACCTGACTCGGTTATCGATAGAACCTGAAGTAAGTGAATTCAGGGAAATGTTTGATGTTCTCAGCGAGTATTTCGCGGGGGTGGCATGAGATTGTGAGCAGTATGACGGCACGTCTGTCAACCGCCTTGTATCTCGGTGTTTCAATAATCATATCAACATGGATTCCACTGAATCTGGGAACTGTAACGTCATTCGGATTCTCGCTGCTGATCGGTGGGATGATCGTCATCAGTATCGTCGCTGTGGTGGATCTGGCCATTCATCACCGTCCGAACAGATCCCTTTTCCGTTGGACCTATGCGGTGCTTGCAGTTTCTTTTCTCTACTTCACATCGAAGTATTCGACAGAGCCGGAACTGAGTGAGTGGATACGTGACCGACAGCTCATCATCTCAGTCTGGGGAGTCAGCGTTGGCGTAATAGATATCGTGGCATCACGGTATAATTGGGCCCCTTGGCGGCTCGGGTTGTTCGTTTTGTATGGGATGATGTCGTTTTCGTTCACACAGTTCATCGATAAGCAACCCATGGCTGCAGCTTATCCTCTCATTTGCGCGACAACGATCTGCATCGAAGTTCTTGTCAGAACAAGACGCGCGGAAACCGAAGATAAGAATCGTTTCACCGTTCCCCTCAGCGTGTTGGGATTTTCAGTGATCAGCAGCGGGACTATGCTTGTTCAATGGAGCCATCAACCGGATTTCTTCTATCCGACGTTCTCGATTCTGACTGCAACGATGGCCTGTTTGTTCAGTCTGTTCATACTGAAAAGAAATCATCCTATAACAGATGAGATTCAGGATTTCTTGCTGTTTCAAGCCTATCAAACTCTGGTGCTTTTCGGGTTGGTCTGTCGACGGATTTACGCATTGATTGAGCAGGAATCCTTCGGGACCGCAGTGACATCCAAGCTGTGGATCATGCTCAACCATCCCAACGCGTTGGGGGTTTATTTTGCCGCGTGCTGTTTCCTCGCAATGGCAATCCGGCCGGGAAGATCCGGACGACTGATTCAACTCGGCTGGATTTCTCTTTCAGGTTTCATGCTGATACTGACTTTTTCACGGACGGGTTGGCTGAGTTTACTCGTTGTTATAACTGTCGGGATGAGTCGATCATGTGAAAAAAGGTTGGATGGTGCGAATCGACATTGTGTGTATCCGGGATTGCTCCTGACGTCCATTGCTGGAATCGCTTTGTTGATCGGGGCGATTGTCGTCACATGGTATCGGGTAACGGATCTGTCCGCGATTCGAGATCGACTTGAAATCTGGCGTATTGCCGTTTCGGGTTTCTCGGATGCTCCGTTCCTGGGTCACGGATTTCATACACATTCGCTTGCGGTATCGGGTGTGACGAACTACTGGTCTCACGACTATACGTTCATCCGCAATTGGCTCGTGTGGGATCGTCTTGGGCAACATTTTCATAATTTGATACTGGAAATTGCGTGGACCTTCGGAGTATCTGGTTTAATTGTTTTCGTGATCGCCCTCTTCGAAATGATGCGCGGTATCAATAGCAACCGGTGTAGGGCAGATTCACAGAATCGCTTTATTGGACGTGCCTTAGCAGTGATGCTCGTGTCTGGTTTCTTTGACTTCACTCTATATTATCCGGCTGTATGTCTAGTAACCGCCGTGATGTTCGCGAGTATTGCAGAACCTATGCATTCTAGGCATCGGACTCCAATCCGTCGATTGCGCGGCATGAACGGAAGACGGATTGAGATTTCATCTATAATACCGCTTCTGGGAATAGTGGGGTTGATTTGTCTGGTATGCTTTCCCGTTCTTGGCGAGCACTGGCTCGCACGTGGTGATCGTAAGAAATCGGAAGATCCTGCCTGGACATACAGTGCTTACCAGAAAGCCATGTACTACAGGCCCTGGCATCGGCAGTCGGTAGTGAAAGGTATCAGGTGTCTCCAGGAACGTGATCTCGTAAACGAAACCTCTTCGCTCGTTCAGGTAGCATCGGCAGCGCGTCCTGACTGGTTGGAGTATCGTGCAATCGATGCATGGATCGGCCGTGATGCGGCACGACGGGTCGCTGCTTTCCAGTCAATTCTCTCATCAGACCCGCATGGGTTCATGGGGAGGTTTTTTCACGTTGATCTGGCTTTTTCGAAACTTTTACTCGATCCGGAGCAACCCGTTGAAGATCTGCTGACTGAGTCGATTCAGTATGATCCGTCAGTTGTGACAGGTATTCTTCGAAATTTCACACTGAGACCGGGTGAATTTGTGATTCGAGGAGAGACACTAAGGCAATTCCTGACTGAGCGATACGGAAAGTACGATTTTCGATTGGGTGAAATGAAGGAGATCGGTGTCCCACTTGATTCGATTCTAACCAACCTCGAAAAACGATTATTGGATGATCGGGTCGGCGGTGTCGAGGAACGCAGACGACGGCTGATTCGAGCTCGATGGGCACGATTGGATTACATTGAAGCTTTGCGCCTGTCGAGGCGCTGGAAGATTCGATTCGATTCGTCGGACGTCGTATCGGTTGATGTGCATCGGGTATTGGAGGCATACGCAGCAGATAATCCTGAATACATGGTGGTACAGGGTGAAGCCGCACTCACAAAAGGAGACTTTCAAAATGCAGAAAAACATTTCCTCGAAGCGATCGGCAGAGGGGTCGAGTCGGCACGAGTGCTGCATGGGATCGGAACTGTGCGCATGCATCAGAACCGGTTTAGTGAAGCACTGGAGTATTTGAATCGTGCTGCAGAGAGAGAGCCCGAGAAAACCGATCTAAAGGTGAAAATCGGTATCTGTCATTTCAATCTCGGTCGTTACAGTCAAGCGATCGAGTATCTCGAACGTTCACTTCGTGATCGGCCTTTTGATATCGACACGCTCCGTTATCTGGGAATAGCCAGTTATCTGACGGGTGATTTCGATCGATCAGAGGTCTTTTTGAAGTTTGTGCTTGAAGTGGTTTCTGATGATCCTGAGAGTGCCGGGTGGCGGGTTCTTAATCGCCTAAGCCAGTCTCCGCATGATGAGTCTATCCGTGAGGAGGCATGTCGTTTCAGGGAACAAAACCTATTTGAAGAAGGTGTCTCGCGGGAATTGATTGCGCGACTGAGCGAGGTCTCATGTCGATAAGGGCGAGTGGGATCAAGAGATGGATCGGTCCACTTGTCTTCTTATGCTTGTTTACCGTTTATCTCAGGACATCATCCACCGAGGTGTTTACGGCCGACAGCGGTGAACTGACGACGTGTGGAAGTGTCCTGGGAATCCCACATCCCACGGGTTATGCAGCTTACAATACGATGATCCATGCGTTTTCGGTTTTGATTCCCTTGAGTAATATCGCGCACAGGATCGCATTGTTTTCGGCGATTACCGGAGCTCTCGCGGTTACCATTCTCATGATGTGGATCAGGCGCGGAATTGGTGGGTCGGAAGCGCTGTTTATGCCTGTAATCGCCGGGCTTTCGCCGACACTGTGGTCGCAGTGTGTGATTCAGGAAGTATACGGAATGCACTTTCTATTACTGGTCATACTGATTGTTGTTGCCCATCGCTGTGTCCGAAGCGTCTCGATTCGAGATTACATGTTGCTTGGTTGGTTAATCGGACTGGCGTTGACGCATCATTTGCTTGCCGTCTTTATGATGCCCGGCGTTCTGATCATGCTCGGATCACGCAGATATGCGATTTCCAAACGTCTCTGTCTCGGATCGGTTATGTTGTTTGTAATTCTGTCTGCAGCGATCTATCTGTATTTCCCGATCCGCTCTGTTTTGCCCTGCACTTTCCGATGGATTCCAATGCATGAATGGAAGGGATTTTTGTTTCATGTGTCAGGGAGTCAATTCCGATCAGTCATGTTTGGAATCGGTTGGGAGGCTGTGTGGGGTAATTTCGTCGGTATGCTGCGAAAACTTGTGTTAAACTGGCCAGTTCCACTCCTCCTGGTCGCCATACCGGGAATCGCATTCTGTTTTAAAAAAGAGCGTTCATTGTTCTGGGGTATGACGGTATCTCTGATTTCAGTTCTCATCTTTGTATTAAATTATCGGATAATCGATATTGAAGTTTACTACCTGCAAGTTTATCTGTTCGTGATGATCTGGATGTCATTCGGGTTTGGGATACTGATCCGATTTGCTTTGAAAATCAGGAAATACGGATGGATATCGATCGGAATGGTGATGTTTGGGTTGGCATTTCAGATGCTGGTGCGTCAGTATCATCCGAATGATCGATCCATGAATACGGTTGCCTATGATTATGGAATCAGTGTGATGCAATCCTTGGATCCTGACTCGATCCTTGTCACGCAGGGTTGGAGTTCGCCTTTCGTGTTCACGTATTTTGAAAATGTCATGCAGTTTAGACCGGATGTGCGCATTGTGGTGGATTACAAAGGAAGGGTGTTTTTTGATGCAATGCAACAACGTTGGTCTGTGCCTGTTATGACGACTGTCCCGATTGAATTGCCTAACATGGAAAGAGCGATATTTGTCCCGGAAGGATATGTTTACCGGTTTTACGGTCGACCTCCGGCTGAACCGGCACGCGATCGATGGCCTTTCATTCGAACCAATAGGTCGCTCAGATCGTCGGTTGTGCTCGAATTTCATTCCCGAGCACTGATTGCTGAATATTATTATCACCGAGCGGAGTGGTATCTGGACAAAGGAGATCCGAATAGCGGTGAAGAGATGATAAAGCACGCCGAGGTGATGGCTTTCGACAACAATCTGGTATTGAACAATCTGTCGGCAATTTGCTTCAAACGAGGTGATCTTGAGCGTGCGCAACGGTATGCTGAAAAATCGATTGCATTGGACCCTGATTTTTATCAGGCGCATCATAACCTGGGCAACATTTTCATGAAGCGTGGCGAGTTTGAAAAAGCGCTTCCGCATTATTTAAAAGCAAAAGATCAACAGATTGCGCTTGGCCGTGCACATCAGTCGTTGGGTCTTGTTTATCTAAAAGAGGGTCAATTCAACAAGGCAATCGAGGAGCTTTCGGCTGCATTGCGGTATCATCGGAATTCATGGGAGATTCGATACAATCTGTCAACCGCGTACATCCAAAGTGGGCAACCGAGAGATGCGATTGACCTGCTGGCGATTTTGACTGAGGAAATGCCGGATCACGCAGCGGTATGGTCGGCTTTGGGATCGGCTTACTCTGAGTCCGGACAAGGAGAGGAGGCTCTTGCGGCCCTGAATCGTGCTTCACAATTGTCCGACTCGATTGTTACGGAGATAAACCGGGCGGTGTTGCTCGCAGAGCAGGGACAGTATGAGCCTGCCATGATGGCGTTTGAATCTCTGGATAGGAAATCACCGGACAATCCGGTCATTCTGAATAACAGGGCTTTACTGAGTTATCGCCTTGGAAATATGGATGCCGCGATCGCGTTCTGGAGGCGTTCGCTCGTCATCAACCCGAAGCAACCTGCCGTGATCCGTAATTTGCGATCGCTGGGACTACAGAGGCATGAATTGGAAGAAATTCCGGGGTTGGTAATTCCTCCCGATTGATCGATTGAATGATGATGAATCGGCTTCTCGACAGCTTGACTGATGAGGGGAGCTGATGATACAAAAATAGAGGGATGATTTTTGCAGTTTTCATGATGGAATCGGGGGGATACCATGAAGAAATCGGTACTAATTGGTTTTATGGTGATGTGGAGCATGGGTACGGCGCTAGGGACGATCGAAGGAAAAATATACAACGAATCCATGACAATTGATCCTGACGCCGTTACCGAGGTTCTCCAACGAGTAGCGATCATGTATGAACTTCAGGGATTGAACACGATATCTGAAGTACTTCAATCCGCGGATCGTAATGGCCAGATTACGCAGATGATCCGGGAACAGAACATGGAATCTCATTTGCAATGGCAATACGCGATTGAATATCAGGATGTGCCTTTGTATTCATTTTATACCTCTGCTGATCTAGGGGGATACGGTGACAATCTCCCTCCATACGAACCTTCCAATCCCAATCCGGGCAATGGAGCGACAAGTCAGCCCAAAGACGTGACATTGGGATGGCAAGGTGGTGATCCGAATGCAGAAGACACTTTGAATTATGATGTCTACTTCGGTTCGACCAATCCGCCACCTTTGGTGAATGATCATCAGAGTTCAACATCCTATAGCACGACAAATCTGGCACCCAACACTCAGTATTACTGGAAAATTCTTGCGCGCGACAACTGGGAAGCGACCACTTCGGGTCCGGTCTGGAGTTTCCAGACCCGTTCGAATGCCGCTCCGTATGCTCCGGTGAATCCCATCCCAACTGACGCTGCTACCAATATCGATACCAATGCGGATCTTTCATGGCAATGCAATGATCCGGATCCCGGTGATACTTTGACATTTGACGTCTATTTCGGAACGTCTTCGAATCCTCAGAGAGTCGCTCAGAATATTTCAACCATGCCTTATGATCCGGGCACGATGACCGGTTCAACCGTCTACTACTGGAAAATCATTGCCCGAGATGCATGGGGGTCAGAGACAACGGGTCCGATCTGGCATTTTACCACTATGGCTGGAGGCGATAACAATCCTCCGTATCTGGCCAGTAATCCCAATCCCGCGAACGGTGCAACAGGCGTGTATATTCAGACAGATCTGTCATGGGTCGGTGGCGACCCCGATGCCGGAGACTCGGTCGTATACGACGTTTATCTTGGTAACTCATCGAATCCACCTCTGATTGCACAGAGCATTTCATCCGCGACATATGATCCGGGATCTTTGTCGGAGTTCACTGCTTACTACTGGAAAATCGTTACACGGGATTCCCACCAGGCATCGACCATCGGTGATGTCTGGATGTTTACAACTGGTTCATCCACCGATCCGACACCGACTCCCTCATCGAACCCCTGCACAGCCTATGGCGTTGTGCTCGATATGGGAGATGAATATTTCTGCCCGGGCGAGACTTGCTATTTGAATGCCGAAGTCTGTAATCCGAACCAGGCGGAAGCATTCCCCCTGTTTGTCATATTGGATATCGAGGGAAGTTACTGGTTTGCGGATTCGTGGAGCCAGGATATGGATTACATGCTCGAGAGTTTTGCGACGGGTTGGACGACTAAAGTGGTCATCCCGGCGTTTGTCTGGCCAGAGGTTGAGGGGAGTTATTCGGGAATCAGGATCTGGGGAGCGCTGACGAATCTGCAGATCACTGAGATAGTCGGAGATTACGCTCTTTACACATTCGGTTACGGTCCCTGTAGATAGTTTTCACGATGAATCAGGAGCGACCTCACAGGTCGCTCCTTTTTTTTTTCACATTGGATCAATAAAAAACCTGAATGAATGACTTGCATTTCATAAACTCAATCTCTATACATGTTATGGATTCGTTAGGGAGGTATGATTTCATCCTTCCATTCTTCCAGAAATAGGAATACAATAGATTTAGACTTACGGAATACATTCGGGTTGCGGATACTCGCGATCGAAAACGCATGGAGGATTCAACTATGCAGGAATTAGAGCTGTTTATTAAAGGTCTTGTGAAAACATTCGAAGAATTCTATTCGAACATGGTTCAGATCGGTCGAGCTGGTTCAATCGCAAAGCCCGTTGTGGAGCATCGGAAAACCGGCGGTGAAAGGTTGCAGAAGAGCAGTCTCCCGAAAAAAACCGGCCAGAAGGAATTTACCGAGCTTGAGGGAAAAGTATTGGGGGCGCTCGCGAACTTTCCTCGTGGATGTACGTTGAAGGAACTTGCTGGTTCGCTAGCAGTACAATGGCACTTCCTGCGCATTCCGATACGAAGACTCATCGCTCAGGATAAAATACTGAAAAACGATAAAATATATAGTTTGAAAGGGCAGGTATCTGATGTGCCTCCGGCTGCGGAGCGATCGGCGACCCGTCGACGGGTCGTGGATGCCAAAGTGCTTGATACGCCCGCACCGGAGAAGGTCCCGGTCGATATGCCTGAGATGTCGGTCAGGGAAAAAGAAATCCTGAAGTTTAAAACACTGACGGCGTTCAGAGGTCGTCCTGAAGGATTAACCATCGCAGAACTAGCCGCCGTTCTTGGACGCAACCCTTCCGGGCTTGAAATTATCCTGAAGGAATTGATTGCGGATAAAAAAGTGATTGAAGGCAAGGGAAGCAAATTTCACTTGTCATAACCCGATCTGACTGATATTCCATTGCTGGACTTCCGGATTGCTGCTGCGGGAGTTGTGTAGGATGTCACAAGCAGCTCGAAATGCCTACTGAGGTTCTTGTAGGCATTCAGCTTTTATTAAGGAGATACAGATGACGAAGCTGATTTATTTTTTCGGAAACGGGAAGGCCGAAGGCAACAAGACGATGAAAGAGTTGCTCGGCGGAAAAGGCGCAAATCTGGCAGAGATGACCAATATCGGTATACCGGTTCCACCGGGATTTACGATCACCACAGAAGTTTGCAAGAGCTATTATGATAATGGGCAACGTACACCGGAAGCTCTGTATGGGGAATTGGACGAGAACATTCGCAAACTCGAATCGGTCATGAATGCGCGGTTCGGTGATCCGGATCAACCATTACTCGTGTCCGTTCGTTCCGGTGCGGCCAGTTCGATGCCGGGAATGATGGATACGGTTCTGAATCTGGGAGTAAATCGGACGGTTGTTGAGAGCATGGCGAAGAAATCCGGCAATCGCAGGTTTGCACTCGATGTATTTCGTCGCTTCATGCAGATGTTCGGCGATGTGGTCATGAATGTTCCGCATCACGAGTTTGAAGATGCAATCGATCATCTTAAAAAAGACCGTGGTGTGAAATTGGATACGGAGCTGAACGAATCGGATCTCGAAACACTGATCAGCCGCTATGAAGCGATCTATGAACGATCCACGAACGAAAAATTCCCGACCGATCCGCACGATCAGTTATTGAAGGCGATCGAAGCGGTATTTCGGTCATGGAACAATCCGCGCGCGAACAAATATCGTGAATTGAATGACATCCGAGGACTCATCGGAACCGCAGTCAACGTTCAGGCCATGGTGTTCGGTAACCTAGGCGATGACAGCGGAACAGGCGTTGCTTTCACTCGAAATCCGTCGACCGGTGAGAACACATTCTACGGTGAGTATCTGATGAATGCTCAGGGCGAGGATGTCGTTGCAGGGATTCGCACGCCTCTTTCGATCGACGTTCTGAACAAAGAGAATCCTCGCATTTTCGAGGAACTCCTGTCAGTCCGGCAAACATTGGAGAAGCACTATCGGGACATGCAGGATCTCGAATTCACAATCCAGCAAGGAAAACTCTACATCCTTCAGACTCGTGATGGAAAGCGGACGACATTTGCATCCGTAAAAATCGCTGTTGATATGGTGGAAGAGGGGTTGATCACGAAGGAACAGGCCGTCATGCGCATTAAACCGGCATCTCTCGACCAGATCCTGCATCCGATCTTCGAGGAGAAGGAGGAGAATGAAGCAAGAATGCTGACCCGGGGCCTTCCTGCAAGTCCAGGTGCTGCATACGGGCGGATAGTATTCAGCGCTGAATCTGCTGAAGCTCAGGTCAAGGCCCAGATCGAGAAGGGTGTTCCGGAAAAGGATCGTGAACCGGTGATTCTGGTTCGTGTCGAAACGTCCCCCGAAGACATCGGTGGTATGGCCGTCGCCATGGGTATTTTGACGGCGCGCGGCGGTATGACATCGCATGCTGCAGTCGTGGCCCGCGGGATGGGGAAATGCTGTGTCGCAGGCGCGGGTGAGATCCAGGTCAACTATGAGAAGAAGACATTGACGGTTTCCGGACATGTGCTGAAAGAAGGGGATTGGATCAGTCTGAACGGTTCGCTTGGAATCGTGTATCAGGGACGCATCAAAACGAAGCCCCCGGAACTCAGTGGCCCCTTCCAGATTCTGATGGGCTGGGCTGATGAAATCCGTCGTTTGAAGGTTCGTACGAATGCGGACACACCTCGTGATACGCAGGTCGCAGTCCGATTCGGTGCAGAGGGCATTGGATTGTGCCGGACGGAGCATATGTTCTTCGAAGGGGAACGGATCACATCGTTCCGCCGTCTGATACTTGTGGCCGAACGAGTAAAGCAGTTGAGAAACGAACTGGTCAATGAGACCGATCCGGCGAAAATCGAAGTGATTCGCGCGGCCCTGGCAGCCCCTGAAGAGCAGTTCAATCAGGCTCTCGCCGAACTGCTCCCGCTGCAGCGCTCTGATTTCTACGGAATTTTCAAAGCTCTCGAAGGACGCCCCGCCACCATCCGCACCTTGGATCCCCCTCTTCATGAATTCGTACCGCATGATGATGAAGGTCAGCAGGAAATGGCTGATGCAATGCATGTTTCGGTCGAAGAAATCAGGAAAATCGTCAATTCGCTGCATGAGTTCAACCCGATGCTGGGTCATCGCGGCTGTCGCCTCGGAATCAGTTACCCAGAGGTCACTGCAATGCAGGTTCGCGCGATTATAGAAGCGGCATTGGATGTTCACAACGAGAGCATCAAGGTGCATCCTGAGATCATGATTCCTCTGGTCGGTAATGTTACCGAGCTGGCCAATCAAAAAGAAATC
>CAYYMM010000038.1:0-35310 GCA_964472395.1 uncultured bacterium | reverse complement strand
CCCGGCAGGTGTCCCCCGGATGATATATCTCGAGCGGCATCTCGACCCGCACCCCGACAAATTCACATGGGTTGGTCGCCGGCTCCGCCTGATAGTGCCAGCCCATGTCCGCAATCCCCGCATCCGGCTGGTGATCCGTCCGGGTCGTCCCGTAAGGCACTGCGGATGAGGGGTCCCCGGCGTTCACGCACGGACTGGTTTCGGTCTGTCCGGAGTCAACCTGTACGAGATACACGTTGCCGAGGCTGCCTTCGGTGAAGAGCGGGTCCGCGTTGATGTTGCCCGGCCCGGCCTGCACTCCGGTTTCGCTCTGGATGTCGGAATGCCGCACCGCTGCCTGGGATTCATATGTGAGATCGAGCCCGGATGCATTTCCCCAGACAATACAATTCGACACTGTGATATCATGCCTTCTCGCTGCAATGCCGGCGCCGCCATTCCCGTTGATTGTGCAGAAATCGAACTCCGAATCGCCTCCCGATCCGAGATCCAATCCATCTCCCTCATTATTCGAGATCAGCGATCCCTTAACGCGGATAGCCTGGCCATTATCCAATGACACTCCGGCACCACGGTTCTCGGCGACCATGCTCCGGTCCAGAATGAAGAGTCCGCTCGTGCCTCCCGTGATGCCTCCGGAATCGTTCGAAAGATCCCCGTTGAGTCGTATGATCGAGCGAACGATCCGGGTCGAACAATCAGAGATTTCATATCCGATCCTGGCATTCTGAATAATCGCTGTATTCTCAACGAGGAGATCGTTTCCATCCTCGGCCACGATTCCGACAGAGTTTTGCGATACGTCGCAATCCCGGATCACCACAGATGACAGATTACTGCTCCTGACACCGGCACCCGCATTATGATGAACCCTGCAATTCTCAATCAACGGATCCGCCTGAAGCATCGCCAGAATGGCCGCATCGGTCGATCCCGAAAGGTCGATACCGATAATCGCTCCTCCTTCCGACGCATAACAAATCAAACCGTTGGGAACATCCGTGAGATCGAACCGGGGTCGACTCGCAGAATCGCCCATGAGCGTGCTGTGTGAAACGAATGGAACCGGGAAATGCTCGCCGGTCGCATCGAGGGAATAGATGCCTTCCGTGAGATGCACCGTGACTGGAGCACGCTCGGTTCCGTAAACCTGACTCATGGCTCTGCGGATCGTTTTGAAGGGCTGTTCCGCCGAGATCCCCGTATTGGAGTCATCGCCATCCGGAGACACGTACACATCGACGGTGATCGGCACGGTCTCATCGACGGCCCCGGTCAGATCGAATGCGCTTTGAGGCGATACATAATAGTTCGAAAGATGGAATCCCTCGAAGCGTGAGTTCAACGCTGAAATAAGCGCCGAGCGAATACTGGCCGCACACAGATCCGAACCGGCGCCTGCCCGGTTATTCACGTATTCGTTCGGAGCATCGAATGCTGTAAGCACGGGCATTCCATATTGAACAAACACTCCGCCACCGAATACATCTGCGGTGTTTCCCCGGAATTCACATCCCGCGACTCCCATGTGCGCGGTCTGGCCGTATTCCTCATCATAGAACACGCCTCCGCCATTGACCGCAGCATTGGCTTCGATCAGGCACTGTTCGAGCAGCGGGGCCGAGCGCAGGATATACATTCCGCCGCCTCGATCAGCCCGATTGTTCCGCACATGGCAGGATCGGATAACCGGTGAACTGTCTTCGATGTACATCCCGCCGCCGTCGCTCCCTGAATTGTCCCGGATGTCGCATGTCTGGAATGTAGCCGACGTCCGTACACAACGGACGGCGGAGCTTCGACTTCCCGCCAGTTCGAGCCGCTCTGCAACCGCCGAATCCACCCAGTATGCCCAGAGCAGGGACGGATAACCGAACGATGTCATTGACGCCTCCAGGCGCGTTACGCCCTCGGTTGCACCTGAAAGCGTCACGTGATCCATCATGCCGATCGGAAACACCTCTCCCGTAGTCGAGTGCGAATAGACCCCCTCTGCGAGATGAATGGTAACGGGTGTTTCCGAGGTCCCCGCTACTCGGGAACATGCATGGGTAACGGTTTGAAATGCCGATTCCCATGTCAGGCCATCGGCGGAGTCGTCACCGGTTGGAGAGACATACGCGTCTGTTGTGATCGGAACGGTATCCGATGTGCTGCCCGTCACATCGAATGCCGGTTGAGGGGAAACATAGAATGAAGAGGAGACAATTCCGGAAAACGAGTTACACATTGCCGGGATTGGAGTCTCAGGAATAAACGAGGCAAACAGATCTGCACCGGCAACCGATATATTGTTTTCAAATCGATTGGATTCCGTCGTGTCCCCTCCGATCGTCGGGACAAGAGGATGATACAAGTCACTTACTGCAACGAATATCCCGCCTCCTAGGCGTGCTCGATTCTCAAAAAGATCGCACCGGACAATGCGTGGATAGGCATCATGAGCACTGAAAATGCCTCCGCCATGTTCATCGGCCTGATTTCCCTCGAATTCACAGGCGTCAATAACGGGCTCGGACATCCAGTCCACGAAAAGGCCGCCTCCTTCAGCGTGCCCCAGATTTGCAACAAATCGACAGTTCGACACGAACGGATTGGATTCCGACGCAATATGCAGCCCTCCGCCGAACGACGCCGAGTTCATCCCGAACGTGCAATCCATGAAAATCGGATTATCGCCCAGGCAGTAAACAGCGCCGCCGGCCTTCGCCAGACAGTTTAAAAACATGCAGGACAGAATTCGTGTCGAGTGACCTTCCGAGTATATCGCCCCGCCATACCCGGCGGTGCAGGCTGTTACGGTGCAATTCCGGATGACAGGTGATGCGTTCAGAATGAGGATCGCCCCGCCCATACCGTCTTCAGCCGTACCCGATTTGACACCATTGAGAATCGTAAACCCGTCGAGAATCGAAGCATTTGACTCCCCGGAATCAAATATGAAAGCCCTGCCGATTCTATTGCAATCAATCGTGCAATTTTGCGGACCAAGTTCGGAACGCACGGTGATCGCCTTGCCTCGAAAATCGAGATTCGTGTTGCCGGCACCGGTGTATGTTCCGTCGGCCACGATCACCTGGTCGCCATCGACTGCCAGATCGATGCCGGCCTGGATGGTCAGTGCGTCGTCCGGCACTTGGATGTCCAGCGCGAGCGCGGATGGAAGCGCAACAAACAGGAGCAGGAAAACGAACCTCACAGGCGTGATCCATTCATGGTCGGCGTTTGTCTGACTGATCATCACCCCTCTCCTCCCGGTCTAGAGCGATTGTCCATACAAAACGACACACCGGATCGACGATCGCACTCCGGAATCCCATTCCCGACATCGCAGCCCGCGTCGGCATCCGGCATTTACCGCAAAATCTCGCCGAAACCCGCCGACATGTCCCAGTGCGATGGCTTTGACGATCAGTCGGTCCAGCCGAAAACGAAGTAACCGAACTCGCCCAGAATCATTGTCATCTCCTGGTTCAAAAACGCGCCGATGAACATCGCACCATCATAACTCCCGCATCCATCCGGCCAAAAAAACGACTCGATGATCTCGACCTCAGTCTCGCCCGGCGGATAGTCCCCCTCGTAGTAATCGATGTTCTGCGTGAATCCCGGCCCGTAAAAAAACTCACCCGCCACATACAGCATCACGAACAACGGCAGACCCGACATCGCCTGATCCCCCGGCACACACACGAATGCATCGACCCGGCAGGTGTCCCCCGGATGATATATCTCGAGCGGCATCTCGACCCGCACCCCCAGAAACGCGCACGGATTCGGCGTCGGAGTCGGTGTCGGCGGCGGCTCCGCCTGATAATGCCAGCCCATGTCAACGATTCCTTCATCAGGCTGGTGATCCGTCCGGGTCGTCCCATCCGGAATGGCGGATGAGGGGTCCCCGGCGTTCACGCACGGACTGGTTTCCAGTTGCCCGGAGTCAACCTGCGCGAGATACACGTTGCCGAGACTGCCTTCGGTGAAGAGCGGGTCCGCGTTGAGATTGCCCGGCCCCGCCTGCACTCCGGTTTCGCGCTGGATGTCGGAATACCGCACTGTCGCTTGAGATCCGTATGACAGCACAATACCCGCATCGTTTCCCCAGACAATACAATTCGACACATTGATGTCGTGCATCGCCGCCCCGATCCCGGCTCCTCGGTTGTTGAATATCGTGCAGAATGAAAACTCTGACGATCCGGAACCGCTCATAGTGCAGCCGGATGAGTGATTGTCCACAATGAACGTTTCGCTGATAACTGCCACAGAGTCTTCTTCAAGCACAACTCCCGCTCCTTGATTCCCCGATATACCGGATCGTGTGACCGTGAGAGTCGCGAGCGAATAGCCGAAAATTCCCGCGCTCGATGCCTCCTGCACGCCATTGTGTGATACCGTGCATCCATCGAGATCCACATCACTATTGAAAATTTCGATCCCGCACGTCGCGTTATCCGTCAGAATACTGTCCTGAACCCGGACATCACATCTACCTCCGGCTGTGATCCCCTCCGAATTGGATTCGATCCGGCAGCCCGTGACCGTAAGCCCGGATTGGTCCACACTCTCGATGCCGGAACCTCCGCTGGATTCGATGACACAATCCAGCACATTCAGCGACGATTGAAGGTTACCCAATATTGCGTTTCCGATCGCATTCCGGATCGTCAGGTTCGAAATCTGTGTCGCGCTGTTTCCGTGTCCGATCAGACCATGTTGACCGGTCGCAGCGTCCAGAACCGTTTCAGTCGCTCCCGTTCCCTCGACCAGGCAATGCGACACCAGAGGCACCGGGAAATGCTCGCCCGTCGCTTCGAGCGAATACCCGCCTCCCGCGAGATGTACCGTAACCGGCGCACGCTCGGTTCCATACACCAGACTCATCGCGCGTCGGATCGATTTAAAGGGCTGGTCCGCCGAGATTCCCGTGTTGGTATCGTCACCATCCGGAGACACATACACATCGACGGTGATCGGCACGGTTTCATCGACGGATCCGGTCAGATCGAATGCGCTCTGAGGCGACACGTAGTAACAGGACGGATGATACCCCGAGAAACGCGAATTCACGGCGGGGATCGGCATCGACGGAATCATGGCCGCACACAGATCCGAACCGGCACCGGCCCGGTTGTTCACATAATTATTCTGTGCATCGTATGCCGTCAGTATCGGCATCCCGCGATTGATCAGCAATCCGCCGCCGAATACTTCCGCGGTGTTTCCCCGGAATTCACACCCCGCCACCCCCATGTGCACGGTCTGTTCGTATTCTTCATCATAAAACACGCCTCCGCCATCGACTGCCATATTCGCCTCGATCAGGCACTGTTCGAGCAGCGGAGCCGAGCGCATGATATACATTCCGCCGCCTCGATCCGCCTGATTGTTCCGCACATGGCAGGACCGTATGACCGGGGCACTGTCTTCGATGTACATTCCGCCGCCGTCAGTCCCGGAATTGTCCCGGATGTCGCATGACAGGAATGTGGTCGATGTCTGGACACAGCGTACGGCGGTGCGTCGGCTTTCCGCCAGTTCGAGTCGCTCGACGACTGCCGAATCCGCCCAATATGCCCAGAGCACCGACGGAAAGCCGAACGGCGTCAGAGATGCCTCGAGGCGCGTCACGCCATCCGTCGCACCCGAAAGCGTCACATGATCGAACACGCCGATCGGGAACACCTCACCGGTCGCCGACCGCGAATAGATCCCCTCCGCCACATGAATCGTGAGAGGATTTCCCGATGTCGCATGGATCCGGGACTGCGCATGCGTGATCGTTCGAAACGCGGTCTCCCACGTCAGCCCGTCCGCCGTATCACTGCCGGTGGTCGTCACATAGACATCTGTCGTGATTGGCGTCAGGTCGGATACACTCCCCTCCAGATTGAAAGACGATTGCGGCGCGACATAGAACGGGGATCCTGCGATTCCGGCGAAGTGATTGTAACGAGCATCGACGGGTGAGGGGTTGATATGCGAGGCGGACAGGTCCGCGCCGAACACCGCCGTGTTGTCCGTAAATGTGTTGCCGTCAAGCGGCTCACCACCAATCACCGGAAGACGGACAATCGGTTCGTGGAACTCGACAAAGACGCCGCCGCCGAGTCCCGCTTGGTTTTCGGTGAATGCGCAGCGGACGATCATCGGGCTCGTATTGTATTCGCAAAATACGGCTCCGCCGCGGTCTACGGCCTGATTTTCATCGAATTCGCAATCCGAAATGACCGGCGCGCCGATCCAGCGGACGAAGACCCCACCGCCATCCGAATGAGCGGTATTGCCCCAAAAGCGGCAATTCTCGATGGCAGGATCGGATTCATCCGCGACACACACGCCTCCACCATAGGACGCCGAGTTCATCGAAAAGTCGCAATCCGAAATCGTCGAACCCGTTCCAAAACAATAGATCGCGCCACCTGTTTCCGACCAGCAGGCCATGAAGAGACACCCGTCGATCGTCGCACCGTTACCGCCGATGTAGATCGCTCCTCCCCGGATGTTCGAATGGCAGAATTCGAAGCCGCAATCCCGGATGATGGGCGAGGTGCCCAGAACCTGGATCGCACCACCGAGACCGTCGTAGCCATCGCCGGTGTGAACGGCATTCTGGATCCAGAAACCTTCGAATACCGCCTGGTTTGTCTCGTCGGAGTCAAACACCGCCACCCGGCTCATCTGCTGACAGTCGATCACGCAGGCAGATGCGCCGTTGGCCGAACGCACGGTGATCGCCTTGCCGGCGAAATCGAGATTCGTGTTGCCGGCACCGGTGTATGTTCCGTCGGCCACGATCACCTGATCGCCATCGGCCGCCAGATCGATGCCGGCCTGGATGGTCGGCGCATCGCCCGGAACCTGGATATCCAGCGCGAACGCGGATGGATGCGCTACGAACAGCAGCAGCAAGACGAGCCCCGCAGGCGTGATCCGTTCGTTAACGGTGAATGTCTGTCTTTTCATAGACCCTCTCCTCCCCGGATAAATCCGTCTCCTCTAAGGAGACACACAGGATCGCATTTCGTGCATTCACGGACCGAATGCCCAGCTCACCACCGCGAGTTCACCGAAAAGCGTATTCGAAGCGGGATCGACGATCGCACCCCAGAACCGCAGCCCCGACATTGCTGTCGCACCGGTATCCGGCCACATGAAGGCGTTCAGCACATAGACTCTGCTTTCCCCCGATGCCACATCCCGAATCTCGAAATCGATACTGGACGGATCGGCAGCGGAATAATGACTCCAGGACGGCCAGAACCAATACTCTCCTGCGATGTCGAGCACAAAGAATACATACGTGCCGGGAAGTGCAGTCCCATCGTTTTCCAAAAAACCGGTGGCAAAAAACGGTTCACCGGGGTGAACGGACAACGGGCATTCGATCCAGACCCCTCGAGCCGGAACGTACCGGTACTCATCGGCTCCGATATCGAATCCGAGATCCCATGGGCGGAGTTGTCCGTCGAAGTCGACACGAATCCACATGTCCTGACCAGCGTCGATCGCCGGACTGCCGGCTTGAATATGGAAATCGAGCATGACTCTATCCACGTACAACGGATCGCCGTGATACAGATGCGTTCCCTGATTGACCGTTCCGGGACCTCCCCAGTCCCAGACAGTATCGTGCCAGAGAATCGAGTCGAACGTGGCGGTCGAACCGGCATCCACGAATATTCCGATCGACTGGACCGAGATAATCGTGTTATGGATCGTTGCGTTTGAAGGACCCGTCAACGAATCTATCAGTTCGATTCCCGAGTTATTACCACCGGTATTGAAGACAATCGTGTTGTGAACAAGCGTCACGTTCGCCCCGGCGCACAAAATGGCGGATCCCTTTCCCGCTGCATGATTGACCTGGTTGACGGCGATGATATTGTTAACCGCCGTATCGTTGCAGTCTTCAAAGTAGATCGCTCCACCTGAGAACGTTGCCGAGTTATTCATGAGGCTATTCCGGTCGATCGTCGCCGTCGAAAGTGAACTCCAGATCGCACCGCCCTCCCCCGCGCTGTTCGCATTGAATTGGTTCGCAGTGATGAACGACCACGCATCATAAAGCAGCAGCCCACCCGCATAATCCGTTGCTGAATTGTTCCTGAAGCGACAACCGGTGACATCCGGCGACGAATAGCTGATATACATCCCGCCCCCCATGCGCCCCGCCGTGTTCCACTCGAATGCGCAACCATCGATGTATCCATCACTGTTCAGAAGAAACGCACCGCCTCCCATACCGGAACATTGATTGCTCAGGAAGTTGACACGAAGAAAATTGAAAAATCCGCATAACGACATGAACGCGCCGCCTCCCGTGCCCGCCTGACATTCCGAAACATTGCATTCCAGAATGATCGGCGATCCGATTCGCGCAAAAATGCCTCCACCCGCATCATCCCAACTGGCCCCGCCTTGCCCCTGAGCGTTCCCGTTGAGCAGATTCAACCCCTTTATCACGGGATCAGCACTCTCAATAAAAATGCAACGTCCCTGGTTGAGCGCGTCGATCACGGAGGGATACGCCAAGGGATCATTGAGACTGAAGGTCAAATCATAACCGCCTTCCAGCGTGATCGACTTGTCGATGAACACGATCTGGTGGATGTTCGTGGCCCCCGAGTAATCTGTCGGTGCGGGACGTGTATTCATTGTCGAATACGTGCCTTCCGCTATCAGAATGCGGTCACCCACCGCAGCCGCATCCACTGCCGCTTGGATGGTCGTGTAGGGTGCTCCGGACGGTGCGACATGCAGTTCCGCGGCGTGTGTCCTTCCGAGGAGAACGGTCAGAAAGACGCTCGCCAGTAAACAGCGCCTCTGAATCAAATTCGATCGATTCCTGAATGGCATGGCGTATCCTCTCCTTTGAATCAGATCGTCGCCTCGACCGACGCGACGTTACTCTGCAACTCGAACGTTCCGGTCCGCATGACGGCGCTGTAAAATCGGATCGGAATTCCAACCGGATCGATGTCGGGCCAGGTAAAATCGAACACGGTGATGGTCGTCGGCATTCCCGGATTCACGGTCGCGGGTGTAGAACCGAGAGCCGTGGTCCAGGACGGATAAAACCAGTAACCACTCAGCACCTCCAGAAGGATGTAGAGATCCGCCGTGACGGTGCCGCTTTCCGATACCCCCTCCCAATCCAGACGAAACCGATCGCCCGAACCGTAACTCGATTGATTCAACAGCAGACTGATCTGCAGCATCCCCGGAGCCGTTGCACCCCATTCATCCGCACCGATATCCATACCCGCACCGAACGGCCGGCTGTCACGATCAAAGTCATCCGTGAGTCCCTCGACGGCGATCCCCTGATCCACCACCGCGGCGATTCCGGACGCAAGATGCAGATCACCGGTTGACGGCTGGATGAACCACGATGAAAGCGCATTTTCGATGTTCGCGGTTTCAGTTCCCGAAGCTCCATCACGATCGGCGATCGCCCGATTACACAGATTGTTCGCGAGCATGACTCCTGTCGAACCGGCAAAGCGATACTCGATGGCATTGGGATACGTCGAGTTATACCAGATTGTGTTGTTGTAAACCCGCACATCCGAGGCATTCTCGAGACCGATCGCGACATCGCAATTCGTATCGTTCGAGTCATGATAGATCATGTTGTTCCGAACGATACCACTGATATGGCCGCGATCACCCAGTCCGAACCCGATGCCTCGGTCGCAATTGACAATCAGATTGCGCTCGACGATCGTGCCTTCGGAATCGGACCAGAAATGGATGGCGTGTTCCGCGAGATCCGATTCGGGGCTCTGGATGTCATGAAACTCGTTGTCCCGCACGATCCAGTTCAGGCAGTAATGCCCATCCACGCCGCCGATGTAGTACTGCGGGCCGATTCCCGCCGTGTATTCGAACCGGCAGTTTTCGATCAGGCCATTGGAGGACCGGTTGGGGTTTCCCGATTCATACGAGATCTTCACCATCTGTTCGAAGGTGTCCTGAAAAACCAGATTCTGCAGGGTGGCGTAGCTGGCACCGGCATTCCCGTGAATCTGGACCGCGTGGTTCGCGACCCGCCGCAAAGTCATGTCCCGGGCGGTGAAATAGGAACCGGGGACATTGAAGATATGCGAGACACCACCGGTCATGCCCTGCCCTTCGATGATGACCGCCGTGCGATTGCCCGACACGCTGCGGACCGTGACATGATCCGCCGAAACCCAGAGCATGTTGTCGAGCGTATACAGGCCGTCCTGAAGCAGAATCGTGTCAGCCCCTCCGGCATTGGCCGATTCGATCGCCGCGGCCAGTTCCGCGGCTGTCCCGACGGTCACCGATGCTGCATTGGATATCATCGGCAGAAAGACACATACAATCACAGAAAAAAACAGCTTCATGGTAAAAATCTCACTTTCCCGTCTCCAGTAGTTTTCAGTATACCACATTGAACCCCGCGTTTTGAAGCTGCGGACGTCCGCTTTTGCCGGTGAGGACGCCACAGACACGACACCCATCGACAACACGCAGTCATACAACTGAGCGGAACGCAGTTAGTGCACGGCAGGCGCGAAGGCCGAATTGAGCAGCACCAGAATCGAGCTGATCAGCATCAGCCCCATGGCCGCCAGCGGCGTCAGGTAACCCATTGCCGCAACCGGGATGAAAATCACGTTGAACGAAAACGCCCAAATGTAATTCATGCGGATCGTCCGGCGCATCGCGCGGGCCGCGGCCAGTAGGTGATTCAGTTTCGACAGCCCGCCATCGAGCAGCACCGCATCGGCGGCCGTGAGCGCTTCGTCGGTCGCCCGCGCCACCGCGATACCGAAGTCGGCCGCCTGCATCGCGAGTGCATCGTTTGTGCCGTCACCGACATAGGCGGTCGTCCCGGATCCGGCCTGCATCGCGCGAATGGCCTCGACCTTACGATCCAGTGTCACACCACCGTGGACCTCCCGGATCCCGAGCGCTTCCGCGACCTCGCGCACCGTCTCCTCCCGATCGCCCGAAAGCATCATGCCCGCGATGCCCATCGCCTCGACCCGGCGGATCACCTCACCCGCTTCCGGCCGGATCGAATCCGCGAGCAGAAAGCAGCCCTCGGCCCGGCCGTCCAACCCGAAAAAAACCATCGTGTGCCTGGAAGCCGTGCCCGGCGGAATGAATCCATCCGCAAACAACCTTGTTCCGCCAATCACGAATGTGCGCCCGTCCACGAGACACATCGATCGACCGGCACCCGACGGATCGTCCGTGATCCCCGAGCCGGCTTCATGGGAGGGGATACCGGCTGCCGACAGGAATGCTCGAATCGCCGTGGCGGCGGGGTGGCGCGAGCCCGTTTCGATCCGGTTGCAGAGCGCAAGGAGGTCGGGGTCGGGTGCGGTGCGCCAGAGGAGCGTTTCGACGGACATCGAACCGTGCGTTAACGTGCCGGTCTTGTCGAACACGATCCGTGCGATCCGGTGGGCGCGCTCGAAGCGGCTGAGATTTTTGATCAGGATTCCGTGTCGCAACAGCGAGGCCGTGACCGAAGTCAGCGCCGTGACGCCGGCCAGACTGAACGCGCAGGGGCAGGCTGTCGCAAGCACCGCGATCGAGGGGAACAGGGTCTCCGAGGTGAAAGCTCCTGCCGTTCCCGCGGTGATTGCGCGGACCAGCCACGCGATGACGGCGATCAGCACGACGGCAGGGCCGAACCACGCCGCAATGCGGTCAGCCGATTCGAGCGTCAGTTCGTGGTCGGCGATCGCTTCCCGCAGACTCTCCGCGATCTCGTGCAGACGGGTGTCCGCAATCCCTCTCGTCACGCGGATCCGCACGGCAGCGCCGACAGTCTCGCTCCCCGCCGTCACCGCCTCCCCCCTCACCCGCCGCACCGGTCGGCTCTCGCCCGTGAGCACGGCTTCGCTGATCCACACATCGTCATTCAGCAGCACGCCGTCGAACGGAACAACCTCGCCGGGATCGAACACAACCCGATCACCGGGTCGCACATCGGCGCTCGTGATGTAACGGACAATCCCCTCACCCTGTTCGACACGGACCTTCCGGACCGGCATCCGCATCATGACCGTCAGGTCGCGGCAGGCGCGTTCGCGCAGGCGGGCTTCGATCATCCGGCTGAGCAGCGAAATCGTGATCAGGCCGGCGCACGTTTCGAAGTAGATATCGGGACGGCCACGCACCAGCGCCCAGAGCGATAGCGCGTATGCGGCCAGAGCGGCCAGGGCGATCAGTCCGTCCATCGTGAGGCGATGCCGGGTGACGCCGAACAGAGCACGCCTCAGGATCGGCATGCCGCCGTAGCCCAGGACGATGCTGCACAGGAGCGCTTCCGCCCAGATCAGAAAAGCCGGAGCGATGTCCAGCCAGCCCAGCGATTCACTGTAGCGGAGCATCGAGAGCATCATGAGATTCATGGTGAGGATCGCCGACACCGTGAAACGGAGCACCAGCGGGTGGCTCAGCGGCCGGCCCGGACGCTCGGAGGCCGTTTCGATGCGGTATCCGAACGGCGCGATCGTTTCGGCGAAGATCGACGGGGCTGTTCGGCGCATGTCGTAGCGGACCTTGATCGTGCCGGTCATGAAGTCTGCACGGACATCCTCGACCCCTTCGATTGTCCGGATGAGGCGTTCCGCGACCCATGCGCAGGAGGGGCATTCGAAGCCGGCAATGGTGAGCCGATCCGTGCGAAGTGCGCCGGAGGCGTCGGAGGGTGCTGTTTCGGTGGATTCGTGTGAGGGGGTATCGAGATCCTGCATGCCGGGAAGACCGTCCCGGGAGGGGATCAGTCCGGCACGGCGGGCGGCGGTGATATAGGCGGCATGGGCGGAGGGATCGAGATTCCGGAGGACCTCATCGACACGGCGACAACCCGCGCAGCAGTAGAGACGATCGTCATCGCCTGAAACCGGCCGGGAGGGCAGCGTGAAGCCGCAGAGCGAACAGCGATGATCCGACCCGTTCATGGAGCACCTCCCGAGGCCACATCATCGCACACAACACCCCGACGCAAAAGTCCCACCCCCACCCCCCAGCGCCGGGCCTCCGTGCCCGGCGGCAAATAAACAGCTGGGTCTCATACGGCCTCCGTGCCCGGCGCTTGCCCGCCGGCAGGGACGCCTAATGTTATAATTAGCAAGGCCCGCTGGCAGGGACGCCAGCGGCTACGGCCCGCTGGCAGGGACGCCAGCGGCTACGGCCCGCTGGCAGGGACGCCAGCGGCTACGGCCCGCCGGCACATAATCGACGTGCCGGGGCGCTTCGCTCACCCCTCCATCAACCCACCTTCCTGGAAGCTGAAATATCCTTTCTTCGATACGATGAGATGATCGAGAACCCGGATCCCGAGGATTTTTCCCGCTTCCGTGAGCTGCCGGTGCGTCAGCCGGTCCTGTTCGCTCGGATCGAGATTCCCCGAGGGATGATTGTGCGCGAAAATCACTGCCGCCGCCCGATCCGAAATCACATCCGCAAACACCTCCCGCGGATGAATCTGGCTGCGATCGAGCAACCCGATGGTGACGATCCGCGTTTCGATCACTTCATGCGCGCCGTTGAGCGACATGCAGACGAAATGTTCCTGATTCTTCTGCGCGATGCCCCGGATCAGCGGGAGCACATCCGCCGGCGACGTGATCCGTACGGTCGGCCCGGCCAGAAAACGGCGCGCCAGCTCGAATGCCGCAACGATCTGAGCCGATTTTGCCGTGCCGACTCCCGGAATCGCCTGAAGATCCCCTATGGCGACCGTTCCCTGAACCCGCTCGAGGCACTCCGCGATGCCCCGGGATATGGTTCGCACGTCATGTCCGGCACCTCCCATCCCGATGATCACCGCAACCAGTTCCTCGTTCGTCAACGCCTTGGGCCCCCTCTCACCCAGTTTTTCCCGAGGCCGGTCGTGCGCGGGCATATCCCGGATCGACATCATTCCAACACCTCCCTCTGGCAGCCAGTCCAATACCTCACATGTTCACTCCTCCTCAGAAATTTTACAAAGAGTTGCAAATTTCGCCCGGAGTGTCAAACCCACGCGAACGAAACCAACAGGTAAAATGGCAACAACCCAATCGGATTGAATAATAGCGTCGGGCCTCCGTGCCCGACGGCACATACATAGCTGGAACTCATACGGCCTCCGCGCCCGGCAATTGCCCACCGGCAGGGACGCCTTTTGGTTATAATTAGCATTGCCCGCTGGCAGGGACGCCAGCGGCTACGGAACGCCAGCGGCTACGGGACGCCGGCAGACAGGCGTTTCCGCAACACCTCGTATTCGGCCTCGGTTATCCCCGCAACTCCCAGCGGTCGCCCGGTTCGATCATGACAATCCGATCCGCCCGTCACCACCCGGAGCCCTTTTTCCGTCATGATTTGTCTGAGGCGCTCCTGCAGCTCGATCGTGTGACCCGGATAGGGGATCTCGAGGCCTTCGATGCCGATCGCGAGAAACTCGGGAAGGAGCTGCTCCACGACTTCGATCGGCGGAAGTACTTCCTTGTAATGCGATTCGCCCGGAAACGACCCCGCGGCGGGATGTGCCAGCACGGCCACGACGGTCCACCTCTTCAGAAACGGGCCGATTGGCTCGATCGGAATGCCCGAGGGAATATAGGCCGGCGAATCGTTGCCGAGTATCGTCGAGACCTGCGCGGTGTCCGTGATGCCGAGATCATTCAGGGCGAGGGCGAAGTGGCGGCGTGAGATCCGGTGGCCGTGCCGGTAGACGTCGGATTCCGTGAGCGGGCGTGCGAGCATCGGATTGACGCCACATGGGCCGAATTCGCGATTGATCGCCTCGATCCGCGCCGTCGTCAGCGCCTCGCCGCGACCCATCGCCAGCAGATCCGTGATGCCGCGCACAAACGCCTCATCCTGAAGAAGTGGCTCGGGGAAATAGATCAAAAGGTGCAGGGAACCGCGGAACAGAACCGTCACGAACCGCACCGTGGCCTCGACGCCGCACACGACGGTGACCCCGAATTCCTTTCCGGACGCAACGGCTTCGGCAACGCCTTCGATCGTGTCGTGATCCGTCACGGCGATGACGGGAATGCCGCGATCGCGAGCGGCGGCCACCAGTTCGCGGGGAGACAGTTCGCCGTCGGAACAGGTGGTATGGTTATGGAGGTCCGCATGGATAGCGGGAGGCGTCGGTGGGGTCATGGAGAGTCCTTTCGGTGCTAGACGGCAGGGGTTCGCGCGGGATTGCGCAAAACGAATTGCCAGTTTAATATATTGACCGGCTTTTGAACAAGCGGAGGAATCTCATGACGGTCGTCCATTCCCAATTCAAACTCGCGTTCGATCGCGCCGATGCGTTGCGGCTGGCGAGTCGCGCTGCACTCGAAACGGCGCTCAATGTCCAGCCCAACGAGCGCGTCCTGATCATGTCGAATCCCGACGGCGATCTGCCGCTCATCGCCACCGCGCTCTATAACGCAGCGCTGGATCTGCTCGCACACCCCGTCGTCCTGTTTCAGCCCGCACGCTCACGCGTCGATCTGGCGGATCCCGCAACCATCGCCGCGATTGCATCGGAACCGGAGGTGCTCTTCACGGTCACCCGCGAGAGTCTCGGGAATGACCCGATCGGCCTGAAAACCCCGTATCGCCTCGGCAGCCAGTCGCTCAATCACATCTTCTACTACCTGATCGCCTCGAAAAAAGCCCGCGGCGCTTGGTCTCCGAGCGCCGATATCGACACGTTCTGCCGGACGGTCCCGATCGATTACCCGCTCATGTGGCAGCGCGCGAAACGCCTCAAAGCCTTGTTCGACGCGGCTGTTTCGGCCCGCATCACCACACCGGCCGGCACGGATCTGCATGTCGACCTGTTCGAGCGCCCCGGAATGCTCGACGACGGCGATTACCGGTTCGCGGGCACGGGCGGCAATATTCCCGCGGGTGAGGTGTTCACGGTCCCGAATCGCGACAGCCACGGGATCGCGGTGATCGACGGCTCCGCAGCGCTGCTCGGCGGCACGCTGCGCGTGAGCGAACCGATCCGGCTGACCTTCTCCGAGGGGAAACTGACTCGGATCGAAGGGGGCGCGGACGCCGAGGCGTTCCGGGAGACGATGGCCGAGATGCGCTCGGCGACCGAATTGCAGATCGAAAAAGGGGTCATTTCACCGAAACAGGCGCACGATTACATGGACAACGCGATGAACCTGGCGGAACTCGGAATCGGACTCAACCCCGCCGCCACGATCGTCGGGAACATGACGGAAGACGAGAAAGTGCTCGACACCTGCCATATCGCCGTCGGCGACGACTGCTACGGCTATGCCCCCGCCGTCGCGCATCTCGATCTGATCATGAAATCGCCGTCGTATGAGTTCAAACTGCGAGACGGACGATGTCTGAACGTGAATCCGCTCGATCCTCCCGAGGTCGGCTCATCGGATTGATCCGGAAACTCCTCCGCGCCTCGGCTGTGCTCGGCGCGCTGTCCGCCGGACTCCTGCTGGGCGTCGCCATCGGACTGTCCGGCATCGACGCGCCCGAACATTCCTTCTATGTGACGGATCGGATGGGGCGGTTTCTGGGCGAGATCGGCGACGCCGACCGGGATAAACTCGGATACTGGCCGCTCGATCGCGTGCCGGACCGCGTTGCCGCCGCCACGATCGCACTCGAAGACCGCCGCTTCCATTCGCATCCCGGTGTGGATCCCCTGGCCATCCTGCGTGCGGCACGCCAGAACGGCCGTTCCGGGCGGCGGATTTCCGGCGCGAGCACACTCGCGATGCAGGTCGTCAGGATGCAGCATCCCGGCCCGCGCTCGTATCTGCGCAAGACCGTCGAGTCACTCGCCGCTGTCGCCATGACGATCCGCAACGGCCGCGAAGCGGTGCTCCGCCAGTACCTGACACTCGCCCCGTACGGCAACGGCGTGCACGGTATCGCCCACGCGGCACGCTGCTATTTCGACAAACCCGTCGAGGATCTGAGCTGGGCCGAAATCGTGTTCCTCAGCGCCGTCCCCCAGGCGCCGGGCCGGATGAATCTCCTCACACGCAAAGGCCGTGAGGATGCGATCGCCCGCGGCATCCGAAGCCTCGATCGACTGCGCGCGCTCGGAGTCATCGCCGACGACGAGTTTGCGATGGCCGCACGGCAACTGGGCGAGATGCGCGTCGCCGCCCGGCGCATGCGGCCCGAATCGACGATTCATGCGCTGGAGGCGATCGAAGCGGATCTCGCGCGCATCCCCGACACGACATCCATCGATCCGATGATCCGCACCGCAATCGATCTCGATGTCCAGTCCGACCTGGCCGATCTGTGCTATGAAACCGTTCGGGACAGCGAATCCCTGGGTGTCGGGAACGCTGCGGCGATCGTGCTGGAGCGCGACACGGCCCGGATTGTGGCCTATATCGGCTCGGCGGGATACTTCGACCATCGGCGCAGCGGAGCGATCGATTATGCGCGGGTGCGCCGGTCCAGCGGAAGTACACTCAAACCGTTCCTGTATGCGCTCGCTTACGAACTCGACACGATCAATCCCGGCACAATCCTCGACGACATCGTCCGAGGCCCCGGCGGGATTTCCAATTCCGACGAAGCCTATCTCGGGCCCCTGCTCCCCCGCACCGCCCTGGCAAACTCGCGCAACGTCCCCGCCGCCGAACTGCTCGGGCGCGTCGGCCTTCATCGCACCATGGGTTTCCTCCGCGAACTGTCGCTCAACGACCCGCGACACACCGCCGAGTATTACGGAATGGGGCTTGCGATCGGAGGCCTCCCGGTCACCCTGTCGAATCTCGTCCGCGCCTGCACCGTCATCGCCTGCGACGGCATCCTGAAGGAACCTACCTTTCGCGCCGCCGATCTCCCCTCAACCGGCAAACGGATCGTCTCATCGCAAACCGCCCGACTCCTCACCCAGCATCTCGCGGACGCCCAGGCTCGTTTGCCGACCTTTCCGCTTATGGGCACACTCGATTATCCATTTCCGGTGGCCGTCAAGACCGGCACGTCCTCCGCCTATCGCGATTCCTGGACCGTGGCGTGGTCGCCGGACTACGTCGTCGGTGTCTGGATGGGGCGTCCGGACGGCAAACCGATGCAACGGGTCAGCGGCGCACTCGGAGCCGCAAAACTCGTTCGCTCCATCGTCCTGCGCCTACAGGATCCCGACCGGGCACGGCGCGGCTTCGAACTCCCCGACGGATGCGTGAAGGTCCCGATCTGCCGGATATCGGGCAAGCGCGCGACGGATTGCTGCACGAGCGTGATCGATGAGTGGTTTCGCGAAGGACAGGCGCCGGTCGACGAATGCCGCATCCACACGCGGATCGCGATCGATGTGCGCAACGGCCGGCGCGCGACCGCACAGACGCCTGCGCGAGCGATCGAGTTGCGCACGTACGCCGATCTGCCTGGCCGGTATGCACACTGGGCAAAAAGTGTCGGCATCCCCGCGGTTCCCGACGAATTCAGCATTCTGGGTGAGGGGATCTCTGCCGCTCTTCCCCAAATAGGGCCTGCCGAAACCCTTGATTCCGGGCCGATGGACCGGGAAATCCGCATTCAGATTCAATCGCCTGCGGACGGGATGCGGGTGGTGTCGGATCCCGAGACCCCGGGTGCGATGGCGACGATCGGGCTGATCGCGGTGGTCGAACCGAGAGTTCCGGAGATCGTGTGGCGGGTGGACGGCGTCGAGGCCGCGCGATGTCGATACCCGTATTCCGCGCGCTGGCGCATCACTCCGGGCGAACACCGGATCGAAGCGGGACTGCCGGATCGACGTATCGTCTCGAACACTGTAAAAATCGAAGTGCGCTGATCCCCCTCCCCGTTCGCCCTGAGCCTGTCGAAGGGCCGAACGGGCGCCATCAGGAGACGTGTCACCATGTGAGAACGCCGGCACGGAGGCCAGCGCCACCCAGATCATCAAGGCGTTTTAGAAGAGGCAGGCACGGAGGCCTGCCTTCATTTCCAGTAAACCTGTAAGTTATTGATATATTTGCGGTTCCATTGACCGTTCGATCGAATACGAGTATACTTGAGGCATAACTCGATCACGGGGAGGTGAAAATGAACTCGAGAAAGTCTCGTGAGATGATCCGATTCGTGATGTTCCTGTGCCTGCTCTCAATCACATTTTTCTCTCGGATTCCGCTGGCGGTGGCCGCCGATTTTTTCGTTGCCCCCGACGGGCTGGACGATAACCCCGGGACCGAGTCACTCCCCTGGCGGACGATTCAACATGCCGCGGAATCACTGATGCCGGGAGACTCGGTCAGCGTTCGCGCCGGCACGTATGCGGAGCACGTGATCCCCCAGCGCTCCGGGACGGCTTCGGCCCCGATCCACTACCGCGCGTTTCCCGGTGAATCTCCGGTCATTGACGGCGCTGCGATTGAATTGCCCGAGTGGACGGGACTGGTCGATCTGACGGGTCTGAGCCACATCCGCGTATCCGGATTCCGGATCCAGAACGCCGGCCCGACACTCCACAACTCGGGTATTCTCGCGGATACAGCCGACTTAATCGTCATCGAACACAACACGACGGTGAACACGACCGAATCCGGAATTCTGGTATGGAACTCCTCCCAAATCCTGATCGACGGGAACACGGTCGAATCGGCCTGCACCTATATGTACAACGAGTGCATCACGGTGGGCGCATCGACACGTTGCGACATCAGCAACAACCTGGTTTTCAACAGCCCGAAGGAAGGAATCTGTGTGAAAGACGGGTCGTCCTACTGCCGCGTTTTCGGCAACACGGTTCATCATACCGAAGCGACCGGGTTCTATGTGGATGCCCAGGCTGAACACACCCATTCGATCGAGGTGTTCAATAACGTGTCTTATGATGGCGTCGAGGACGGGTTTACGGTTGCGAGCGAAGTCGGAGGGTTGCTCGAACACGTGCTTCTTTACAACAACATCGCCTACAACAACGGCTGGGTCGGATTCGATATCTCGGAGTGCTGCATCGAAACGCATCCGATCCATGATGTCATGATCATCAACAATACCAGCGTGGGGAACGGCATCGACTGGGGCGGCGGGATCGTCGTTCAGAATCCGCAGGTCGAGGGAATCGTGATCCGGAACAACATCACCAGCGACAACCTGTCGTTTCAGATCGCTGCGACCACGCTGGCCCCGTCGGGCGCGATCGTCGTCGATCACAATCTCATCGACGGCTTCCGCGAGGGTGAGGACGAGACACGGGGGACGGATTTCGTCGAGGGATCCCCGGCGTTCGTTTCGGGTTCCACCCACGACTATCATCTGCTCGCGTCATCCCCCGCGATCGACCGGGCAGCGCTTACGGGAGTGCCTGGTTTCGACATGGATCTGGGGGCCCGATGGAGTGCCTCGCCCGACATCGGCGCAGACGAATATTCCGACATGATCCCGGCCTCTTCCACGGCTCTTTGGATGCCCTCAGAGATGTTCCGGCCTGCTGACCGATGCGCGCTGGATGCGGTGGTCCGGAGCGCCTCGGAGCCGCTCGATTCGATTCCGCTCGTCTGCATTCTCGATGTGCTCGGGGAATACTGGTTCTGGCCGGATTGGGGTCATGCATTTGCCTTCGGCCGGGTCTCCGCATCACCGGGTTATCATGTTGTCTCGCTGCTGCCGGAATTCGCCTGGCCCGACACCGGGTCGGATGCGTTTACGGGAATTGTGTTCTGGGCGGCGATGACGAATGAGGATTTTACGGAGATTCTGGGGGGTGAGCAGGGACTCGGACGGTGGGAATTCGGGTTTGGAGGGTAGAGGAAGAGCGCCGAACACGAGGTTCGGGGGTATATGTATTTCACGTGAAGAAGAGAGCGCCGAACACGAGGTTCGGCGTTACGGTTTCACCACCAGGTGTGGAAAACGGGATTCCGAATTCCCGAAGTAATCCACTGCCTGAAAATTCAATAACCACATTCCGCTCTGCCCCGGCGTTGCTTCGGACTGCGTAAAATAAAAACCGGAATCCGGTAAAACATCATCCCGTAGACTGACACCAATTGGAGTGTCTTCTAACAACAGATCAATTCGCATGACCTTGTCATGCACATCAGGATCCTGTGCCACTCCGGCGACAACCAGCGAACTGGACTGCCCCGCTTGCAGTCGGGTGTTTCCATATCCGCCAAGTTGTATCTGAGGCGGACGGGAGTCAATCTTCATCATTGACATGGAAGCAAGATCGTAGATCACGTCGGGAAATCCGGGAACAAACAGCGTATTCAATGGGAACACAGCATCACCAAATGTCTTTCCGCGATCAACCGAGCGAGATTTATTATCATTCGTTGTTTGAAACAAGAACTCCTGTGAATTCACTTCAGAGATAATGAAACCATCAAAAAACCGTGTAACTTTCGGAGTAAGCAGGTTCCATGATTGCCCGTTGTCCTCTGAAATATAGACTTCTCTGGGTTGTGCATAGAGGATATCCGGATCGTTTGGATCAAACAGCACATTCCCGTGAACTCCCTTTTGATAGGCCGTCCCGTTCATCCCTCTACTGCGACCAATCTCCTCCCATGACTGCCCATCATCTGTCGTGCGAAACAGCAACGCGTTAGGGTATTCATTTTCTTTCGAGCTTCCCAATACATACCAGATACTGGGGTTTCTCGGATCATCAGATACACACTTCACGTCGTCTGTGCCTTCAATCGGAATCGCTTGCCATGAAATACCTTCATCATTGCTCACCGCTGCCCAGGACTTGAAATCTTCGTACGAATCTTTTCGATTATTAATTATCCCAAATACTCGATGACTCAGCGATTTCGATGGAAAGACCTCCGAAATCTCATCAGAAACATCATTACTCAGTTCCTGCCATGTCGATCCCAGATCCGTGCTCTTGTAGATCACTCCTCGGAAGTCTCTGTTGCATTGACCATAATCTGAAGCAAAAGCGAAGAGTGCGTCATTCGATCTCAATTCAAAAAACTGAGAAAAGTATAGCTTTCGATCGATGGGGAAACGGGGTAAAGATTCCCAAGTCAAACCCCAATCCAATGATCGCCAACGACCTTGCGGATAATCTTTTCTGATCATAAGTCCACGATGGTTTCGACTTATATAACCCATATGTCCCAATCCAACGTAGTTCATAGAAAACCACTTGAGACCAAAGTCCGGTGTGTAATGTATCTGATCATAAGGAATATAGAGCATCCCATGCTGCCACGGAGAAACTTCAAATATGTGTCTGGAACGCTGTTCAGCACAATAGATAACAGTCACGACAGGTTCCCATGTATTGCCCGAATCACTCGTTCGTTCGATGGCCGGGCATCCTCCTGCGGCAACAATCATGATTTCCGGATTCTCCGGATCGATCGAGATGTCCAATGCACCACTGCCAGAGCCAAACTGCGACCATGTCACACCGGAATCCGTCGATTTCCGCATGTAAGATTCTTGCCAATCTCCTAACGATATCAGGCAATCCGCATCCTGTGGATGAAACACGATCCGATTGACGCCTTTATTCCATCCGCCCCATTGTTCGGAATTCACCAGCGGTATCCATGTCGCTCCTCCATCGTCACTCTTGAGAATCGCCAGCTCCTCATACGAACATCCGATCAGGATTCGATCCGGATCCATCGGAGAGAAGTTGATCGACTTGATAGTTCCAGATGTATAAGAGATTACATACCGTTCGCTCCAGGTCAGTCCTCCATCCGTACTTCGATCGATCGCCATTGGACTCGAATCATCCACCCGGGTCGCTCGGATCATCGTGCTTCCATGCGGAGATATCCCAAGAATAACGAGATCCGGATCGAGTTCCGGCAGAACATTCCAGGTTTCTCCCTTATCGTCGCTACAGGCTATTTTCCGGGCATCATCGACATAGACTCGATCATGTCCTTGGACATGTGAAATCGTCAGGTGCGAATTCGAGCTCAAGGCAAACGGAAATGGATCGATCCGTTCCCATGTCTCGCCGGAATTCGTGGTTAAAAACAAACACCATTGTTTTGAAGGAGAGGCCGAATAATAGTAACCAACTCCGAACATCCAACCAATGCTGTCCGGAATGCATCTGATCTCGATCAACATTGGCGCGAGATGGACAGTCTCATACCACTTGTTCGGCTCCATGTCCTCGGGCCTGATGGCGAAGCCGGTCGGGCACCATAGGATCAGTCCGAGCAAAACGGGCATGAAGATCTTCATGTGAAGAACTTTCGGGAAATCCCGAGCCGTTGTCAAGGATCTGAGGATCCGGCGCTATCAGGAAAAAAAGAGCTCGGAAGTCTCAGCGCGACCCCGTCTCCACCCGAAACTGGTAATAACTTTTATACGTCGTGACATGTAAAACATCATCGCGAATCTCGAGATAATCATGTGCGCTGTCAACGGGCGTCCGGCTGAGGATTTCACCGGTCGCAGCATCCAGGATGTACAGAAAATCCGGTTCGGCGGTGAACCCGTACCCGCAGAAAATCCGATCCCTGTCGATGATGAATATACTGTTCGAGATCAACGACGGCGTCCGGAACACAAGTTTCTCGGAAGCAGGATCCACACACACCAGCGCGGAACACGCACCTCCCGCTTCGCTCGAATACGTCTGACAGGCTTCGTTGAAATACAGTTTCCCTTTGTAATACCGGATGTCCTGGACCTCGAGCTGATCCGTTCTGGACATGAACCGGCTCAGATCGAGTTCCCAGCGGACATTCCCCTTCGGGTCGAACATGACGGCCACCGCCTTCGAATTCCGCCCGTCCATCCAGTAATTTCCTCGATACAACACCACGAATCCACCCTCAACGGCGTCCGCGATCCCGAGTTCACAGTCGCTCCATAACCGAGGAACTTCTATCGGATGCGTTCCATCTGGGGTTTCACGCAGTCGATACATCCGCCCGTTCGGCTTGTTGGCAGTTCCCAGCCCCAATGTGCTCTGGTCCATGACGGGATCGATGGGTTGTCTCGAAAGTTCAGTCAGACGGGACGGACTGGCCTTATCCGCCGACCTCGCGATCACGCCCGTTGACAACATGAACAACACCATCGCACAACGAAAAAACAGATTGTTCACTCGCATACCCCCTCCCTTTGAAAGACCATCCGATTCGCTCGCCGTATTATATCGGCCTCCTGTTCAGACGCAACGGCATGCTTTTTGTATTGTTCCAGAGAGGAGATCCGTCCGCCGTCTGATCACTCGCGGGTCTTCATCGTTTTCCCAATTTAGGAGCCGTGTTTATGAAAAAATTGCTGAATGTGCTCGCGTTGTTCCTTCTGATCACCGGTGTGTCGGCGACATCAACCGGATATCTCGTGAGAGTCTTCCCTGATAACTACCGCACCGCAATGCACCAGTTTTCCGCCATCGATCATCTCGACATCGCCGGCGCATCATCCCGTCAGGGCTGGATCGATCTGCTCGTCTCCCGCGAACAACTCGACCGGATCGAACAAACCTATCCGATCGAAATCCGACGGACACCGGAAGATTTTCTTCAGGAACGTGTCGATCCGAATTACAAGACACCCGACGAGATCGCAACGCTGATGCAGCAATTCCACACAACCTACCCTGCCATCACCGAACTGGTGGATATCGGCACGACGGAGCAGGGACGGTCGATCTGGGCACTCCGGATTTCCGACAATCCGGCGGTGACCGAAGACGAACCGGTGGTCATCTTCAACGGCCAGCATCACGCCCGCGAGGTCATGGCGTGCGAGGTGCCGCTCGATACCATCGAGTATCTCTGTCAGAATTATCCCACCAATCCCGACGTGCAGCACTGGGTGGATTCATTCGAAATCTGGATCATTCCCATGGTCAATCTCGACGGGGTTAATTACATGTGGACATCGTACGATATGTGGCGGAAAGACCGTCATTCCCCGCCTCCGGGATCCAGCGAATACGGAATCGATCCCAACCGCAATTACCCGACATTCTGGGGGGAATGCGACGGCAGTTCCGGTTATCCGGGTGATGACGATTATCGCGGGCAGTCTCCGGGTGAATCGGGCTGCGTGACGCGCATGATGGATTTCTTCGATGGGAAACGCGCGGTGTTCGATATCTCCTATCACAGTTACAGCGAACTGGTGATTTACAGCTACGGCTGCGACGGATCGACGACCCCGGATCATGAAGCCATGGCCAACATCGGCGCATCGATGGCCGGCTTGATTCAGCGGGACGACGGCGGGATGGGCTACGGATCCGGAACCTCCTGGCAGACACTCTACGCCACCGATGGAGGCGATACCGACTGGCATTACGCCGCGAATGGAACCTTTGCCTACGTCATCGAACTCAACGCGGATGATTTCCAGCCTCCCTGGAGCTATCGGAACCCCACCGTACAGCATCTCAGACCGGCCTGGCAGTATCTCCTCAACCGGATCGACGGATCCGCCGTATCCGGTCATGTGCGGGATGCCTGCACAGGCGAAATCGTGTCCGGAGCAGTTGTCGCGGTGCAGGAAATTCCTCTGACTTCGACCGAAACCCCTCGCACGACGGACACCTTCGGCAGCTTCCTCCGCCTGTTGCTCCCGGGAACTTATACGCTGCAGATTTCAGCGCCGGGATATGTTACGGCGACAGTTCCGGTCACCATCGGAGCCACACGCGAAGATCTGGACATCGAGATTCTCCCGACGGGCGCGCTCGGATTGACCATCACGGATATCACGATCGATGACCCCTCCGGCGATCAGGACGGGATCATGGATCCGGGCGAAACGGTGGCGATCCGGATGACGCTGCGCGCGAGCGGCAACCTGACGAACGTCACCGCGTCGATTGCTTCGACCGACCCGAATATCGCCATTCTCACGGCAACCGCCGCCTTCGGCAACATTCCGGACGGTGCCACGGCAGAGTCTCAATCGCCGCATTTCGTTGTCGCCGTCAACCCATCTTGCCCGAACGATTACCCGGTTGCATTCAGTGTGTCTCTGAGTGCATCGCAGGAGTTGTGCGCCGATACCGGGACCTTCACATCGACCGTGACGTCGTATGTGTATCAGTGTCCTCTCTACAGCGAGGATCTCACGGCAAACCCCGGATATGAAATCGTGAATCACGGTGCGACGACCGGATGGGCATACGGGCACCCGACGACCGGACCGGGAAACGGCCACACCGGCGCAAACTGCTATGGAACGAACCTGAGCGGCAATTACGGGAATAACATCAATGTCGAACTGATCTCGACGGCGTTCGACTGTTCCGTCGTTTCCGATGTCGAACTGCGCTACTGGCGCTGGCTGCAGAATGAACTGAACTACGACACCGCCTACGTGGATGTTTCGACGAATCACACCACCTGGACGACCGTCTGGAGCGGATATGCGTCGGACAGTGCCTGGACGCAGAAAACATACGACATTTCGAGCGTGGCGGACGGGCAGCCGGAGGTCTATGTGCGGTGGCGGCTGACGAGCGACAGTTATCTGGTATATCCGGGATTCTTCGTGGATGACATCGAGATCTGCGGGAAATCGCTGCCGGATCAGACACCGACTCCCGCGCCGACCTGGACGACCGGGCCGACCTTCACACCGACAGTTTTGCCGTCTTCAACACCGGTTCCTCCGACCGCGACGCCGACTGTCGGACCGGGTGAGCCGACAAACACTCCTGTTCCGGCAACCGCCACACCGTCGACTCCTCCCCCATGCGAGCAACTCGGCGTGACGCTCGTGATGCCGTCCGACCTTTTCCACCCCGGCGACACCTGCTTCTGTAACGTGTTCGTCTGCAATCCCGGACCCGACACGTATACAGCGGTACCCCTGTTCGTGATTCTGGATGTGTACGGTTCGTACTACTTCTGGCCGAGTTTCAGTGAGTATGATGTCCGGACGATCGATCTGAACGTCGGTGTCATGGAACTGGAGGTTCTGCCGCAATTCAGCTGGCCGGAAGGTGCCGGATCGGCGGAAAACATCGCGTTTTATTCGGCCATGACAGATGAGGGGATCTCGACTCTCTTCGGGGCGATGTCCGAAATCCGGTTCGGCTGGACGGAATGATCCCGCACCCTCTTGGAGGAGATAACTGATTCTTGACTTTTCGAGAGAATTTCTGAATACTGCGGTTACCTATTGGAAGGAGGTACTTCATGGTGAAGCAACTGCTCGTACTGTTGACTCTGGTTCTCATGACATTCTGTTTCATCGGGTGCGAAGAAACCGAGGAATCCGTCGATAACAACAACGACATCATCATCCGGAATGCCTCCGAACAGGATCTCTGGATCGTGATAGGCGGTGTGCAGCGCGGACGGATCGATGACGACGGAATCGCCCGCACGATGTGGGACAATATTCCGGATGGCCAGTATCTGCTGGAAGCGTTCCGGGATGCCAATTACACGGTGTTTCACTGCGAAGTCACGACGGATCTGCTGGAAAACGGCGAAGATTTTTACTGGTATCTGCTGGACGATAACGAATACGAAGGCACGTTCGACGGCGATTGCTGAGCCGGACGAAGAAATGGAAACGCGACCCCCGGGCCAAAACCCGGGGGTTTTTTATATGCCTCAACACCCCTTGACGACAATCATCAGTGGTGGTCAGACCGGAGCGGACCGGGCCGCGCTCGATGCCGCACTCGAAGCGAGTTTCCCCTGCGGCGGATACTGCCCGAAGGATCGATTGGCCGAAGACGGCCCGATCGACATGAAGTATCCCCTCATCGAAATTCACGGCGGATACTCGCAGCGAACCAGAAAAAATGTCATCGAATCCGACGGAACGGTCATCTTCTACCATCGACGTCCGACCGGCGGGACCGAACAGACCCTGATGTTCTGTATCCGGACGCGCAAGCCGTATCAACTCATCGATATCGATCTCACGGATCCCGAGACAGCAGCGCAGAAAACGATCGAATTCATCTCGGAGTATTCAGTGCGGACACTGAATGTCGCCGGGCCGCGGGCCGGGAACTGTCCGGGGATATATCGTTTCGTGAAAACCGTTATCGGACGGATCATTTTTCCGGATGGTCACTCCATCCCCAGGATTTGAAAAACATCATCCACAAAGGATCCTGATCGCCGGCACGGAGCCCCGCGGTTTCGAGCCGCTTCCGGTTCGCCTCGCTAGCCATTGCCTGGGTTTATACGTAAGAAACTGTTTACCTGTCGCGCTCGATACATTCTTTTGCGTATGATGGTTTTGGGATCATCTATGGTATAATAAAGAGGTGGTATACGGAAACGGAAGTGAGGATGAGAAATGAAGTTAAAAATAGTCATACATGAAGCCGAAGAAGGGGGATTTTGGGCAGAAGTGCCGTCCATTCCGGGATGTGCAACCCAGGGTGATACCTTTGAGGATTTGCTGTCTAACATCTACGAAGCAGTGGAAGGATGTCTCTCGGTGGACATTCAGGAGGTTGCTGTTTCAGAAAAAGGTCGTGTCATGGAGATCGCGGTTTGAAAGGAATCAGCGGCAAGCAGTTATGCCGGATTCTTGAAGCCAAGGACTGGGAGTTGAAGCGCATCCACGGCAGTCATCATATCTTCATGAGATCGGGAAGCAATGTCCGCATTTCAATTCCTGTCCATGGCAGTAAAACATTAAAACTCGGTCTTCAAAAACATATAATGAAAATTGCAGAAATCGATGAAAGCGAACTGTGATATCTTGTTTATCCATCGCACGAACGTCGTTACTGACGACGTACAGTTGATATTGAAAAGATAACCAATGCTTCAGGATACTGGCGATGCGTACCATCATGTGCGATTAGATGAGGTAATAAATGCCTGGTGCAACAATAAAGATTTTTCTTGTACATTCTGATCCGAAGCGACTCAGAACAGCCGAATTATCTAATTGGGCAGGGAAGGCAGTCGCTGGGCCACGCAGCGAATTTGAAAGCGTGATTGGACGTGAAGAATCACTCAATGCTGGTGTGTATCTCTTAACAGGTAGTGACCCGGAATCCGGAAAACCCGTCCTGTACATCGGTGAAGCGGAATGCATCAGAGATCGCGTGAAAGCGCACCTGGAGAAAGACTTCTGGAATCAGATCGTCTATTTCATCAGCAAAGATGAAAACCTGACGAAAGCCCACATCCGCTATCTTGAAGGAAAACTTATCGAACAAGCTCGGCAGGTCAACCGCGCTCTTGTTATGAATGGTCATAGCAGTGGATCAAAACTTCCGGAATCAGATCGAGAAGACATGGGAGTCTTTTTGGAAAAGATCAATCAGCTTCTGCCTGTGCTTGGTGTTGAATCACTAATCACGCCATCCGGGAACGCCTCGGCAGCCGCTGAGATGAAAATGCTCTATTGTGAGATAAAAGGTTTGGTAGCAAAAGGTCATCTCACTCCAAACGGCTTCCTTGTTCAGCAAGGCTCGCAAGCCGTACTAAAAGAACGTGCATCGGCCCAAAAGTATCCCTGGCCAAGCAACATGCGGCAGAGACTCAGAGATGAAGGTGTTCTTTCTATCGCATCAGATCATCTGTTGTTTACTCGTGATTTGGAATTTTCCAGCCCCAGTGCCGCTGCTGCTGTTGTCCATGGTGGTCACGCCAACGGTCTCACTGCTTGGAAAAATGAAGCTGGCAAACCATTGAAAGATCTCGAAGCCAGCTAACTTTCATTCAAACCGACTGCATGTGTCATATGCCACAATCACTCGGGTTTACCTTATTCTAATTTCAGATCAGTGGCTCCGCCGTTGATTGGGTAGTTTCAGGCCAAACTATGCACGGCGCTATATTGATCTACCCATACTCTCATCAGACCTCGAACCTCGGCCACCGGCATCCCCCCGGACGCTTCGACAGGCTCAGCGTCCAGGTGCTCACCCTCCTCAGCTCAGCACCTTGACATAAATCAACTTGCCGTCTCCGGGCCCATAGAAATCCTCGAGATGCGCTTCCTGGCGGTAGCCGCACCTCAGATAAAATCCCTGTGTCGACCGGTACTGCTCCTTCGAAGAAGTCTCGATGTATATCCTTCTTCCACCCGCCGCATGAATGTCCTTTTCGGATTCCAGCAGCAGCTGCTTGCCCAGCCCGGACCCGCGGCAACTCTCCATCACCGCAATCCAATACAAATCATAGCTGTGGACCGTGCAGGGCGTCAGCCCGAAGCAGGTGTATCCGAGCGTTTCGCCGTTCTTCTCGGCAAAAATGAACCGATATCCGCTGGCATCGCCTTTCGCCAGAAACTCATCGACCAACTCCACCGCCACATCGATTTCATGATCGAAAAAATAACCCGACGATTTCACGATCCGCCGGACATGGTCCGCATCCTGCTTCCTCACGTCACGCCTGAATGTGTACTCTCCCACGCCTGACCTCCTAAACGTTCAGATCGGAAACGATCCGGCGGATCGCCTCCGTATAAGAAATCCCCGCACGCTGCAACGCTGCCGCGAATCCCGCATCCTTCGACAGGCAGGGATTGGCATTGATTTCCAGAATCCAGGGCCTGCCGTCGGAATCGATCCGGAAGTCCACCCGGGCATACCCCTTGAGATGGAACAGCTCCCAGCACGCGCGGGACAGATCCGCCAACTCCTCCAGAAGTCTCCCGTCCGCTTCCGAAAACGCATACTTTCGCACCGTGTTGTGATACTCGAAGGACGATTCGTCCCATTTCGCCTGATACCCGACCATTCTCGGCTTGCCGTCGTCATACCCCACGAAATCGATCTCGGCGGGCGGCAAAACCTCCGGCACCCCCCCTGTCGTCAGCATACCGATGTTGAATTCGCGACCGTCGATGAACCGTTCGGCAAAGCAGAGTCCTCCGAGACGATCCCTTCGCGCAGCCATGTCCTGCCGGATCGACCCGATATCGCCCGTCACGATCGAGGTATCGTCGAGGCCCACCGAGGCATGCTCCCAGACGGACTTGATGATGTAGCGACCCGGTTCCACATGACGCGCCGCGATTCCCTCCGCTTCGATCCAGTCCGGCGTCGGCAATCCGGCGAGCGCGAGAATCCGTTTCGCGGTCAGTTTGTTGGAGGTGTTGAAGATCGCATCGAGCGGGCCGCCGGTATACGGGATGCGCATCGCCGTCAGCAGCGCCGGACCGACATGGATCAGGCAGCCCTTGGCATCGAGGCTTTCCACGAGATTCACCGCGAAAAGCGGGGCGGTGTCCCGGAGCGCGGACACAGCGGCGGTCAGATCCAACCCCAGGCCGATCCGAACGGTTCGGAACCCGAGTTCCCCGAGCGCGCTTTCGATCGCTTCGGCCTGATCCAGGACATCGCGTTCGTCCGGAGAAGACGCAGCGGAGACGGCGTTATGCAGAATGGCAACGGTGCGGAAGGATTCGCGCAAATCCGGTTGCGGAATCATGGCGCGGACGTCTTGGGAGATGCGGCTGAGGAGGTTCGGGTGCGCGCGATCGCCGAATCCAGAATCGAGGCGATCAGCGACTGGTAGGTGATCCCTCGGAGTCCGCACAGAATCGGCAGATCGGAGATTTCGGGATTCAGGCCGGCCAGCGGATTGACCTCGATGAAGCTGGGAGTGCCGTGCCGATCCACGCGCATGTCGACGCGGCCGCCGTCGCGGCAACCCAGACCGATCCAGGCACGGAGAGCGGTTTCGGCTGTCCGCCGGGCGACGTCGTCGTCGGCCAGGCGATAGGTGACACGATCGCGCCAGCCTTCCTTGTTTTCATACGAGTAGACGTCCTTCTCGGCTTTCTCGAGCAGGATGACTTCCATGACCCCAAGCGCGTGGGCGGCATCACCCGTACCCACGATCCCGACGGTGAACTCGCGGCCGGGAAGGAACTCCTCAACTAAAACCGGCTGACGGAATTCATGGAGCAGGTCATGGCACACCGACCGGAGTTCATCCGCGGACGTGATTTTACTTTTCCCCGAAACACCCTTGCTGGTGCCCTCGGCGACCGGCTTCGCGAAAAGAGGGAACGCCAGGTTGACGCCGTCCAGGTCAGAGAGGCTTTCGACGACGTGAAAGGCGGGGGTTGCGACACCGAGATCCCGGATGAGACGTTTGGCCATGGCTTTGTGCAACGCGACTCCCAGAACGATCGGATCCGAAAAGACATAGGGAATCCGATAGGCGTCCAGAAGGGCCGGGACCTGGGATTCGCGGGCCAGTCCATACAGGCCTTCGGCGATGTTGAACACCAGATCCCAGCGGTCGCCGCGCGCGAGACGTTCGGTGAGTGACCAGATGTTGCCGATCCGGTCCGTCGAGTGACCCGCTGCACGGATCGCGGCATCAAGCGCATCGATCGTGTCGCGCCGGTCGAATTCGGCGGTTTCCTCGTCGGAAAAGCCCATGGCGAGATATTCGTCCCGAAGGTCGTAAGTCAGGCCGATCTTCATGTTGAAAAACCCTCTGGCGGTTATTGAATGTGAGCGGGATCGCAGTCGGGATACCGGTAGTACCGATCCTGGTAATTCTTCATGACAAGTTCGGTGCCGTCGTAACCCTGCACGTAATCGGGCAGAATCGGGATTTTACCGCCTCCTCCGGGAGCATCGATGACATAACTCGGAACGGCATATCCCGACGTGTGGCCGCGCAGGCCGCGGATGATTTCGAGACCTTTACGAACCGGGGTCCGGAAATGGCTCGAGCCGATGATCGGGTCGCACTGATACAGGTAGTACGGTCGCACGCGGATCCGCAGAAGCCCCTGCATCAGGCGCTTCATCGTGTCCACATCATCGTTGACGCCCGCCAGAAGCACCGTCTGGCTGCCGAGCGGAATCCCGGCGTCGGCCAAGCGATTGCATGCCTGAGACGTCTCGGGTGTCAGCTCATCGGGGTGCGTGAAATGAACGCTCATGTAAAGCGGATGGTATTTCTTGAGCATCCGGACCAGTCGCGACGTGATCCGCTGCGGCAATACGGCGGGCACCTTCGTCCCGATCCGGATCATCTCGACATGCGGAATCCTCCTCAGATTTGACAGAAGGTATTCCAGACGGTCGTCGCTGAGCGTCATCGGGTCGCCGCCGGAAAGCACAATGTCCCGGATGACCGGCGTCTGCGCGATGTAATCAATGGCCTGATCCCATTGCCGCGGGTTGAATTCGTAGCCCGCATCCCGGTTCATGATGCGCGAACGGGTGCAGTACCGGCAATAGGCTGAGCAGAATTGGGTGGTCAGGAAGAGCACGCGGTCGGGATAACGGTGGACCAACCCCGGAACCGGACTCATGTTGTCCTCGCCCAGCGGATCACCCGATTCCTCCGGTGAATGAACGGTTTCGGTCATGACCGGAACCATCGTTTTCCGAAGCGCATGGGAGGGGTCGTTCGGGTCGATCAGCGAGGCATAGTACGGCGTGATCGAAAACGGCAGGCCGTTTCCGTTGCACGTCAGCGCATCCGTCTCGTCGGCTGTCAGCGTAATCATCCGCGACAGGGTTTCGACATCCATGATCCGGTTGCGGATCTGCCACTGCCAGTCGTTCCATTCCGCGGTCGACGCGGACGGAAAGAACCGGCGCCGGAACATGTACCGGTGGAGATGGATGATTTTCTTGACCTGTGTGTCGTTCTGTTTGACGTCTTCCGAAGGAGATTTGTCCGAATCGGGCGATTCGACGGCGAGCGCCAATCCCCTCGTGAGCGTCAGGGATGAAGATCCGCTTCGCTTACCAGGAGGTTCCTCGTCGTCTTTCCCGATTTCTGCATACGCAAACCGCAGTGAATCCGTTTGAGCCTGGTTCATGGTAATAGTTACCCGTTATCCTGTTGTTGGGACTGTTGAGGATTTGAAGGACGGGACCGATGGATGGAACAACCCGGAGGTTCTTCTCCGAGATTATTAAGTGATGCCGTATCGCCCCTTTCCATGCCGATCCTTCCTTCCTGACTGGAACTTCATACCTTAATTTATGCTCGTATGACTGAATGTCAAGGATTTATTTTTTTTGTGTCGCGTCGATCTCTTCCACAGCCTGTGGCGGTGTCGGTCAAGCAGCATACAACCATTTGATGAAATCCAGGAATTACCAGCGACACCCGATCCGGTACGACGCTGATCGAGTCAAGGAAGGTGTCCCTCGATGGATAAAAGGGAGGCAAGAATACGACGCAGATCCTGCTTCAGATCGGAATGCTGAATCCGGTCCAGCCAACGCTCACGATCCCCCTGCCATGCCTCGGGATCACACCGCATCCGCATCGACGCCAGCATCAACGCTTCCGGGAAAAAATCCCTCCGGATGAACGCCATCGGACGGAACCGTCTGGAACGATGATTCCGAAACCATCGCTGGGCAATGCAGATCTGGATCATCCGATCGAATACCGCTCGCGGGACGTTGTACACCCGAGCGAAACCCTTCAGACTTTTCTCGACGTTTTCGCGAAGATCCTGTCCCGGTTTCAGACTTTCACTCTCTTTGTCAATGAGAGGAAAGAACAATGCGGCCAGAAGGACCGGAACCGTGGTGAGCGGATGGTGCAGAGCGTTCCGATCCAACTCCCGTAAAAATCGCAGAGCCAGAGGCGCTTCCGTGTCGAGTTCCTGTTTGTACTGATACAGGCAGGGCAGCATGATCTCCATCAATCCCGATCGATACAACAGATCCATCGAATCGGCCGCTGCGCCGTGTTTGAGCAGATGCAGGATTTCCTCGAACAACCTCGGTGGAGCACACTTGATGATCTGATCGCGATAGGTCTGGATGGCGTTCCAACTGTCCGGCGCGATATCAAACTTGATCCGGCCCGCCACTCTCACCGCGCGAATCATCCGTACCGGATCCTCCTGGAAACGGATTTCCGGATCGCCGATTGTTCGGACGATCCGAGCATTGAGGTCATCGAGTCCGCCAACGTAGTCGATCACTGAAAAATCCGCGATGTTGTAAAACAAGCCGTTGATCGTGAAATCGCGGCGGTGCGCATCCTGCTCAGGCGTCCCGAAAGTATTCTCGTGCCGGACCAACAGATCACGCGATTCACTCCCGCCACTGCGCTCGGGATTCCGCCGGAACGTCGATACCTCAATCGCCTTGCTCCCATACCGCACATGCACCAACCGGAACCGTCGTCCGATCAGCAGTGAATTCCGGAATAACCGCTTGACCTTGTTCGGTCGCGCATCGGTCACGATGTCGAAATCCTTGGGCTGTCGCCCGATCATCAGGTCACGGACGCTTCCGCCGACGAGATACGCGAGATAGTGATTGCGGTGCAATCGGTAGAGAACCTTCAGAGCATCGGGATCGATGTCGTTGCGTGAGATGATGTGCTGGCTTCTCGACAGGAGACAAACCGACATGCTGTGTTACTGACCTTCCATGGTGTGCGAGATACGGAAAAATGAACTCGTGGGGGTTAACTCGATTCTGGCATC
>CAYYMM010000037.1:0-35738 GCA_964472395.1 uncultured bacterium | reverse complement strand
GAACCCAGCGTGTGTTGCTCGATCTGATCACCGTCAAGTTCCTCATGAGTTATTCGACCCGCCCGATCCAGATTTTCGGAGCGACCGGTGTGTGGTTCATCATATCGGGATTCATCGGGCTGTTTATGACGGTATTGATGCGCCTGATCACGATCGGCGGCGCACCCCTGCGGACGATGACCCGCAACCCGCTGCTTCTGATCGCCGCGGTTCTGATCATCATCGGATTCCAGTTCATCGTCATGGGGTTACTCGGCGAGATCAACATCCGCACCTATTACGAATCGCAGAAAAAGTCGATTTATCTGATCCGGGAGAAGCGGAATTTCGATGCATGAAAAAAGTTTCGGGCAGACGTCCCGACTGATCGGTCTGGCCCTGCTGCTGCCGTGTCTGTTCGCCGCTGTGCAGATCGATCTGCCAACGATCTGGGGAACGTTTCGCGGAGATTCGGCGGTGTACTACGCGATGGCTCAGAGTCTGGCGTGGGATCGTGATCTTAAGTATACGCGCGAGGATCTGGAGCGGATCACGCGCGAGTGGCCGCAGGGACCCGAAGGCATTCTGCTCGTGGCATCCGACACGAATCCCAACGACATCCGGTTTGCCAAGCCGTTTTTGTACTCGCTTGCCGGAGCTCCTCTGGTTCGCTTGTTCGACTCGAACGGACTTCTCATTCTGAACGTCCTGTGTTTCGCGCTCATTCTATGGATCGGCTTCCGGGCATTCCGGACGGACCCGGACCGGTCGCTTGACGGGGTGGCGTGGACGCTGGTGTTCTGGGGGCTGACGGCGGTTCCGGCGTATCTGTTCACGCTAACGCCCGAGATTTTCAATGCGGCGCTGGTGATGGCGGGACTCTGGCCGTGGATCGAGGACATCCGGCGAGCGCCCGAACGGCAGGACTCGCGTCTGTTGCTGATTTCCGGCGCCATCCTGGGCATCGCCACGCTCAATCGCCCCCCCGTGGGCCTGTTTCTGCTCGTTCCCTGCGTCGAACTCCTCCGCCGGATCATCGCGGCCTGGCGCGACCGGATGTCGCATCGCCTCCGGGCGCAACTCCTCACATTCATCCTGTTCGGTCTGGCGGCCGCCGCCGGGATCGCTCTCGTGTTTCTGATCGGATATCTCCTCACAGGACAACTGTTTTCGCATGCCGGCTTCCGCAAACGGATCGTGGGACATTTTCCGTTCGAGTCGCCGCAGTATCATTTCCTGAACACCGGATCGATGATATCGACGCGGAACACCCGCTTCATTTTCCACTGGGACATTCTGAGGGACAATCTGCTGTATTTCTTCATCGGGAGGCATACCGGTCTGATCCCGTATTTCCTGCCCGCAGCCGTCTCGATCCTGCTGGGGTTCGGGCTCCCGAGGAAGGCAGGACCGCACCGCGGCGCCAGTCCGGGCATCCGCTGGAGCATGGTTGCGGTCGCGATCGGTCAGATCCTGTTTCATCTCGTCTATATTCCCTCGAATTATCACGGCGGGAGCTGTTCGGTCGGCAACCGGTATCTGATCAGTTATCTGCCCTGCCTGTTTCTGTTGCCGCCGGTCACGCCGAAACGGCGGACGATTCTGGCGACCGCCCTGGTCACGGGGCTCCTGTCCGGAGCGATCGCACTGAATCCGGTGGACTCGATGAGCGCGTATCAGCAGGTCGGAAAGCGGATGATTCTGGATCGGTTCCCGCTCGAAACGACACTGCTCAACGCATGGCCGGTTGACGATGCAGCGCACACGCGGGTGCCGTTCGATTCGTTTCATGCGTATTTTGCCGACGACAATCAGTGGGGTCGTGAAGGAGACGGTTTCTGGGTGAGGGGTGCCCGGCGAATGGCCGCGGTGCTGCGGTTCTGGAAGCGTCCGGAGGCGATTGCCGTCGAGATCCGCAACGGGGATACGGTGAATCGGATCCGGGGCAGGCTGGGGAATCGGGCGTTCGATCTGAGGATGCAGCCGGGGGAGACGGCGTCGCTGGAACTCAGTCCGTCGCGGGCGAAACCGTTTTACAATCTGGAGGGGAGTCCATCTTACTGTTATGCGTTGTGGATCGAGCCGTCCGATGGATTTGTACCGCGTTTTTCCGAGCCTTTGAGCACGGATGGCCGGTATCTGGGGTGTTATGTGCGGATCACGGGCAGGTTCAGCGAAGGGAGATGACCCATGGAACTGGTCATGATCGAGAGCATCTTTCATGGACTCAATGAAACCGGCGTACGTTATCTGGTCGTGGGAGGTATGGCTGTTGTGGCCCACGGTTACGTCCGACTGACCGTCGATGTTGATCTCTTTGTCGACCTCTCGCAGGACAATCTTCGGAAGTGTCTGACTGTTTTCGAGAAACTGGGATATGTTCCCCGGCCTCCTGTCGCGCTTACCGATTTTCTCTGTCAGGAAAACCGACGCAGGTGGCGGATCGAACGGAATCTTCTGGTGTTTTCCCTATGGAATCCCGATAATCCATCGACGGAAGTCGATCTCTTCAGCGAAGAACCCTTTCCTTTCTCCGATGGTTTCGCACGCTCCGTCTGGATCGATCTCAGTCAACACATCCGCGTTCCCGTGATAGGCCTGGACGATTTGATTTCCATGAAACTGAAGGCTGGACGCCCGAAAGATCTGGATGATATCGAGCAATTGCGAAAGATAAAGGAAGCCGAGCATGAAGCGGGCGGATGAGATTCGGTCACAGCAGCAGTGGGAGTCCGGTTTCGACGGGCATGCGGATGCACAGCTTCTGAGACTATCCCGGCTGTCGTTTCGAGAAAAAATCAAAGTCCTCGAAGCCATGCAGAAAATCGCACGTACGTTTGCGGCTTCGCGAGTGGTGCATCTCGCTTCGGATCGATCGGTCGATCGTGAATCCCGCTTGACTTAAACCGCCAATGGATTAAGATCGTTTTTTTCGGGTCTGAAACCCGAGTGCTCTACGTTTCGATATTTTCATATTTTCATAGGAGGTTTTATGAGTCGTCGAAAGGTTATCATTATGGGAGCCGCGGGGCGTGACTTCCACAACTTCAATTGTGTCTTTCGGGACAACGAGCAATATGATGTTGTTGCATTCACGGCCACCCAGATTCCGGATATCGACGGTCGGGCCTACCCGCCCGCGCTCGCCGGACGTCTCTATCCGAACGGCATCCCGATTCTCGCGGAATCCGACCTTCCCGAACTGATCGTGAAGCACAAGGTCGATCTGGTCGTCTTCGCTTACAGCGATGTCAACTACGACTATCTGATGCATCACGGTGCAAAAGTGACCGCGCTCGGTGCGGATTTCATGATTCAGGGAGCGGCGGAAACACAGATCAAGTCGACCCGGCCGGTCATCGCGATCTGCGCCACGCGCACGGGCTGCGGCAAGAGCCAGACCACACGGCGTGTGTCCGACATTCTTCGCGCCCGCGGACTGAAAGTCGTCGCGATCCGCCACCCCATGCCCTACGGCAATCTCGAGGAACAGACCGTGCAGCGGTTCGGTTCCATCGAGGATCTGAAGAAACACAAATGCACCATCGAAGAGATGGAAGAGTATGAACCGCACATCGTCAACGGTGTCACGGTTTTTGCGGGTGTCGATTACGAGAAGATTCTTCGGGAAGCCGAGAAGGAAGCGGATGTCATATTGTGGGACGGCGGGAACAACGACATGGCGTTCTACAAACCGGACCTGTACATCACCGTTGCCGATCCGCACCGTGCCGGGCATGAAGTGAAGTATTATCCGGGTGAAGCCAACATGCACCTGGCGGATATCATCATCATCAACAAGATCGATACGTCGACATCTGAAAACATCGCGATCGTCCGTGAAAACGCAAAACGGCTGAATCCGTCGGCAAAGATCATCGAAGCGACGTCTCCGGTGACGGTCGAGAACCCTGACATGATCACGGGCAAGCGGGTTCTGGTCGTTGAAGACGGCCCGACCCTCACACACGGCGAGATGAAGATCGGCGCTGGCGTGGTCGCCGCGAAGAATCTCAGGGCAAAGGAACTCGTCGATCCGCGTCCGTACGTCGTTGCGTCCATCGAAGCGACGTTCAAGAAGTATCCGAACATCGGCGTTCTGCTTCCTGCAATGGGATATGGTCCTCAGCAGATGAAGGATCTCGAGGAAACCATCGCTCGCACGGATTGCGATTCGGTGATTATCGGCACACCGATCGATCTGCGGCGCGTGATTTCGATCCGCCAGCCGTCCACTCGCGTGACATACGAACTCGGACCGGAAGCCTCCCGGGCATTAGAAGCCGAGATCACGACTTTTCTGAAACAGCGAGGTCTCTGATATGCAGATTCCCCAGCATCCTCCCAGAATCGCAGTCATCGCCATTGGCGGGAATGCATTGATCAAGAAGGGTGAACGAGGAACGATCACGGAGCAGTTTGCGAACACGCGAAGCATGCTCAAAGGGATCACCGAGGTGATCAAGGCAGGATTCATGCCGGTTTTGATCCACGGCAATGGTCCCCAGGTGGGCAACGCGCTGATCCGTGTGGAGACGGCGATCGAGAAGGTCCCGGAAGTTCCACTCGGCGTGCTCGTGGCCGACACCGAAGGCAGCATGGGCTACATGATTGGACAATCGCTCATCAATAAACTCCGTCGTGAAGGCTTCGCGATGCCGGTGACCACCGTCCTGACTCAGGTGGTGGTGGATCGGAACGATCCCGCCATGAACGATCCGAACAAACCGGTCGGGCCGTTCTACACCGAAGCGGAAGCGAAGAAGCATGCCGAGACGCGAGGTTGGATCGTCCGGGAGGATGCCGGGCGCGGATGGCGGCGAGTCGTTCCCTCGCCGCGTCCGCTCGAAATCGTGGAACGTGAAACGATCCGTCTGCTGGTCAGTCACGGCGTCATCGTGATTGCCGCGGGTGGAGGCGGTATTCCGGTCTATGTCGAGCCCGATGGCGCACTCGAAGGAATCGACGCCGTCATCGACAAAGATCTCTCGTCGGCCGTCATGGGCCGCGATATCGGCGCTGAACTGCTCGCGATTCTCATGGGCGAACAGCAGGTCGCCATCCGGTACCGCCAGCCCGACCAGCGGCTGCTCGAACAGATCACACTGGCCGAAGCCCGGCAGTTGCTCGCAGCAGGCGAATTCGCGGAAGGCAGCATGGCGCCTAAAATCCGTGCAGCCATCCAGTTTTTGGAATTTGGAGGTTCCAAGGTCATTATTACCGATACCGACCATCTTCTGGAAGCCTTCCAGGATCGCGGCGGAACTCGGATCGTGGCCTGAGATCAAGGAGTCGTGCGATGGGACGTTCCTTCAAGCAACGCAAGATCAAGCATGTGAAACGCGCAAAAATCCAGCGTGTGACACCGACCGAAACCAAAGGTGCCAAGAAGAAAGCGATGAAAACGTGGGAATGGTGGCTGCTCGGAGGCGCTTTTGTCGCCGCTATCGTGTGGCTGATTTTTCTGGCCAACACGGGCAGTATGACACCTCAACTCCCCGACTCAACCACGCCGACCGCCGCCGCCACCGCCTCCCGATAGATCGGAGCGAGGATGGAACTGCATATCGGTGATACAGCCGTCGTCCTGCTCAAAGGCGATATCACAACGCTCGCAGTCGACGCGATTGTCAACGCCGCCAACAGCTCCCTGATCATGGGAGCCGGGGTAGCCGGTGCGATCGCGTCCGCCGGAGGTCCCTCGATTCAGGAAGAATGCGACCGGATCGGAGGCACTCCGGTGGGAACCGCTGTCATCACCGGCGCAGGCAATCTGAAAGCCCGTTATGTCATTCATGCGGTCGGTCCGATCATGGGTTCGGGCGACGAAGATCGTAAACTCGCGGATGCCACCCAAAGCATCCTGGCGCTCGCGGACCAGCACCACCTCAAATCACTCGCCATCCCCGCAATTTCGACCGGTGTCTTCGGCTACCCGATCGATCGGTGCGCCCGGATCATGCTTTCGACAACAGTGGCCTTCGTTCGCGGCGGCACCCAGTTGACCCGGATATTCTTCTGTCTGTTCCATGACCGCGCCTATACGATCTTCGACAAGGAACTGAACCGTCTTGCGTCTCACTGACCCGTCCTACTTCTCCACCCGCGCCGCCTCACTCCTCGCATACGCTCTGATCGCCCTTCTTGCCGTCGCTTCAACATGGCCTCTCCCCGTACAGATCAACTCGGATATACCTATTCCCGATTCCGTCACGATCGGCTCACCGGTGAGTGGCGATGGCGACCCGCTCATGTTCTGCTGGAATTTCCACTGGATCCGCGGCTGGATCGAGGGACAGCATGAGCTGTATCACTGCACCGATCTGCATCATCCCACGGGAGTCAGTCTCACCCACCATACACTCGCCATGACCTCGGGCCTGCTCGCGATCCCCCTCACCCACGTTATATCGATCGTCGCAGCGTACAACCTGCTGCTCATTCTGCAGGTCATGCTGACCGGCATTGCGTCATGTCTGGCACTCCGCGCGATGAACATGCCGTTATCGACCGGGGTCTGCGGGGCGTTTACCGCGATGCTGTGGCCGGCCCGGCAGATTCGCGATCAGGTGCACCCCAATCTATCCGGAACGGGCTTCCTGTGGCTCACGATCCTGTTTGCGATCCGATTCATCCGAACGCCGTCGATCGGCTCGTTCGTCGCTCTGACACTGTCCGCACTCGCCGCATCCGCTCAGGATCCGCATCACGCGCTCTTTTTACTCCTGTTGCTGCCGGGCATCGTCTGGAGCGTCGGTATGCGGGGAAAACGGCTGGCGGTGATGCTGTCGACGGGTGTGATTCTGCTCGTAGCCTTCATGTCTGCCATTCCCGCTGTCGTATCGGCCGATCGTTTCGCGCCACGTGTCATCGAAGAAAAAGAACGATTCAGCATCCGTCCCGAGTCGCTCGTGACCCCGCCTGTGAACGTTCCTGCCGGACGTTTCGGATTCACGCCGGATCCGTCGCCCGACGCCACGATCGAATCCACGGCGTATCTGGGATTTTCGCTCATCATCGTCTTTCTGGCCGGTCGCATCTGGATTCGGCGTGATGCCCGCGTCTGGCTCCTGACCGCGCTTGGGTGCATCCTAATCGCGTTCGGTCCGACCCTGCGGATCGCGGAAATGTCGATTCCCATGCCATATCGGTGTCTGGGAAGTCTTCCGGGGCTCGACATTGCGCGGGCTCCGGGGCGATTCATGATTCCCGCCGGGTTCGCGCTGGTCTTTGCACTGGGTGCGCTGCTGAGAGGAGCAGCCAGGCCTGCGCGCGGCGCGATGGCGGCCGCAATCCTGATTCTGCTGGATTTCTTCCCGGCACCGTTGCCCATTCGACCGGCGGCAATTCCACGGATCTACGACGACTTCGCTTCCCCCGATCCGAACCGCCCCGCCGTGATCGACGTGCCGGGCGACCCGGCGATCCGGCGGTATCAGTACTATCAGACTCGACATCTCCGACCGATCTCGACCGGATTCGTTTCGCGCATCCCTCCCTCCGTTTTTCATACGCGCGACGGCATCCCGCTGCTTACCCGCTTGAGTGATCGGGAGACAGCCGCTTCAGCGTTTCTCCGGGCCTCTCCCGTGGAAATCGCGGATCTTCTCGCCCTGCTCGACGCATCGACCGTCGTGGTCCATCGGAACCATCTCTCAAGACCGCTAACCGTGCGTCCCGAGGTGCTCGGTGTGCTGTGGCAGGCCGGGCGTGTGCGCGAAGACGGTGAGCGGATCGTGCTGGATTTTCCTCAGCCGCCTGATTCGAAAGCGCCTGAGCATCATCATGGGCACGAGGAATCCGACGACTGTGCGGTACATGCCACGCCGCCCCGGTGGTATTTCCGGGAGGGGTGGCATCCAGTGGAGCGATGGTCCGCCGAGCGCGAGGATGTGCGCTGGATGGACGGAGGCGAAGCGGTGATCCGGGTTTTTCTTTCGGCCGACGCGGAGGGCGCGCGGATTGGCGCGGACATGTTTTTACCGCCGACGGATCGCCCGGGGAAAGTGACCGTCCAGATCCGTTCGGGTGATGTACAGCTCCCCTCCGGCAATCTCGATCCGCCCGCCCGCTGGCAGCATCAGGATTGGACGATCATGGGACCGTTTCCATCGGGAGAACTCATTTTTAAGATCACCGCTTACCCCGTTTCGCGCCCATCCAACCGCCGGAACGGTTCGGCTCACGATGACACACGCGTGCTCGGACCGGCGCTGTCGGCTTTCTCCGTGGAGGTGTTTTGATGCGTGTGCTGCTGATCACGTTGTATTCCGATATCGCATCGCTGGGATTACGCATGATCGCGGCGACCGCCCGGGAGGCGGGGCATGACGTCGAAATGCTCTTTCTGCCGAACACACCGCAGGAGGAACACCGGTATCCTGATCATGTCTACCGGTATCCTGAAGAGCTTCTGGCGGCTGTCGAGACGCTGGCGGGACGGCACGACGCGGCCGGAATCAGCCTCATGACGAATTATCTCGGACGCGCCCGTCAGATCTCGCGCGCGCTCCGCCGCTCGGGCTCCCTCAGGATCATCTGGGGCGGCATTCATCCGACAATCCGTCCATTCGATGCGCGGGGTTATGCGGATTACGTTGTTCGCGGTGAAGGTGAGCAAGCATTCGTCGAACTGCTCGATGCGCTCAGTACGGGAGTCTCACCTGCCGGGATAGCGAACGTGTGTGACGTGGCGAACCAGACTGTCAGTGCGCCTCGTCCCCTCATCCAGAATCTGGGGGACCTGCCGTTTGCGGAATACGGCCCGGAAGGTCATTGGATCTGGGATCGCGAGGCCGGCGGGATCGTGCCGATGACTCCGGAATTGCTCAAAAAGCATCTCGGACTCGGCCCGATCTCGAAAATCCGGAATCTGGTGACCTATCAGACCATGGCGACACGTGGCTGCCCGCACCGCTGTGCGTATTGCTGCAACGATGTCCTCCAGGAGCTGTATCAGGGCCAGAAGCATCTCAGGCGTCGGCCGGACGGCCATGTTCTGGAGGAGATCCGGCGGGTGCGCGAACGTTTTCCGTTCATCGAGGGAATCGGGTTCTCGGATGATTCGTTTTTTGCGGCGCGGGATGAGGCAATCGAAGCATTTGCGGAGCGGTATCGCGCCGAGATCGGTCTGCCGTTTTTCTGTCTCGGGAGTCCGCTGACGATTACCGAGCGCAAGCTGGAGGCGTTGCTGACCGCGGGTATGTATGGCGTGCAGATGGGGATCCAGACCGGTAGTCCCCGCATCCAGGCGCTTTATAACCGGCATATCTCGAATGAACGCGTTCTGGCCGCCGCCGGCCTGCTCGCGCGCTTCGCGGGCCGGATGGTTCCACCCACCTATGATTTCATCATCGACAGTCCCTGGGAGATGCCGGATGATCTGGCCTCCACGCTGGATCTCGTGCGCCGGCTCCCCCGCCCCTACCGGCTCCAGTTGTTCTCGTTGGTGATCTTTCCGGGGACGGCGCTGCATCAGCGGGCAGTCATCGAGGGACTCGTGGGGGAGGACACCACGACAGAGTTTTCGAAAGAGTATGGGGATCGTCAGGCGACTTACACCAATCTGGTACTGGGAGCCTACCGTTATGGGATTTACAAGCCACTGCTCGATGCCCTGAGTCATCCCATGATGATCCGGCTGTTCAACCGGCCTGTGTTCAATGGAATCTATTCGTTTGTGTATCGTATCGGGCGACGGCTGGCCAAGCTGATTCTGGGTGACCGATAGATCGAACCTGATGCGGGTTACTCGATGAACGGGAGCGTTTGGGTGCCCAGATTGCCACCGATATCCGAACCGCGGATGACGCCCGAGGCATCGACGTAGAATGTCCGGATTCCGGTGCTGCCGTAGAGGACGGGCCAGGCCGTGAGCGACCATGTCCAGATGCTTCCGTCCAAGGAAGCTTCGGCGGCGGTAATGGAAAAGTGATAGCCGGTTTTCAGTCCGGTTGCGAGATTCGGGTCAATGAACGAGACGTGTCCAGCGCCGTTACCGCTCCCCAGGCATGCCAGGTCGCCCGTATAGGTATGAGGCGATGACTGGGTGTTGTAGTCATGCTGGGCGGCGCAGACCGTTTTGCATCCGCCAATCGCACCGGTTTCGTTCGCCGTGATCCGCGCGCGGAGCAGGTTCGGAATGGCGGCGGCCGCGAGAATCCCGACGATGGCTACGACGACGAGCAATTCGATCAAGGTGAACCCTGTTGATCGTTCGCGATGTTTGTATAAATCAACCATGCCCTTCCCTCACTCATTATGGATTTTACACAAACCGATCCCCAGAATCAAAACCTCTCTTTCTGTCTCCACCCCGGCCGTGAAATCCCAGACCAGACCCTGAGCCTGTCGAAGGGTCCTGTGTTGGCCGAAGGCCCCCGGACCCTGAGCCTATCCCGGACCCTGAGCCTGTCGAAGGGTCCTGTATGGGCCGAAGGCCCCCGGACCCTGAGCCTGTCGAAGGGTCCGTATCTTGTGTGTTTACTCCGATCCTGCTACAGTCCCGCCCATGGATGTCGTCCTGATCTCCCCCTATTCCGATATCAGTGCACTGGGCCTCCGGATGGTCTCGGCCGTGCTCAAGCGCGCCGGCCATCATGTCCGCATGGTGTTTCTGCCCTATCAGTTCCCGGAAATCGAGTATCGACGCGACTTCATGTGCCGTTACTCGGATGCCGTGCTCGATCAGGTCACGGGTCTGTGTCGCGGTGCGGGATTGATCGGCATCAGCCTGATGACGAATTACTTCGAGCAGGCCGCGACGTTGACGGAGCACCTCAAAAAGAGTCTTTCGGTGCCGGTGATCTGGGGCGGGATTCATCCCACGATCCGTCCCCAAGAGTGTCTGGAGTATGCCGATTATGTGTGTATCGGCGAAGGCGAATCGGCGGTTGTCGAGTTTGTGGATCGGCTCGAGAGGCATTTACCGGTCGACGCGGTCCCGAACATGTGTCTGCGGGTTGACGGGCGGATCGTACGCAACGACCCCCGTCCCATGATCGAGGATCTCGATTCGCTGCCGTTTTTTGATTATCAGATGGACGACCACCATGTGCTCGACATGCAGACCGAGCGCATCGAGCCGATGAATGCGGAGTTGCTACGGAAGTATCTGACGAAGATGACCCCGACGAAAGGCCGCGCCGCGTTATTTTATCAGACGCTGGCGAGTCGTGGCTGCCCGCATCACTGCACCTATTGTTGCTGGGATGCGCTTCGGAAGGTCTACACCAGTTGCAAGAGCATCCGGAGGCGGTCCGTCGACAACATCATGGAGGAACTCGGGGGCATCCTGGATCAGATGCCGTGGTTCCGCGAGATCACTTTTTCCGACGATTCGTTTCTCGATGTCTCCGCCGCGGAATGCGACTACTTCGCCCAGCAGTACAAGAAGATCGTTCACCGGCCGTTCCAGTGTCTGGCGGAGCCGCGAACCATCACGCGCAACCGCATGGATCCGATGGTCGATGCTGGCATGGTGAACATCCAGATCGGCATTCAGACCGGGTCCGAGCGTATCAAGCAACTCTATCAGCGGACGCACACCAATGAGCGGATCATCGAAATGGGCCGGCTGTTGCGCGAGTATATCCCGCGCCTCCGGCCGCCGATTTACGATTTCATACTGGACAATCCGTGGGAGACCATCGAGGACAAGTATCAGACGTTGCAGTTGTTGCTGAAGATGCCGCCGCCGTTTTATCTGCAGATATTCCGGCTGACGTTCTTCCCCGGCACGGGGTTGTTCGATAAAGCGCGTGAAGAAGGACTCATAACGGACGACATCCGCGACATCTACCGCCAGCAGTACAACATGCGGGACATCAACTACATCAATCTGCTCTACTCACTTTTTTCACTGCCCGTTCCCCGGTCGATACTGGCGCTGATGAGTTCACGCGCCGCCATTTCGATCTTTCACCGACCGCTCTTTTCGAAACCACTCGACGCCCTGTACGGGTTTTACCGTTCGCGTGCCCTCAGGCGTCTCGACCACACCCCCCCGGAACCGGGATCGGGCCATCCCTGATCCCGCCTCCTCCCACCTCACCCGCATGATCCTGACCTTCATCACACCGACTCCCGCGGACATCAGCGCATTCGGCGTGCGTGCTCTGTCGGCGTATCTCAGGCGGCTGGGGCATGAAGTCCGTGTGATTTTCCTACCTGGCGGCATCGAGATGCTCCGGCATGGCGGCGGATTCCAGTACCAGTATCCCAAGGATGTGCTCGAGCAGATCGCCGCGATCGCGGATGGTTCCGACATCATCGGATTGTCGTTCATGTCGCAGTATCGCGACCGCGCCATTCAGATCACGGCGCATCTGCGAAAATCGACGCATGCGCGGATTGTCTGGGGAGGTATTCACACCGAAGTCAATCCTGCTGACGCGCTGGATCATGCGGACGGCGTTTGTGTGGGTGAGGGGGAACGCGTGCTGCCGCGGGTGATCGAAGCGCTCGGGGCGGGGCGGGAACCCTCGGGGATTCCGGGATACTGGGTGCGGCGCGACGGACGGATCGTCGACACGGGGTGTCCCGAGCTGATCGGGGATCTCGATGAGCTTCCCCTTGTGGACATGGGTCCGGACGGGCATTACTTTTTAGAGCCGATCTCCGGGCACGTGCTGCCGATGACCACGGAGGCGCTCGCGCGGATCCTGCCGCTCATGCCGGCAGTTGGCGGCGGAGCGATCACGGTTTATCGTACGATGACCTCGCGGGGATGTCCGCACCGCTGCACGTATTGCGCGAACCGGATCATGGCCGACCGGCATCGCAACGAGCCGTATCTGCGGTTCCGGTCGCCGGGGCATGTGATGGAGGAACTCAGAGCGGTCACGGCGGCGTTTCCGTTCATCCGTGCGGTTCACTTTTTCGATGATGTGTTCACGGCGATGCCCGACAATGCGTTGCGGGAACTTTGCGAGCGGTATGCTGCGGAAATCGGATTGCCGTTTTATGCGCAGGCCAGTCCGAAAACACTCACCCGCGAACAACTCACACTCATGCTGGACTGCGGCCTTGTGTTTCTGGAGATGGGACTTCAGACCGGGTCACCGCGGATTCAGGCGATGTATCAGCGTGCCGAGACGATCGCCGAGATTCTGGACGGGACGAGGCTCATTCATGCGCACACTCCGCCGTTGCTCACTCCGCATTACCATGTCATTCTGGACAACCCCTGGGAATCGAGAGACGACGTGCGGGCGACGCTGGATCTCCTCACACGCATTCCGGGCCGGTTCAAACTGTGTCTGGCGTCACTGACGTTTTATCCCGGGACCGACCTGCACGATCGGGCGAAGGCCGAGGGGTTGCTGGCGGACGATGATGCCGAGATCTACCGGAAGCCGTTTTTCATCCCCAAGGGACGGTATCTGAATTATCTGATTTATCTGACGGACATCGCGTGGATTCCGAGGCACTGGTTGAGGTGGTTGGGGGGGAGACCCGCGGAGTGGTTCGACCGGCCATGCTGGGGAGGTGTGTTTGACCTGGCGCGGCGTGTGACGGACCGGCTGCGGTTGATCGGGAAGGGGATCGAGGCCCTGGGACGCGGGGAGTTTCACCGGATCGGACGGTATTTCAGGCGCGTCCGTTAATACAGAGCGGCAGGCCTCCGTGCCTGCCGGCAAGGAAGCGGGTCTGTATTCAGAAGCGGCCTCCGTGCCTGCCGGCAAGGAAGCGGGTCTGTATTCTCCCCCCATACCCGTTCATCCTGAGCCTGTCGAAGGATGAACCGGAGCTGGATCTTCTCGTTCAGGGGTTCACCCGAAGAATATCACCGCTTATAAGAACGCCGGCACGGAGGCCGGCGCCACCCAGGGCTGTCTTGTTCTTATAATGGCAGCAGGCAGAGATGCCTGCTGCAGCTTGAAGTGAGTTTATCGGGTTCTTAATCCCGTTTTGACAAGCATCAGACCGAACCCGAGTATCAGCAGAGTGATTCCTGTTTGATCGGTCGCCGGTATGGGAGGAACCGGCGTTTCGGTCGGTGACGGAGTGGCGGTTGCGCTGGGAATCTGAGTCGGCGTTTCGGTTACCGTCGCGGTCGGTTCGATGGTCGGGGTGTCCGTTGGGATTTCCGTCGGAGTATCTGTCGGCGCGGATGTGTCAGTCGGCGTCGGGGTAACGGTGGGGGTAAGCGTCGCTGTGTCGGTCGGCGTCGGCGTCGCCGTTGACGTCGGAGTTGCCGTGGGACTGGCGGTCGGCGTTGGTGTCGCCGTGGGTGTCGCAGTCGGCGGATTGACGTTCGGTCCTTCGATCCGGAAGGATTCGAACAGGGCCGTCCCGGTGTTCGCACTGAATGTCGCCTGCCAGATGCCGACCTGGAGCGCCAGACCGGAGAGATCGGAACGGGATTGCGTCCGCCGGAGTGTCCAGGCATCCCCGGAGTTGATCTTCGTCCGGTAATAAAACGTATCGCCGCTGCGTTCGAGCTGCATGAAGCGCTGGAGCGTCCCCACGTCGTAATTGGTCGATGCGCCGTTGTCGGTGGAGCGCAGCGAAATGATGCCGCCGCCTGGATTGGCGAAAAAGTAGCGCGCCGCAATCCAGTCCTCGCCCGCGCCCCCCGATCCCGTATCCGCGACGCGCGCCATGAGGCCCATGTCGTGATACAGCACCGCCACCGCGGAGCGGATCTCCAGTTCAGCGATGAAATCCCCCGTCACATTGACAAACAGAAGCACACCGTTCGCTCCGGTGTTCTCCCAGTAGCCGTTCGACGACGACAGGGTTAGCGCCTCGCTGTTCGTGACCGAGGCGTCGAGCGTCGTGACGGAGGCGGGTGAGGTGTATTGCAGCCCCTCCCAGATCGTCCCCGACACACCGCCGGTCAGATAGTCGTGGCCCGTTGTAAACGGATCTTCCAGCACTCCGGCCGATACCGGTATGCCCCAGATCAGAACGAACAGTAGCGAACGGATGATGCGCATGATTCTACTCCCAGCCAAATGTCCAGGTTCCGAGTGTTCCGTACAGTTCCGTGATCTGAGGATTCGTCAATGCCGCGTACCACTGAATCCCGCCAGCGGCGGATACTCCCGACGGCCACGCGAAGGCTGGCAGAACCTGCACGGTGGTTTCCCCCGGAGCAAACGACGGATACTGCTCGAGATAACTGTCGAACGCGCCGAATGACGGCGCGAAGAAATAGGTCTGATATACATCGAGGATCACGAAGAGCGGATACCCCGAAATCACCGCACCATCCGCGTTACAGACCGTCACCCGGCACTCGCACGGATCCCCTCCACGAAACAGATGCGACGGCATCCAGACCGTCACACCGGTCTGCGCACACGCGGATGGGGTTGTGGTCGGTGTCGGCGACGCAGATGGTGTCGCCGACGGAGTTGGCGATGGAAGTGTTCCGGTGGCCGTCGGTGTCGGCGATGGCGGCGTATGGGTCGCTGTCGGCGTTGGTGTCGGCGTCGGCGGAGCGGTTGTAGTCGACGTCGGTGTCGCCGTGCGCGTCGGTGTTCGACTTGGCGTCGGTGTCGGCGATGGGGGTGTTATGGTCGCAGTCGGTGTCGCAGTCGCCGGCGTCCGATCGATCCGTGCAATATTGGACAGTTCGGACTCGTTCCCCGACGCATCCCTCACCCGGACAGCAAACTCGGTCTGTCCCTCCCCGAGCGGCACCGTGACGGCCCAGTTCTCAGCCGTTCCCGCAGTGCCCGGAGCTGGCTCCCCCGTGAGCGTCTCCGCGTATGCCCATATATCCCCGTTCATCTGAACGGCATATCGGATATCATAACTCGTGGCCGTTCCCACGAGGCCGTCCTCGCCGGTCGCGGTCCACGTGAACGTCACGGTCTGATTGCCTTCGTTGTAAAACGCTGTCAGATCTCCGACCGGTGCCGGCGGTATCCGGTCGAACCCGTTGTCAATCACGCCATCGCAATCATCATCCCGTCCGTTCATCGTTTCCACGGCGTTCGGGTGCACATCCGGATTCGTGTCGTCGCAATCCGCTCCTCCGCATTGTTCGGAATCATACCCGTCCTCGTCGAAATCCATCGACGGGCAGACGGTATGGGTCGCGAACGTCCAGAGCATCGGAATATGGCCGCGGGTCAGCGGCTGTCCGTCCGCATCCAGCGCTCCGGTCACCTGAATCACGTAGTATGTATCCGCCTCAAAATCATCGTGCGACAGCACGGCGATCGTCTGCGCGGGATTCCAGGACACACTCCATCCGCCCGGATCCGGCGCGATCTGCCAGGTAAGTGTGGCCGGCTGGACCGCCTCCGAAAAAGCCACTTCGATCGGAGCGTCTAGCGGCACGTCGGTGGCGGAATCCGCCGGATAGACGCGGGTGAGGTGTGTCGCAGGCTCCGGCAGGGAAATCGCGTGACGCGACCGGCCATTCTCTGTGGCAATGGTCATGTCGATCCTGTAATCGCGGGCCTCGGGATGCGGCACGACGATCGCGCCGATCGAATCGCCGGATTGCAGACGCATATCGAGCGTCCCGTTGAAACCGGGATTGACCTGCGAGCCGTCCGAGACCGCCCGGTAGGTCTGACCGGCAATCGCCGGGATCGATCCGCGGTCAGGAATGCCTCCTAAAAACACGCTGTCGTCGAACTGATGAATGATCCCGTCGCGTCTGCGCCCGATCTGGTTGCCGGACGCGTCGCTCAGGATGAGGGGAGCGGAACCCGTGAACGACAGGACGGGATCGCGCGCGGCCGCCGAATAATACAGGTAGAACGCGCCGACTTTGGGTTGATAACCCGGCTTGTAGAGAGCGTATTCCAGCGACACGGGACCGTTCGGCGTTCCCGGAGGAAGGTCGGTCGTGTCAATCAGCGCCTTGCCCCGGTCATTGGTCACCGCCACACCGCTGCGCTGCACGCCGCCGGGGTATTCGAGATGCCAGTCGATTTCGACATGTTCGATCGGATCGGCGATGATCGGGTCCATGCTGAGTTCGATCCAGACGTTGACCGGCCAGGGCGGGCGTTGCGCCGAGAGATCCGTCATGATCTGCAGTTCCGGGGAGTCGAACGCGAGATACGTGAAGTGGTAGGTTTTCGACGCGAGAATCTCGGCGGTGTTCCGCCAGTAGATCTCCACGCCGACGGTGTAGTTCTCGAGATACTGAAAGGCATACCGTGAGGCGGGCCAGGTATAGGCCGAGTGGAAGAGCTGGCCGGTGAGAACATCCGTGAAGACCCGGTTGTCCGGCGCCGTGAGCGTGTATCGGGCGTCGAACGGCACGAGATCCCCGTTTTCATCGCTGAATTCGACATCGAGAATCACGTCGGAATAGGGTTCCAGTCCCGTCTCAAGCCGGTACCCCGGCATCGTGCCGTCGGAATAGGACACCTCCAGATTCGTCGATCCGGATTTGCCCCCGGCTGACGCGGTAATGACATGCGTGCCACTGGTCGATGCGAGGATGCCGAAATCCATCCGACCTTCGTCATTGACCGACATGGCGTACACATACGGAAGATCGAACCGGAGGCTCCCGATGCTGATCTCGTCGGTCGGATCGGAACTCGAAATCGTGATGAGATCCCGGTAGGGAACCGTGTAACCCTTGTCGTTGGTGATGCCCAGACTGCAATGGAATCGGGCCGAAGACGCCATCGTGGCCTCGGCAACCGGATTATAGCAATACATCCAGATCGAGCTGATATCGATCTGAGTCGACGAATCCAGCATCACATCCGCGCTGTCACCCAGAACCGGCACGTTCGTCGCCGACTCGCCGGTCGCGATCAGGGTATACCGGCCCGTCGTGTAGGCGTCGACATCGAGATAATACTCGATCGGATCGCCATAATTCTCCTCCAGAAGATAGTGCTGCTGGGTGTCGCTGTTGATCATTTCCAGTCGTGTGGCGCTGAGATTGGCTTCGAGCGACCGGAAGGGCGTCACGGTGATGCGGAACTGCAGCGGATCCGGTTCCACGTGCAGGACAACGCGGGGGAAACTGCAGCCGATCCAGTCGCGTTCCTTGATCTGAATCACCTCGAAGTGCCGCTCCATGACAGTGTGCTCGCCGGAAACCGTTTCCGCGTCGACGGACAGCAGGTAGTCACCGCCGGCACTGAAGGAATGCGTCAGATCGATCACGCTCATGCCGTGATGGTCGGTATCGACGAAGGTGTCCCACAGATCGACCACGCCGGTCGTTTCGTTCAGCAGCATGACATCGACGGCATAAATCGATGAAATAGTCGAATATGCGACGATTTTGAACGGAAACTCGCATTGCCAGAAGATATTGTCCGCGCCTTCCTGAGGACTCAGGATCATGATGTTGATATCCGGCGCTACCGGCGCGCAACGGTGCGAGAACGGGCGGGCACGGCCGGAATCGCGATCGGGAGCGTTGCAGAAGCCGACCGGAATGCTCGTGACCGAGCAATTGTTCCGGGCATCTTCGGCGAAAAACTGCAGATTGTGAATGTCGGACTCGTATTCCGTCGTGTCGATCGAAGCATTGATCTGGCCGGCCACGGGGCCCGCGATCCGCTCACCGTCCAGCCAGGCGGTCATCGTGGGCGGCGTTCCGGAGTTGTCCGTGGCGGTCGCCGCAATCTGGGCCGTTCCTGACAACGTGTCCCATTTGCTCGGAGCGCTCACGATGATGACCGGCTTGTCCGGATCGTAGTCGGACGACACGATCTGCACCGAAATGGTCTCTTCACCCGGATTCCGCGCCGAATCGTATGCGACGCCCCGGAGCGTATGCGTGCCGGATGCAAAGCGGTTCGAATCGAACGAAAACGTGCAGGGGCTACCCTGCGAGTTGCCCAGAAGTTGATGTCCATCGAGATAGACTGCGATTGATGCGACATCCACATTGTCCACCGCCGTTACCTCGACATCGACCATCCCGGAAACCGGCGCTCCCTGTGAGGGACTCACGAAGGTCACCATCGGCGCGAGCTGATCGCCTCCCGTGTTGTCCACCGTGACATGGATCGCTCCGATACCTCTGTTACCGGAGACGTCCGTCGCCGCGACGATGATCTGATAATCACGGTTTTCGGACAGCGTCGTATTCCACACAGTGGTGATCGCATCGTCCTGCGCCTGCGCGATCCGGATCTCGTCCAGGAAAATGTCCATCGTCCGGATCCCGCCCGTGTCTGTGGCGGACGCCGAGATCATCACGGTGCCGCTGAGCGTCGAGCCGTCCGGAGGAGCGGTGATCGTGACGGCTGGAGGAGTCTGATCCGGCGCCGACGACCCGCAGGTGAATGCCGCCACGGCGTAATCCCCGTTATGCGTATAGACGCTGACCGTATGGGTTCCCGAACTGTCCTGCGGGGAGGCTTCCAGCGCGAAATCGCCCGTTTTGGTGTTGACCTGGCCAAGCAGCACCGCGTTGTCCCAGTAGGCGTAGGCGAACTGATTCGGCGAAAAACCCCGGCCGCGGATCGTAAACTCGGACGTTTCCGGCCCCCAGTTCGGGCTCAGCGTGATCTCGCGCAATGCACCATCCCCCACCCATGCAACCGCGGTGAATCCCGGAGGCAAATCATCGGGAGGGGGCGGTTGCATGTAGCCAATGACGCGGACCATATACACGTCCAACGGGCTGCTGGTGGGATGCAGAGCGATCAGATTGTCGCCTTCTGCAGGTTGCACCGTGACATGGAAGAATCCGCTCCCGTCGGTCTGCGCATCCGCGTCGATCGTGCAACCCTGCCCCGCCGAGGCAACGGTTACGGTCATCGGGACATGGGCCGCGGGTTGAGGCGGCAGCAGGGAACTGACCCGCGCCGTGACCTCGATCTGCGGATCCCGTCCCGCTTTGCCTCCCCAGCCTCCGAGCCGGACATAGAGCGTATCGGGGACCGCAATCGAGTAAAACACACAGGATCGCACCGTGATGGACCCCTCCGACACGGCGACCGGCTCGACACCACGGTTTTCGACATTCTGCAGCGTCGAGAGCACGAACGCGTGGTCGCCGGGCTCGGCGGTCATCGGAATATAGACATCGGTTTCGAAGCGTCCGCTTGAATCCGTCCGGATCGGTGTAAGAAACGGCACGGAGCTCCAGGTTGGCGTCTCCTCCCAGCTGATCCAGAAATCCGTCGAAGGCGGCATGTTGGCGACGCGAGCGGTCAAGCGCTGGCCCGGCGCACCCGTCGCCGGAATCAGATGGAGGTGTTCGTTGCCGTAATAGCGTTGATATCCGAGCGCGCTGCGCATCCAGCCTTGTGTCGCCGAGGTCATGTCGATAGCGAGAGCGATGTCGGAGGTGAATGAATCATAATACCATGTACCGTTTTCGTATCGCGCGCTGAAGTCGTAGAAACGGCCGCCTGAGACAAAACCGTGATCCGCGTCCGGGAAATCGCAGGTGACCTCGTCGAGCTGCGTCGACACCATGTGGGTATCGTTCGAGACCGTCCAGGCCGAGCCATTCCAGAAGGCGTATGAGAATGTGCGGTTGTAGCGGTTGGCGTTCATGCCGACCGCCCAGACCGCATTGGGGCCGATCACCGCCATGTCCGTCAGATTCGCTGCCTGCGTCGAGTGATACGACCAGGCGCCGCCGGAATAGCGGAACATGTAGGTGCCGTATGTGAACCCCATGTCGACGAAGCCCACGCCGATCGCCCAGCCGTTGTTCGCCGACACCATTTTGATGTCTTCCCAGTGCATGGCGTTGCCCGTGACCGTCTGGGAGGTCCAGGTCGAACCGTTGTAATGGATGATGTAGTTGGTGCCGCTGCTTGACGAGGATTCCACGCCGCAGAGGCCCCATACATTGTTGGGACTGACCGCGCTGAGAGCCCTCACCGTGTCCGGCATCGTCTGCGCCGCCTGCGTCCAGGTCGAGCCGTTGAAGTGCCAGAGTCGGCCACCCGTGCCACCGACCCAACCGTCCGTTTCCGAGATCATTTCGATACACCGGAGCGAGTCATCCGAGGTGATCTGCGCCTGGTGGATCCACGCGAAACCGTTGAACCGGGTGACCTCGCCGTTGTAATCGATCGCGAATCCGACGTCATCGGAGATCATACAGAGATCCCGCCCTCCGTCGTCTTCCTGATTCAGCTCCCAGCGGGATGGCGCGGTGATCGCGGGGGGGAGCGCATCGCCGCCATCCGACAGGCCGATCTTGAAGGTCGTCGAGCCGATCGTCCAGTTACCCGTCCGGAGCGTGACCGTGTAGGTTCCGTTGGAGTATCCGTAAGGGACGGAAAAACTGCCTGCGAAATCCCCGCTGGCATCGATGAACGCGCCGGCGATCACCGCTGGGGGGTTGGACATGATCAGGGAGGGCCAGAGCACCGAGACTGTAGCGTTCCGGGCCGAGTCGCAGTGTCCCGAGAAGGCGACGGTCGTGCCGATCAGCCCCTGGGCCGGGTTGAGCTGGAAGGAGTCCGCAAGCATTGTATGGGCGGAAAATAGAAGTGCCATCAGACAGACCAGGAATTGAATGCGTCGATTGATCATGACCAACACCTTTCTTCACGAAATGGAGACGAACGAATCAGATTGTTTTGTATAATCCTTCCTGCTCAGGAATTCAAGGGAGATGCGCCCTGCGTCTCCGGGTTGCGCAGACGCGAAAATCCATTATAGTGGCCCCGGGAGGATGACTCGATGCACATGGCGGATGCTTTGATTTCCCCCGCGGTCGGCGGGACGATGTGGCTGGTCTCAGGAAGCTTGCTCGTTCACAGCGCCCGGTCGCTCCGGCGCGACACACGGGACGACCTGACACCCCTCATGGGCGTTCTGGGCGCGTTCGTGTTCGCGGCGCAGATGATCAACTTCACGATTCCCGGGACCGGGTCCAGCGGGCACATCGGCGGAGGCTTGTTGCTGTCGATCCTGCTGGGTCCGCACGCGGCGTTCCTGACCATCGCCTCGGTGCTCACGGTCCAGGCCCTGTTCTTCGCCGACGGCGGCCTGCTCGCGCTGGGATGCAACATCTTCAATCTCGGATTTTTCCCCGCATTTCTCGCATACCCCTTCGTGTACCGCAGAATTGCCGGCCCCGGCGCCGCACCCCGGGCGCGGATTTTCCGGGCATCGGTCATCGCCGCATCGGCGGGACTTTTACCTGGTGCGGCCGCCGTGGTCCTTCAAACCAGCCTCTCCGGCATCTCGGAACTTCCCGTGCCGACCTTTCTGGCGCTGATGCTCCCGATTCATCTTGCGATCGGCATCATCGAGGGTCTCGCGACGGCCGCCGTCGTCCTCTTCGTCTCCGCCGCCCGCCCTGAAATGGTTCCGTCTCCGGAAGCATCCTTCAAACCCCTCGCCCTGGGATTGCTCGCAGGCGCGCTCCTTCTGGGCGGGATCGGAAGCTGGTTCGCATCGGCGCATCCCGACGGTCTGGAGTGGGCGATCGAGCGAGTGGCGGGGGAATTGGGCGGCAGTCGGAGCGGTTGGCATGCCGGCCTTTCGGAGATTCAGGAGACCACGGCCGTGATGCCCGACTACAGTTTCCGTCATGGCAGAGCGGCAACGGGTGAGGGGGATGCCGGGGAACCGATGTGGCCTGCAGTCGATGCGGGAACATCCGCAGCCGGAGTGATCGGAGGCGCCGTGGTCCTGCTGGTCGCCGTGTTCGCGGGGTTCGCCTCCCGCATCGGGTCGGCCCGGAAAACCGCGTGAGGCTCACGGAGATCCGGGGATGAACGGCCGGCACTGGATCGATCCGGGGGAACTCGACGAACTGGCACGGATCGACTCCCCGGTCCACCGGCTCGATCCGCGCGCCAAGATTCTCGTGACCGCGCTGTATATCGTAGTCGTGATGTCGGTTTCGCCCGACCGGATCGCCGCACTGATGCCGTTTGTGCTGTTCCCGTCGCTGGGGCTTGGGATCGCGGGAATTCCGGTGACGCCGATCATCCGCAGACTGGCGATCGCCCTGCCCTTCGCTGCGATGATCGGCGCGTTGAATCTGGTGGTGGACCGTGAAATTGCGGGGACCATCGTCGGCATCGGGTTGACCGGCGGGGTGATTTCGTTCGCATCGATTCTGATCCGGGCTGTTCTGACCGTGAGTGCCGCGCTGCTGCTCGTTTCGGTCACGGGGATGCATCGGATCGGGGCCGGGCTGGCCATGATGGGTGTTCCCGGGATCTTCGTAACGCAGGTCTTGTTTCTCGTGAGGTATCTGTTCGTCATTTCGGATGAAGCCGTATCGATGCGGCGGGCCGTCGATCTGCGCTCGGCCGGGAATCGCCCGGGTCTGTCGCGCGGATTGCCCATGCGCCTCTACGGATCGCTGCTGGGAAACCTTCTCGTGCGGTCGCTCGATCGTGCCGTCCGGGTGCATCGGGCCATGCGTGCGAGGGGATTTACGGGTGCCGTGCGGCATGCCGGGGTATTGCGGTTCCGGGGCATGGACTGGGTGTTTCTCGGGAGTTGTTCGGCGGTTCTGATCGCCCTTCGCTGGGCGGATCCCGCACAGTGGCTCGGCGGGGTGATTGCGGGTGGCCGATGAGTCATCATCTTGTCGAAATGCGAGATGTATGGTTCGGATATCCGGATGGTACAGAAGCATTGCGGGGTGTTTCGTTCCGGATCACCCATGGCGAATCCGTTGCGCTCGTGGGAGGTAACGGTGCGGGTAAATCGACGCTTCTGCTGCATCTGATCGGCATCCTGAGGCCTGTGCGGGGTGAGGTTCGTGTTGGAGATGTGCCGGTCATTGAGGCGACGCTGCCGCAGGTGCGTCGGGCCGTCGGGTATGTGTTTCAGGATCCGGACGACCAGTTGTTCATGCCGACCGTACGGGAGGATGTCGCGTTCGGGCCGGTGAACATGGGGGTGCCGGCTGAGGATGTGGAGCGGCGAGTCCGGGATGCGCTCGAACAGGTCCGGATCGGGCATCTTGCCGATCGGCCGCCGTATCGGTTGAGCGCCGGTGAGAAGCGTGCTGCGGCGATTGCGACCGTTTTGTCGATGACGCCGGACGTGCTCGTGATGGACGAACCCTCGGCGAATCTCGATCCGCGGGCGCGGCGGCGGCTGATCGAGTTATTGAGGGGGTTCCGGCACACGAAGATCCTGGCGACTCACGATCTGGAACTCGTGCGGGCCGCCTGTGAGCGGGTGATCGTGCTGGACCGCGGAGGAATCCTGGCGGATGGAGTCACGAGCGCCGTACTGGCGGATGGGGCGGTCCGTGAAGCGCTGGGGATCGATGGATGAGAACCCTGACGAATCACGTGGACCGGACGAGCCGGAATCCCAGGTAACTGAACCGCTCGTTTGGGCTGTAATTCCATCGGCACGCCGATCGGTGGAGCCACACGTAGGTATCCCAGGAACCGCCGCGAACCGCGCGAATCGATCCGGAAGCGGGTCCTGTCGGGTCGGTGACTCCTGTCGTTGGATAGGCACTATACACATCCCAGCACCACTCCATCACGTTTCCGTGCATATCGTGCAGACCCCATGGATTCGGAAGCTTGGTACCCGCCGGGAGCGTTGCGTAAGGGCAGTTCGCACAATAGACGCAATACAGTTCGAGAGTCGGCAGTATGCCCGGATCGCAGTTGGCGCATACCCCCGCGTTGAAATTCGGTTCATTGCATGAAAACGGCGCTGTCGTTCCGGCGCGTGTGGCATACTCCCATTCCGATTCCGTCGGCAACCGGTAACCTGACGCCGTGAAATCGCAATAGACCGGTTCCGTCGTATAATTGTCCGAATCGACCGGCACGGTGTAACCGGCATCTTTGAAGTAGCAGCGTGCATAACCCATCTGCACCGACAGCAGATTGGCGAACAGCACGGCTTCGTGCCACGTGCACATCTGCACGGGATGCGACATCGTCGGGCTGAAGGCTGTATTGCTTGGGTCGTCGGGTAATCCGGGGTGTGCCGCTTTCAGCGCCGCCCACATCTGGCGTGTCACCTCTGTCGTCATCATGCCGATCTCGCGTGTCAACGTGACGGGATGCTCGATTTCATCCGCCTGCCTGCATGCCTCGTCTGAAGGCGATCCCATGGTGAATGAACCCGGCGAGATCATGGCCAGGGCTGGTGGTTGAGGAGTCGGTGTCGGAGCAACCGGAGTCGGCGTCCATTTATGTGCGCTATCCAGCCAGAATTCCTGGACATCATAGCCATATTGTTCCATGTCCAGAAACCATGCACCCCAGAATTGCATCGGTCCGAACGGGACGTACGCATCGATGTCGGGGAAGTCGAACTCGAGATAAATCCAGTTCGATTCACCGGTGCTGACGTCCGCCTGCAGGAAATTGACGTCTTGGGAAAAATCAGGCCAGAAGTAGTATGCGCCTGAAATTTCCAGAATGCCGAAGATTGCGGTCCCGGAGAGTGCGGCCGCATGGTTGTTCAGATAAAGAGCGGCTTTGAAGTGATCGAAAGAGATGAAGCCGCCGTTGTTCAGTCGCACGTCGACATCGACATCGGCCGGGCGCGCGGAGGGGCAGAAGAACGCGGATACGACGAAGATCAGACACCCGAGCAGCACCCCGCGGAAACATTCCAAACTTCTCATAATAGCCTCCTTACATGAAGGCGTCAGGCCTTCAGAGAAACGACCCGATGCATCAGTTCGCCCGGAGCAGGAAGGCGAAGAAGTAGACCGCGACGACCGACAGACCGAGGGCCGTTGAGATGACAGCGCCTCTGAGTTTGCCGCGGAGCTTGCCGGCGAGACTGGCTTCGCCGCCCGGCACGATGTGGAACGGTTTCATGATCGTGTCCGGATCCGGTACGATCGCCTGTTTCGCCTCGGAATGAATGCCGGCGATATGGACGGTGTCGCCCGGGAGCAGGACTTTCTGTCTGAGAATGCAAGCACGGAGATCCGTGTTGAGATTGTTGTTGACGTCGGTCCGGAAACTGCCCGGCCCGTCTGTGGTATCGCGTCGGTTCGCGTGTCCGGGCGTTCCCCGCGGCGCACCGAAATCGGTATTCTGCAGGTACAGAGTGGCGCGTGAGAATGCGTCGTCGCCGGTCAGCATTTTGAAGGGGATTTCGTAGAAAAGTTCCTTGTCGGGTGGGGCGAGGACGGCCAGGGTGCCCTGGGAGCATTGGATGGCGATTTGTGTGAGTGCGTAGCCTTCGTAATCGATCACCGTTCCGGTTTTTCCGCCCGTGTTGTGCTGGATGATGTACAGGTAGCCGACGCATGCTTCGCCCGTGAAGGGGGCTTCGAGCAGTTCGCCGCGCGGTTCGACCGATCCGAACACGACGGCGCGTTCGCCGTCCCGGAGGCGTCTTCCGAGAGACTCGCGGGCCGTTTCGAGGTTGATTCGAGCCTGGCGGGCGTCGAGCAGGAACAGGGTGGCGAACCAGAAGAAGAAGGCTGCGACGGGGGCGAGGGCCAGACCATCGGCTTCCGGGTTGATCACGAGTGTGGGGAATGGCTGGCGGATGGAGAACAGGATGAGGAACAGGGCGAGGAACGGGACGTATAGTGCCAATCGAAGCATGCATCCCTTCATGTTTGATCTCCTTTAAAAAGGAAATACCACCCGCCACCCCACCTGTCAAACCCCTCAACCAACCCAATACAGTTTTAACCCAGTAGCGATGGGCCTCCGTGCCCATCGGCCCATACACGCGCAAGAACTTTGCGGGCCTCCGCGCCCATCGGCCCATACACGCGCAAGAACTCCACCCATCCACCGATTACGCCGATTTCACCGATTTTTTTCCTGAGCGGAAAACCCGGGCCGCAATCCCGTCCGATCCTTCGACAGGCTCAGGATGAACGGGGTGAGGAGAGCATCGATTTCGGAAGGGATGATCCGTTCGCCCACGACCCGATTCGATTTCTTTTGATCCGGATCGTATCTTGGTTCATGATGGACATGCCACAGGAGGATTGTCCATGAGTTATCATTTTACGAAGTGTGTTGAGATGAGCTTTGAGGAGGCGCTGGTGCGTGTTGTCGAGGTTCTGAAGATGGAGGGTTTCGGCATACTGACTGAGATTGACGTGCGGGCGAAGATGCGGGAGAAGCTGGGGGTTGAGTTCCGGAATTACCGGATACTGGGGGCCTGCAATCCGCCGATGGCGTATCAGGCGTTGCTGCATGAGGACAAGATCGGGACCATGTTGCCGTGCAATGTGATCGTACAGGAAACGGCGGACGGTCGCATCGAGGTATCGGCCGTGGATCCCGTGGCGTCGATGATGGCGATAAGGAACGAAGCGCTCGGGGGTATCGCCGTGCAGGTCCAGGCAAAACTGAAGAGGGTGATCGACACGCTGTAGACTCGCCGGAAAAAATTGGTGAAGGGGTGCGGATCGGGGGCGGCATCGGCATCGGTATCGAACACGAGCCCCGACCCTTGTGACAGCATCGCAAATTCTTAAACCTGTATGAATCTTGACATCCTGCTGGCTTTCGGATATGAAGAGTGTCAACATTCTTTCAAAGGAGGCTTGCAGTGCAGGATGTATCTATTGCCTTTCGTTTTGTTTTGTTCCTCTCTTTATGTGTCTCGGTTTGCTCCAGTGTATGTTTCGCAGAGATAAACTACATTGCTTTGGGCCCGCCGTTTACGACCTACACCTATTGGAATCGGGTGAATGGTGATGAACAGGGTGGCGATCCGGCACTGGCGTACGACAACGACTTCGAGACATACTACGGGTCCCCCTATTCGAGTGGCGATGGTGCCGCAACGCATGGTCTGTTTTTCCAGGCTGAATTCGCGGAACCGGTTGATCTGAATCGGATCGCCTACAGAATGGCAGCGACAGTAGGCGGGTATAGCGATTACGAAAAACATTACAGTTGGTCTATGAAGGTGGAGTATAAGATGGGTGGCACCTGGAACATTCTTCCCGGATCATCGTTTTCCGGATCCGGGGATGGCAACATTGTTACGGGGTATGACACAGGGATAGTGGAATTCTCTGTCCCGATTGCGAACGTTGAGGGGCTACGAGCCACAATAGATGGGTGGTCATACTACACAGGAGGTGGAAGTTACTATTATACGCATGCATTTTTATACGAGCTGCAGGGGTGGGGCGATCCACCCAGCCCGACACCGACGCCAACACCGCTTCCAGTGCCGACCACAAGTCCGGCAGGATCCGTGCTTCTGATGCTCGGGATCTCGTTGCTGATAGGAATCGCGGGGCATCGGCGACAGTGAGTTGGCGTAGACAATCCGATTGAATGTATTGACCCAGTAACCTGTGGCAATGAAAGGAATAGTTTATGTCAATTTATGAAGTGTCGACTCTGGTAGTCGGAGCGCTTTCGATGCTTGTGCTCGCGTCACAAGTTGGAGTGGCTGGACATTCGTTACGAATTGATCACGACAGACGGAAGAAAGAAGCAACGATCAACTGTATGCTTCAGGTCAGGCCGTTGTGGCATCAGGGTCGTCGAGTCTTGGATTCGAAATGGGGAAAAGGCGTTTTGACTGAATCTGCGCTGACGGAGATTGACGATGATTTTTCATCGCATGAAGTTGTGCGGACTCTGCTAGGCCATCTCGAACTGCTGTCGATCGGGGTGCATTCCGGTGTGTATGATCTGGATCTTCTGAATCGAATGTCAGGCTTTCACCTATGCAGCATGTATGATCGATTAAAGCCTTATATCAAAAGGGTGCAAGGCAAACTTCCGACGGCATATATCGAATTTGAGAGGCTTGTGACGAAGATTCGATTAGTTCGGGGATCCGGTGGTGATTCCAGTGAAAGCAACACATAATTCCGGCATATCATAATTGAAGAGGAACTTTCACGGGGGAACGCGATCCGGTTCACCCCCACGGGCGTGGGGACGACTGCCAGCCTGACGCCGTATTGCCAGCAGTTGACGGTTCACCCCCACGGGCATGGGGACAACATTCCCCGATGATGAGTATTCCAATGGGAATGATGCGCGCGAATCGCCGTTGAGATTGAGTTTGAAAGTCGATTCTGCCACCCTGCGGAGCGTAAATACTTCTCGACAAAAGAAGCAGAGATCGCCTCATGCCGGCAACGAACATCGGCTGTCGCCGGGAATCCAGCATCCAGAAGGTCTTGTTTCTGTTCAGAAAACTGGTGTTGAAAGACGGGATCGACCTTGCCGATGTCATGAAGAGCGACAAAAAAAGCGACAATCTTATCGCTCAGCGACCCACTTAACATTTTAATATCAAGTTCAAGAGAAACAGCAGCAGCATCCAGGAGATGCTTCCAGAGAGGATGAAACGGAGTGCTTTTTGCCCATAGGACCTTATACTTTGACATGGAATCTCCGATGCTCAACGCAGTCACCCTCATCAATCAAACTGATTCTCAAGATGCCTGTTGTCACCGTTCCCTCAATCGATATTATGCCCTCTTTTTATCCCACTCCGAACTTACTCACGCTATTATTATACTCAGGCTGATCAGAAATGGAACTCTTTTTCAGGATTTCTCTCACCCTGCCGCCACAACCCTCAACCCCTGCACGGATGCCTGCAAAATCCGCTGGCAGGCCTTCAAATCCGTATGATATCCACTGGTCTTCGTGGTCTCCTGACGGATCACCAATACCTCCGCATCCGCATCCTCGGAGTATTCCAATATCACCTTCTTCGGTAACTCGATTTTATCGATGTAGCGTTGCATTCCATACCCTTTTTTACCCACCAATACACAGTAAAAATATGGGTACTTGTTCCCCTGTACCATATTGATGTTGATCTGCGCCTGTAACCCGTACAACCCGGGCTTGGGCGGATTCGTTACAATCCCGAACCGCACATCCACCGGCATGGCCTCACTCCCCTTCTCCCGCGCCAGCCGCATCGATACCTTAAACTCCTCCCCCTCCCCGCGAATGGTCTCGTAATACGCCGCCAGATCCTTCACCAGCCCGGCCTTGATCTCCAATACATGCTGCTTGAGCGTCAGCCGGAACCCCGAAAACCAAAACGGCACCACCAATATAATCAAATCCGTCATCAATATGGTCAATACACTCACATCATTGGCTATGGCACTCACCAGCAACGCCCCAAACAACCCGATTCCCATCACCACCAGAAATAAAAAACATCCCCACGCATTCGTGATGTCCACAGCGTTCCGATCCCACCGGGCACTCTTCTTCCGCAATTCCTCAATCCCCGCCAGCTTCTCAAGAGTCGTCCCGGTCCACTCGGTGTCCGGCACAAACGCTTTGGTACGAATCCGACTGTCATACCCCTTCACCAACCCCAATGCCGCCGCTACCACCATAAACGGTATGCCGGGCCACGCCATCAGAAGCCAGATCTGTAACACAAATCCTATCAGCACGAGCAACAATATGAGATTGATCCGGTCCCGATACGACAGGCTCTTCCCAAAATGAAACCGCACGGCATCCTGCCGCGTCTCCGGTGGAAACCCGAAAAATCTCAACATGTCAGGCATAGTTCCTCCTTGTTCATCAAGTCTCCTCACGCGTCCCGATATCCCCCGGCCCGGAAATCACACCCACCCCACCGGAAATCTCATGATGCCCATGCACCCCAAAATACAACGGACACGCCCCATGACACACAGCCAGTGACTCACACTCCCGACACCCGGACCAGGCCAACCCCTTGCCCCGTATCAACCGGCTGCGCTCACTGTACCAGATTTCCCGAAACTCCCCCGTGAGCAGATTCCCTAAGGGCTCCGGCCAGCTCGAACACGGCAACACATTCCCCATGGGATCGATGCTGAGCAACCCCTCACACGCACTGCACCCCCGATTCCCCATCCCCTGCGCCACCGGATTATACAGACAGACTGGCGTGGGCGAATACCACATGAACCGCACACGCTCCGCCGCCGCTGCCTCCCGCACCCGCCCCAGTATCCCGCCAATCTCGGTATACAGCACATCCAGCTCCGGATCGACTCCCCGTCCGGCAGGGATCACGAGATTCGCCGAGAATCGCTCGATGCCCAGCCCCTTCGCAAACCCCGCCATCTCATCCACCCGGCCGGCGTTCATCCCGCAAATGGTAGTGTGCGGATGCGCCCAGATGCCGGCCTCCACGAGATTCCTCAGGCCGCGACACGAAGCATCAAACGATCCCCCGACTCCGGTGATCGCATCATGCAATGCCACATCGGGTCCCTCGATGCTGACCTGGGCGGACACAAGCCCTGCACGCTTCATGCGCCTCGCGAGCACCCGGTCGATCAAAGTCCCGTTGGTGATGAGATTGACGCGCATATTGAGTGTTTTATGCGCATAAGCGATCAATTGAACGAGATCCTCCCGGAGAACAGGCTCGCCGCCGGTGAACGATACGCTGGGCACACCGGCATCGCCCCGCACTTTCCTCAGGATACGCTCCATATCGACGGTCGAAAGCCTCTCTTCAGGACCCGTGCGCTCGGAAGTATGCGCACACGCACCATAACAGAACCGACACCTCAGATTGCACCGGCCGGTCAGTGCGATCTCGGACAAAACAGGCAGCTCGATATACCCGAGCCGGAACTCGACGCGCTCGATCGCCTCGGACCGGTAGTTTTCACAATACCGATCCCCGAGCACCACCGCGAGATCCTCCAGGAAGCGATTGAGTTCCCCGATGCGCGGATCCCCCTCACCCACATGCATCTCGCCGAGCAACCTCCGCATGCCCGCTCCGCCGAGCAGCCGAGCCAGGACGCGTGCGCCGGTTGCGTTGACGCGAAACGCCTGATTGGGCATCCGGATCACGACGTTGTCGAGAATCCGCACGGTAACATGCGGCCGGATCCGCCGCACGAACCCGTCCACCCACCGGAGTTTTTCCGGAACACGCCTCCACATGCCTAATGCCCGCCTCCACTGACACACGCGCTGTGACAGGCGCTGTGGCACGCGGAATGGCACGCCGAGTGACACGCGGAATGACAGGCGGAATGACATGCATCATGACAAGCGGCATGGCAGGCGTTGATGCCGGCGGGCGCGGACCTGAGCACATCCTGATAGGTCATCTTATCGGGATTCACTGGCAGGGACGCCTCATACGCATAGGCATGCCGATACCGGTCATACCGGTGATGACTGTGATGATTCCGATGATACCAGTACCACCAACTGTCGCGCGGATCGTCAGAATACCCGTCCGGCGCCGCGGCACCCTCGGCCGGCTTGCCCTCGAAACTTGCCCCGATCTGCGCGGCATAATGCGCCTTCGTGGCATCGATGTCGCAATCCCACGTCTTCTGCTGAACACCCTCGACGACGCTGTTGAGCAACTGCGTGAGCTCGGATTCGCTGAACTGCCCGTCATCCTTCGCAGCCTGCAACAGGAGCTGTTCATACTTCCCGAGACTGCTTTCCTGAGCGGCGGGCGTCGCTCCGATGGTCACGATGAGGGGATCACGGCTCGAAACGGCCAGGAAGTTCCAGTCCACGAGCTGACTGAGCAGGGTCGACAGGATGCGCTTATACGGCACCCCGAGAAAAATCGCGGCTTCCACGGGATCGAGATCCTTTGCGACCTTGCCGGGAACACGGAACGAGGCCATCTCGATTTTCGGCGGCACCCAGTCGGCACGCGCCCACGACACGTCGTCCAGCCCGTCATGCGCGGCTACCATCGACCGGTGCTTGCCTCCGATGACGGCCAGCCCGAGAACAGCCAACATGCCGATGCCGAATATCAGAAATCCACGCGACTTTTTCGGATCGCGAGCGTCGGAAGTCGATTGATTCTGCACGGCGGAACGCAATACCCCGAACGCAGACGGTTCGGACGGAAGCTCGCCCACGGCTATGTTCCCGAAAACAGAGGCATCGATGTACTGCTGAATCCGGAAATGATACTTCCTCCCTACCGATTCCTTGTGCAGAAGGACCTGGATCCACGCGGCATTGTCGAGCGCATGGACGCGGTAATCGATCTTGTATTCGGAATTCATGAACTTTTCGGTCATAAAATGCAGCGACTCGAACTGCTGATGCACGGTGTCCCAATTCGCGGTGCCTCCCGCGAACTCGACGGGATAGGTGACCTTCACGGTGTAATGCGACATGGGCTCGTCCCACTGCATGGGCGACCAGTTGAACACGATCAGCTCGGTGCCGTCGTCTTTTGTCGTCCTCGCGAGATACCCCGCCTGACGCATGTCCGCAGCGAACCGGAAGCGATAGGTCACGCTGCCGGTCCGGACGCCCTGCCCATCCGCCAGAATGATATCGAATTTGTCCCCCAGATTCTTGATTTCAAGCCGATAAGTGGTGCCGGTGGTGTCGATGGCGGAGGCATTGTCGAGATCGAAAATGGGGATCAACCGGTCGAATCCCTGGAAGTAAAATCCGTGAAATTCGCCGGACGTGACCCGGTACCGCACAACATACTCGATGTTGGCCCGGCCGTCCTGATACAAAATCACGTCGGTTTCGACGAATTCAAGGCTTCCCGTACCGGCCAGCGCAGCAGGCAACATCCACAGAACCAGGATCAGAACCATCAACCATCGCATCATGTGTCCTCCGGGGTGTGTCGCGTCGATCATCCACCACATTATATCGGTTTTTCCCAAAGATAAAACCCTCTCCTCCCCCCTCCTCCCAGTCCTACCGCTTCCTCCGCTTATCAGGAAATATATGGTGCGCCGAACCTCGTGTTCGGCGAATCTTCTTTTGGAAGCCGTCTGTGAATACATACCCGCTACCTTGCCGGCAGGCACGGAGGCCTGCCGCTACCTTGCCGGCAGGCGCGGAGGCCTGCCGCTGCTGTTGTCGTTATAGGTCTATTGGGGGTATGATCGACAGGATGACGAACGCAGCCCCGCACCCCCGCTCCGTCCTGGCCACCGTCCTGCCGGTCTGGCTGCTCATTCTGCTGTTCTGTTACCCGGTGTTCCTCGGCAAAATCCCCCTCAACGCCGATCTGCTGCTCACCACACACCCCTGGCTCGCATCGAACCCGAACCCGATTCTCCAGAATCCCGAAATGGACGACCCGATTCTCCAGTACTTTCCCTTCGCCGCCCACGCAGCCGCGGCCCTGCGCACCGGCATTCTCCCGCTGTGGAATCCCGACATCTTCTGCGGCATGCCGCAACTGGGCGACACCCACTCGCTCCCGCTCGATCCCCTCTTCCTGCTGTGTTACCTGACCATCCCGAACGACGCGACGGCCTGGTCGGTCATGCTGATCCTGCACCTGCTGCTCCTGGCGTTCTTTTCGACCGGCTATCTTCTCTCGGTGAGGTGTTCACGCCTCGCGACCCGGATCGCCGTCATCGCCCTGGTGTTCTCGGGGCCGGTCACCGTCTGGTGGCAGCTCCGCCGTTTCACCGCGGTTCTGCTGTGGCTGTTCGCAGCACTCTGGATGATCGAACGCTTCCGCCTCTCCCGCCGTCTCCCGGACGCACTGCTCACCGGCATCTGTCTGGGGTTCATGCTCCTGGGAGGCCACACGCAGTTTCTCCTCTATGGCTGGCTGCTGGTCGGCGTCTCCTTGATCACCCGCTGGTTCTTCCCCGCGGATTCCGACCGCCTCCCCTTTCCCCTGGCAGCCTCCGGAGCGACTCTCGCCCTCGTCACGGGGCTCCTGATCGGCGCGCCGATGATTCTCGATACAGGGCTTCTGATGCAGAACACCTTCCGAGGCGACCCGGGACGCTACCATCAGATTTTCACGTTCGGCCCGGGTGCCTGGATGTCGCTGATCGACCCCTATTTCTTCGGTCACCCGGCCACGGAAGACTATCACGGGATCTTCATCCACCGCCGATCCTACATGAACACGCCGATGATGTATTTCGGGATGCTACCGACCGCCTTCGCCCTGTTCGCTCTCCTGGACCGTCGCACGCGCCGCCATCCGCTCACGATCGTCGCGATCCTGATTCCTCTCACCCTGCCCGTGCTCGCGATTCCACCGGTCCGTCGCGCGATTCACGCAGCCTGGCCGATCGTGTTCGCGATCGACCCGGCTCGTCTCGGCCATCTCCTGACACCACTGGCAATCATCCTGACGGCGCGCGGCATCACGTTGTGGGAAACCTCTTCCCCGCGTCGCCGGCTGTTGCTGATGCTCTGGCCGGCAAGCGTGATCACGTTCTTCACCTGCGCGTCCCTCACCCTGAGACTCTTTCAGGACAACCTCGCGGCGATGGCCGGAGACAACTCGTATCTGCTGTATTTGCTCACGATCCATGTACAGAAGGGGGATTTGCTGCTGCATGCGTTCAGGGCGGTCGCGCTGGCAGGCGCGGTGATGCTGGTTCCCGTCATCGCAAGCCTTTCCTGTACACCCGTCATCGCGATGACGGGTGACGGGGGAGGCAGACGGGGAGGTTGGCCCCGGACAATCCCCATATTGTTAATGGCCTTGACCATGATGGATCTGATCCCGTTCGCTGCGCGGTATGTCCCGTTCACATCCCGCGAAACGCTCGACATCCCGGCCCGTCTGCCGGAGGCGATCCGTCCGGGTACGCGGATGATCGGAGTTGATTCGCTGGATACATCGACATGGAACGGCTCGGTGCTGCCTCCGAATACAGCCTTGCTGTATGGGTTGCGTGATTTCCGAGGCTATGTGTCGTCCCCTCCGCGCGTGGTGAAGCAGGTGATGAACACGATCGAGCGGCGCACGTATTTCGATCGGCGATGGAACACGATCCGCTCGCCCTGGCTGGATGCGTTCGGCGTCCGTTATCGCCTGACGGATCAGCAGCCCCGGAAGCTGGACGATTTTGGCCGCGTGGATCTCGATGGCTGCACACTGTATCGCTCTGAAACAGCCTTCCGCGACGCCTGGCTGGTCGTGTCAGCGCGGCGATTGGAATCGGTCGATCGGATGGTGCGCGAGGTCGTTTCGGGCGA